>JAJCYR010000041.1 GCA_029262775.1 Bacteroidota bacterium
GGTATGCAGGTCGATGCCGCAGAAGTACTGATACTGGTTCTGTGGTTTGTAATACCGCATGGCTTTCCTCCTGGAGTTTGTGTTGTGGAGATCACCTCCAACGATACAGACTTCGGGAGGTGGCCATGAACAGTATCAAGGTGCTGCTGACTCCCACTACTCCGGTAGCTGGCCTGGAAGGATTGTGACTCGTACACTTCGATAGGCGGCCATGTTGGTCGCAGCAGATTGCCAGCCGTTATCCGGCTGATCAGAAATTCTCATTACCACACACGGAGCAATTATGTCGCAATACATAGACGGATTCGTTCATCCCGTTCCGCATGACCGATTAAGTGAGTATATGCGGTTGTCTCAAAAGGTGGCAGAAATTTGGAAAGAGCATGGTGCTCTTGAATACCGGGAATATGTTGGGGACGATATGCATTTGGAAGGAACACGCTCATTCTCTGATGTGGTTTCTGCGACAGAGAATGATGTGATACTATTTGGGTGGGTAAAATTTGACTCCCGAAAAGCGCGGGACCTCGCAAACGAGAAAGTGGCGACTGACCCGAGGATGGCAGATCTGGTTAACACTTCGAGTTCAGGCTTCGATGCCAATAGAATGGCATATGGAGGGTTTCGGGTGCTTGTCCAATAAGCACGCCGGATAACAAGGGGTGCTGTTGCTGACTCCCACTACTCCGGTAGCTGGCCTGGAAGGATTGTGACTCGTACACTTCGATAGGCGGCCATGTTGGTCGCAGCAGATTGCCAGCCGTTATCCAGAAACCCTCGGATCGAGTTCCGACTTTCGTCGTAATATCCCGAAAACAGACCTCCTTGAGTTATGGACCGGGCTGCCATATACCATTCTGATCCGAAAGTGCTAGGCGGGACGCCCGTCTTCACTGGCACGCGTGTGCCGGTGGACTCTCTAGTATCGCATCTTCGTGATGGAATCAGTATCACGGAGTTCCTTGAGGACTTTCCTACAGTAAAGAGGGAGCAAGCGGAAGCATTCCTGTCACTTGCTCTAAATGACGCCCTCACCCAGACCCCAGAAGATGCAGGGGCCGCTTGATGCGCGTTCTGTTGGACGAAAATACCTCACCGGCTTCGTCATCGACTCAGGCCTGCGCATGAAGTGAGCACCGTTCAGGACGAAGGTTGGACATCCATTCAAAATGGAGCCTTGTTGGCGGCCGCTGACGGCCATTTTGACCTCATCATCACGTTCGATTCCAACCTCGAATATCAGCAAGACCTCACCGACAAGTCCATTTCTGTACTAGTAATTCGGTCTCGGTCAAATGCCTATAGGTCCCTGGCACCTCTGTTTCCGTCAATTCTGGAAGCTTTGGAGACCATTGAGCCGGGCCAGGTAGTTCGGGTTTCTGGATAACAAGCGAATATCATTAGGCGGAAGTCAATGACCTGGCTGAATAAACTGATGTTTCGGTCGCAGGTGTTGCCGGAATGCGTGTTGGGCACAGTGGCTCTGGTGACTCAGCTGTTCATCCTGCTTTATCGATCCTGTCCGAGTGCCCCGCCGAAGGGACGTGCCCCGTGATTTTGGCGGGTGTCCAAAGAGGAGACTATATCCTATGTCAAGTCACGAGCAATCCATATGCTGATCCAGCCGCCATCGAACTGACGGACGATCACTTCGCATCGGGCAGTCTCCAGCGCGTCAGCTATGTCCGACCAGGTAAAGTGTTCACGGCGAGCGAAAGTATTATGGTTCGTACAATCGGCCGCCTCAAGCAGAGTACCCACACGTCAATTGTTGACGCCCTGCAAGCACTTTTGAGGGAGGGAATCCGATAGTATTGCGTATAAGGTGTTGCGGACTCGCACGACTGGCGGTTGCGATCGGGAACGATTACTTTCTGGTAGGCGGGCGGTTGATTCATGACAACATCCTTAGGCTTTGAGCTCACCATCTTATAACGACGCATCGGATTCTGGACGCGTTTATACTTGTGGCCCTGGCTTTTCTCCATGAATCCATCATGTCGAGTCATCGCCCGCTTCTACTTGAGGTCCCCGTAGGTAGATAGACACGAACTCCGAGGGCAGATCACTTTGTGGGCGTCCTGGAGAAGACCCCATGAACAGCTTGAACCGAGTCCACGGGGCCAACAAAAACGATCTCGTCACCACCTCTGACAATCGTTTCTCCACGTGGTACTACGAATTCTTGATCACGAATGACTGCCGCCACCACACACTGCTCCGGAATGTCGATATCACTGATTTTCTTTCCCACAACATGCGCATCGAGCGGCACTCGCATGTCGACAAGGCTGGCCACGCCGGATTCGAATTCAAATAGATCAGCCACGTTGGGTCGATCAAGGTGGTTCTCCACCATGGCCGCTGTAGCGTACGGGGCGCTGATGCAGACGACGCCGCGAGACTTGAGCAGCTCTACATAGTCGGGATCCCGCGCGATGGCAATTACCCGCGGAATGCCCAGTCGTTGAGCCTGCAGGGCCATGATCGTATTGCGCTCGTCATGGTTAGTGGCCGCGATGGCGACGTCCATCTTCCCGGGTTCGACCTGATCCAGGATTTCGAGCTTGGTGCCATCTCCGTGGAAGATGGGGACACTGTAGCGCCGCTCCAGCTCATTGCATCGTGTCTCATCCTTCTCGACGAATGTGACCTTGTATTCGGATGAGCGAAACATCATCCGATATTCGTCCTGCTTGATGAGCCGATCGGCAATATTCATCCCCTGGTTTCCTCCTCCTATGATCAGTACTTGCATGTGGGGTTTCCTCCAAATTCGAAGTCGGATTTTGATGGTACGGGCAAATTCCGGTAGGCGCTGGACAAGATTTCTGTTGGCTGGCATGACAAAATACAGCACACCACCCACCGCCGCGAGGCCCGCGCCCAGTACGAGACTCTGTGGATCCAGCATGGGAACGAAAAACCAGCATGAGATGATACCCAACACCGGAGTAACCGGAAAGAGCATAACTTTGAACGGGCGCCGCAGGTTGGGCATCTTCCTGTGCAGCGCAATCACGGCGTAGTTAACGATGCCAATGGCCACTAGATATCCGAAGCTGCTGGCAGATGCAAGTAGGTTGACGATACCCGTAGCGCCAAAGACCGTAACCAGTCCGGCGCAGGCAAAGAGAGCAATGTGAGGCGTCTTGAAACGGCGGTGCAGACGGGAAAACACCCCAGGAAAGTGACCATCGCGTCCGAGGGCATACAGCACGCGAGAACTGGCGCCCAGGGTGACGCTGAAAGCTGACAGGCTGGCCATTATGGTGGCAATGATTCCAGCCGTCCGTCCCCAACCGCCGAAGAGTATATCGGCCACAAAGATGAATGGCGTATCGGTTTCGGCCAAGTCGGCGTAGTTGACAACGCCCATCATCACGAAGAGGACTAGTACGTAGATGACGATGCCGACACCGAGCGTGATCAGAATGGCACGGGGGATATTGCGGGCGGGATCGACAATTTCCTCTGCTGCAACCGTTATCAAATCGAATCCGACGTAGGAGATGTAGATTAACCCCATCGTCGGAATGAGCGGCCCCCACCCCATGGGGGCGAAGGGCTCCAGATTGGTCGGTTCGACGTGAAATGCGCCCAGTACACCAAGCCCAATCAGCACAATCAGCTCGACAATGTTCATGAGCGTGATCATCTTCAAGGCTTCCGCCTGTCCCCGGAGATTGGAAGCGGTGAAAACCAGCGTTGTGGCAACAACAATGAGAATGATGCTCACGTCCGGAATGAGGTAGTCGCGAACAGTCAGCGCAAAAATGACCACATACAGCGAGCAGGCCAAGGTATTACCGATCCAGAAGAACCAGCCAGTGAGGAACGCAACGGGATCAGGTAGCGAACGGCTCACAAACGAATAACCGCCACCTGCAATGGGGATGGCGGCACCGAGCTCGCTGTAGCTGAGTGCGGTAAAAAGGGTGAGCAGCCCCATGAAGAGGTAGGCTATAATACCTAGTGGACCGGCATCCGCTGCCACAATACTCGGGAGCGCGAACACACCGGGTCCCATCATGGCACCGATCCCGATCATTACGGCCATGAACAGGCTGACATTGCGCTTAAATTGTACCGGCTCCGGCATGCCTAAAAAAAAAACGGGCGGAATGTATTTGTTGAAGGGCGGGGAGGTTGATCTGCAGATCCCAATGCCGTGTGAGCCCAGATCAAGCAGTTACTCGAGCGTTTTCCAGTGGATAGTATCGACCTGGATCAGATCCACAACATGTGCGATCCACCGACCCCATTGGGCATTCTGCAGGAATATAGGTGTGGAATTCGAAGAGAGCGAGGCGTGACTTGTCGAATTTGATGACTTGAAGGTCTTTCCCGCCCTTGTTCTTCTTGGCGAAGAAGGAAGATTACTTGGCTACACGACTCTTTGGGATATCGACATGGAGAATCTGCTCACGTTTTACTGGAATTCCAAGATGATCGCCGGCATGCCCTCAATGTCAAGAGGGCCATAAACGTGTTATAGCGACTTCAAAACGAATAATGAAGAATTGGATAAGGATTACCGTAATCATCAGTTGCAGACCGACCGATCTGGTAGGTGCATAGGAGTCCGTCGGACTTGGGTCGGCGATCAAGGTCCATGCACTACTCCACAAGGCATGGCGTGAAAAAGCCAGCCCTCAACTTACGATTGCCTTTCTACCACCCTACAGCCCAGAACTCAACCCGATTGAGCGAGTGTGGAAATTCACGCGCCGTCTGGCGACCCACAACCAATACTTCTCGACACTCGATCAGCTGACCAGAGCCATTGAGGAAACCTTCGATACCTGGACCGCTCGAGGTTCCGTCCCATGCCCCGCCGGGACTGCTTCGTACCGCCTGGCACATAAGGCCGAAATGTCGTGAGTGCTTATGGCAGGTGATATCTTATAGATATATCACCATTCGCTGAGACGTCGCGATTGCCCTCGAGATGGCGTGACACCCCAGAGAATCATAAATAATTGTAACAATATGCATTACAATTGTTTAGGGAAATTGATTGCGACATTTCGCCCTTATGTGCCAAAGGATATGGCAGACACGCGTCACCAAGGCGTGGTGGTCAAACGTCTTGACACCCCACTCGGTAAAAAGCAGTTGTTCGCACGGCGCGCTGTCCCGATCTTGACTGATAGCATTTCTGCCGACGGCAACTCTGACTCCACATGCGTACCGCGACACGACGACGAACCCCATCCCCGCCAGCATTGGCGCTGATCGGCCTGGCCGGGACGCTGGCGTTTTTCCTGACCCAGGTTCCGGGCCAAGCCGCGGCCCAGGTAACGGCCCAGGCCCAGGCCGAGGTACCGGCCCAGGTTCAGGCACCCGCCCTGGCCGCCGAGCGCCTCGTACAGCAGGCCGGGCACCTCCTGCTGGCCTCTCGCGCGGCGGGCGATACGACGTGGGTCTACTACGAGGACCGGCGGAGCGTGAATCCGGTGGCAGAGGCGCTGCGGCTGAGGCGGCAGTACGATCAGCAGAGCGCGCAGCGCAGCGATCAGCAACGCGCGCAGCCAATTGATCCGCAGAGCGCGCAGCAGCCGCGCGGCGAAATGCACGTTGTTTTTGTCCCCACCTGGCGGCAGGAGCCAACGCTTGGCAGCGACGGGCGCCGTGTGGGGCTGAGCGGCGCGCCGCAACGAACGCCGAGCGCCGCGCCGCGCCCGGAGCGCCTGCCACCGCGAACCACCATAGATATTACGCTGCATCCACAGGTTCGGTGGGAAATTGGATTCTTCGAAGACTACCTCCGAACGAACCCACGGCTCGCCCCGGAAGTCGCCATCCGCCGGGGTGGGTTCGTGGCGAGTGCGCAGTGGGTCTTTCCGCTCGACCAGGAGCTTCCCGAGCCGAATGAACTCTACCATCGGGAGCATCACCCCGGAATAATCCGCGCCGGATACCTGGCGCGGTTCGGGCCCAGAACATTTGCGAGCCTCGATGCCGGCCTCTTCACGCGGAACCGGTACGGCTACCAGGCGAGCATCCGACGCTACATGGGACGCACCATCGTGGGCCTGGACCTCGGACTGACCGGGTACTACAGTTTTTTCCGGGGAGATGCGGACTATTCCGAGCTCAATATCGTGACACCGCTCCTCGACGTCATCCACCAGATGCCCTGGTATAACGTCGTGGCCCGTGTCCGGGCGGGCAAATTCCTGGCGCAGAGCCCCGACCGACTGCGCCTCGGCGAATACCTCATTGACGACTGGGGTATACGGGTCGATGTGCTGCGCCGTTTTGGCAGTTTCGAAATCGGCGCGTTCATGCGCTCGAACGAAGCGGAGTACTCGACCGGTATTACCGCGATCATTCCGCTTGCGCCGGGATTTTCATGGGGCTCAGGGCGCGCATCCGCGCGCGTTCGCCCCCTCTCCCACTTCCAATGGGACTTCGGCCGCACCCGTCGCGGCGACTTCAGCCGCCCTGAGCGCGGCGGCCGCCTCTTCCAGACCGGCCGCGACTGGGACGCCCTCGACCGCATGATGTCGCCCGTCTACTGGCGCATGATGGAGCAGCTCGAGTAGGCTACCAGACCTTGGTAATATCCAGGTCCGGGAATGCCAGGGGCGACACGGACGCATCTGCCTTCAGGACGGACCGCTCAGCAAATCTCCCGGCACGTGGCGACCGGTACACTTCCACGTGACCCGCCGCGAGATCGACAATCCACACCTCCGGAATGCCCGCCGACGCGTAAATGGGCAGCTTCAGCATCCGCTCTTTTTCGAGCGACGTATCGGCGACCTCGATAATCAACAGCACATCTTCGGCTGTCGGGTGGGCCGTCATGTACCCATCCGACCGCAGTCGAAGTACCGACACATCCGGCTCGGGCTCATGCCAAACACCTCGCCGCAAAGCAGTTCGACACTGTCGTCCGCGGTCAGTATCCCGACCTCTGCCATACGGTAATAGTCGTCCGCCGAGAACTTTTTCGGCCGGATGGCAGGTGCACCGGAAATGGTGGTTTCGCTATAAGGCTGTTGAAGAAGTGGCGGACCCCTCCCAGACCATACCGTAACCTCGTGTTATTACTGAAACCGGACGAATGCACGGAAGAGCGGAGTCGCTTGGTAGAAGTCAGGAGTCCGCCCATTGCGGTCAGCGCGCGAAATCGTTGCAAGGCCTATGAGCCACACGATATGACCCAATGTGGGCCGAGCTCTTCGGCACAGGTCAGGAACCTTCTCCCCGCGCTCATTGAAGAAGGCAACCAGCACTTCCTTCTAAAAACCTTCTTCTTCGATAGTCGCCACCTTCCCGCCTGTCTTGCTCACCGGTTACCTGCCCGGCTTCCCGGGTGGCCAGCGTTTGAAGGTTTAGCCTGTCGAATTCAAAACACCAACATAGTGCGTTGGCGCATGGTGGGCCAAAGAAACAGGCTCATCCTGCGCCGATGGCACTCAATTTCATAAAGTGGCGTTTCACTGCCGCAACAGGGCGTTTGATGTTTTTTCAACACGTCTAAAACACCACGACACTTCGACTCGTGCGGTGCCGTCCGGCTTCAACGGCAACGACGTAGACGCCCGGCGCCAGGCTGAGGTCCGTCGCACTGAGCGTAATCCGGAACGTGCCGGGCTCGAGTGTGCGGTCGAGGAGGCTTCCGGCTTCCTGGCCGAGGGCGTTCAGCAGGCGGATGCGCACGTGACCGGCTTCCGGGACGTCGAGCTCGATGGTGGCTCGATTCCGGATGGGGTTCGGGTAGATGTCGGCCAGGCGGAAGTGCGTTGGCTGCTCGCCGGGCGCCCGCTCGACATCCGTCACGGTGGCGATGTTCACAATGGTCTGCGCACTGCGCGCCTCGCCTTCGCGCTCGGCGCGCACAACAAGGAGCACATCGCCCGGGGCGCCGGTAGCGATGTCGCCCGCGTAGCGGCCATCGCCTGCAGCTCCATCACCGTGCAGCCCATCATCGAACAGCGGCGCCGTGACAACCGCCGAGCCATCTCCCCCAAGCGCATCCACGCTGACCGTGGCCGCCGCCGGAAGGCCGTCAACCGTCACAACCGCCTCGACAGGCACGATATCGGCAGTAGGCTCACCGAAAGTCGGCTCGATGTTGAAGGCGGGATCGGTCAGCGCAAGCGTTACAGCGGCGCTGAGGTCAGCGTCCGCCTCCGAACCCGTATTCGTGAAGCGGAGTCGCCACGTGCCGGTTGCGGGCGTTTCGGCGATAAGCGTCCGGAAAAATCCGGCCGAATCGGGCAGCACGGCGGGCGCCTCGTCAATCGTGGCGCCCGATGGGTCGAGGAGCGCGATGCCCACTTCAGGCGCCGTCATGACCATCACAGACAGCGCACTGGCCGTCGAAATCGGAAACTCCACGTCCCCATCGGCCAGCGACACGAAGCGGGTCAGGGCTTCGACCGGGCCGTGGCTCGACGACGCGTGGGCCGCGCCCGTGCTCGACGACGCCCCAGCGACCCGGCTGGACGTTCCGGGCGGTACGTACGGCGCCTCGGCGGGCGATGCCCCAGCAGCCGAGTTTCCTCGCGCCTGCCTGACCCACGGCACGACGGCCTCTCTGAAAATACGGCCCTCCAGCGTCATGCCTGTGTGCAGGACGCTTGTGAACACCTGCTGAAAGACCAGTCCCGGTACGTTCAATGCGATGGCGCTTTCCAGCTCCACCACAAGATCACCCTGCGACTGTACTGTACATGTATATCCCAGTCGATTTCCAGCGACAATCTTGTACAGGAGCCCTTTCTTATCCGTAACTCGCTGATTGAACCCAACCGCGAACGATTTGGACAGTTCAATCACATTGCGAGGAAATGGCAGCGCCTGCGACGCATCGAAGTCAGGGTCGGCGTTTTCGGCCGCCTTCTGCCGCATATAGAGGTCGAGCACCTGGTCGGTGCACGGACTGCCCTCGTTCGGCGTACCCAGCATGCTGAGCGACTGCACCCGCGTCTCTGTGTCGGGCTCTGCGGGTGGCATGAGGCTGTGGATATATTCGCGTGAGATAAGCCCGCCCATGGAGTGCGCCACGAGGTCGAAGTGGCACGAATTTGTTTCCTCGCGGACGAGATCTATGAAACCATCCAGCCAGCCTGCATTTTCGGCGATACTTGTTGTCGTAAAGGTCTCTGGTGGAAATCCACCCGTAAAGGCTACACCCGCCAGACCCGACGGGGAAGCAAACGCCACCCCCGTATCCATCACGTCGACAGCAAATACCCGGCCTTCCCATCCAGGGTGGGCGGCCGTGGCAAAGCCAGGATACAGATCCCACGTGGCCGCATTCGACCACAGGCCGTGCACCAGGACGAGCGGGCGAGGCAGTACGCGGATGCGCTGAATGACGTCCGCGGCCAACGCCTCGCCGCGGCGGGCCTCCATCACGAACGGGTACGGATCTGTTCGGGGCTGGCCGTTCGGCTGCCAGGCCAGTCCATCCGTATCGATCGTGAAATGCACCGTGCGGCTGTCCTGCGGAGGAATCGACAGGGTCTGGGGCTCGGGCAGAAGCCCATCGGGAGGCGTCTCTGCAGGCATGACCACACGGACCGTAATGACCTCCGTACGATTCGGGTCCTCGTTGAAAAAGCGCGCTCCGAGTTGAATGAGATTGTTGTCCGTGGTGCGTTTGACAAGGCCATTCGTGTCCTCTGCAGGCATGAACTCCCAACCCGGCGTGCACGTCTGGTGCTCGGCGAGCTCGGCCTCGGCCGTGATGACGACGTCCGAGACCTGGAATTCAACCGTTGCTGAATTATTGCCGTCCGTGACTTCTGTAGATGTGGTGGTCACAGTCGCTACGTTCGTCCGCGGCCCACTGACGCCGGCTCTTGTCTGGATGTCCACGCGAACAGTATCGCCGGGCTCTACCGACTGGTGAAAACACGTGATTTCGCCGGTCGATTCCTGGAAATCGCACGTCCCCTGTGACGCCGTTGCGCTTACAAAGTCCATGCTCAGCAGGCGGTCTCTGGATATGACTTCGAGCGCAATGTCCTGCCCACGATTAATGACAAGCAGCGAGAACGTAACGGGATCGCCGGGTGCTGGAAAGGCCGGCGTCACGGTTTTTTCGATGGTCATATCGGCGAGCTGAAGACCCGTCTGGGGCTCCTTGATGGCAATAAGCAGTTCGCGGTTGTCAACGCCCGATGGCAAAAAGAACTGGAACTGCCCGCCGGCGGGCGCCACAATCTGCGCGGGCCCTTCGGGCGCTGTGATATCGAGCGTGAACGAGCCGGGCTCGACGTCGGCGAACAGGAAAACGCCCTGCGCGTCGGACACGTCGGTCTGTCCGTTGCAGTCACCGCCGCTCGTACAGGCAAGCGAAATGCTCTGGGCCGGAGGCTCGCCGGCATCGAGCGCGCCGTTCTGGTTGAGGTCGAAGAACGCCGTTCCGCGAATGGTGACGCGCTGGAACGCGCCGATGTCGTGGCGCTCCGGAAATGGCGTGGTTTCATTGACGACAACATCCGGGAAGGACTCGCTCACTTCCCAGCCTGCGGGCACATTCGCGTCAATATTGTACGTTGCAGGCAGCAAATCGCCGAATATAATTTGGCCAACGAGCGGATCGCCCGAATTTTGTGCGTCCGGCCGCTCTACTCCGTCTTCGAAAAGCAGCACGCGGTCAACCAGATCCAGGGCGGGCTCGTCTTCCCCTTCCTCGAGCAGACTGTTACCATCATTCCCGTCGTATACGCCGTTCGCATTATGGTCCACGTACATGAAGCCTTCGATGACGCCGCTGAATCGGAACGAGAAGTCGGCGGTGACATCGCTACCACTGGTGAGCGCGACTTCGCGCACAGGGACTTCGGGGTCCACGGGTCTGGCAAACGCCGGATGCAGCGTCCTCAGGCGAAGTGTCTGGGGCGGGATGAGGCCACTGAACGCGTACCGGCCGTCGGCATCGGTGAGGGTATTGAGCTCTGCCTCTTCAAACGTACCGCTGTCGTTGGCGTCGTTGTACACGCGCACGCCCACCATGGGGCTGTCCTGTTCATTGAACGAGCGAAAAATGCCGAGTCTGCCCGAAACACGGGCAGGCGATACGATTTCGCCGTCATCGAGCAGGATGATGACGGTTGTCACCTGTCCGTCCTCCACATTCACGCTGAAGGGGTTCGTGGTCGGCAGGACAAGCGTATGGTTGTCAGGCACATTGACCGTCATGTCGTACGGCCGCCGAAACAGATCGCGCCACTCGAAGCGCCCCTCGGCATCGGTCGTGCGGAACGTGCCGTTGACGAGATCAATACGCACACCCTCGAGTGGCGTATCGCCGGCGTCTACGGCGCCGTCTTTGTTCGCATCTACCAGAACAGTGCCCTCAATGTCGCCTTCCGGCCTGAGGGGAACCGAAACGACCGCGCTGGCCGTGTTGTTGGCGGCATTGGGATCGCCCGAGAAGGCGACGCTGACAGTGACGGTGGCATCGCCGCCACTGCCGTTCGTGCGGACCTGGAAAGCGTTGGTGATGGTAAGCCCGAACTGGACAGATGCGAACGTCACCGTGCCCTCGGTATCGCTGGTCAGATTGACCGTGCCCAGGCCGCCGCCGGAGAGCGATTCAAGTGTGGCGTTGTCGAGCGTAACGGTCAGCACAACGGACCCGGTGGCGTCATTGGGCCCAAGGTTGTCCAGCACATACTGGGCATTGAAATTGCCTCCGCGTATTTCTGTCGCCGGGACGCCCTGGAGCCCGACGGACAGGTCCGACTGGGCGAGGGCGATGGGGGCGCCCACAAGCGCGGCGAGGAAGGCGGCGAGGAAGGCGGCGAGGAAGGCGGTTCGGCGGGCGTTCGGCAGGATGTTCAGCATGGCGTTCGGGGTGGCGGGGGCGCCGCTCGGACGCCGTGGAGGCACCGAAGAGGCACAGGTTGGGCGGATTTTCTTGTATCAACATATCTGTGCCCCGCCAATCCGGACATGACGCGAATGCGTCAATTTGCGACCTTTGGCCCGGGCGGTCGACCCTCGTTTGAAGGCTGAGCCTGCTTTCTGGGCCTGCTGCTCCCCGAGTACGGTCCGTCACGGCGGCGGCACGAGTCGCGCGCCCACGGCTTTGGCCACGGCGTGCCCACGCGAATGCACATCGAGTTTCGTATAGATGCGACGCACGTGCTGGTCAATGGTGTGCGGAGAGAGGGAGAGGCGTTCTGCCATATCGCGCTTTGTCATACCGGTCACCATGAGTTCAAGCACGTCGCGTTCACGATCGGAGAGGCCATAGGACTCCGGGGAAGCGGCGGGCAACCTGGTGGGCGGCGCCGGAAACATGTCCAGTATGCGCCGGGCAATGCGGGGGGTTATGGGAGATTCGCCGCGGTGCGCCGCGCGAACAGCGTCGACAATGCCCTCGGCCGTCGATGGTTTGAGGACATAGCCGCTAGCTCCCTGCGAAATGGCAGAAAAAATACGGTCGCTGTCGCCGTGGACGGTGAGGACAATAATCTCGGATTGGGGCGCGGGGGGGGGGGGGCGCGCCCCGCCCCCACAGCCGACCAAAACCCCCCGCCCCCGATCGAGCAGGAGGGAGGCCGGCGGGG
>JAJCYR010000042.1 GCA_029262775.1 Bacteroidota bacterium
AGGTGGTGGCTTCTTCTTGATTCCACCCTCGACCCTGGAAGGGTCGAGAATCACGTGAACAGGTCATAATCTCGTTCGGCTCTTTCTCGTTTCTTCTCCTCCTTCTCCTGGTGCCGGACGTAACGACGGATGATGTCCTCATCCATTCCCACGGTGCGGATCCGCTCCTCAATGTATTCGCCCACCGCCCCCGTCATGACCCGAAACCGATACTTGGGCCCGCCCAGACAATGTGATAGGTACACTGATAGACGACGTGCGATAGCTTGCGGTATTTGCCCTTGCCTGCCACAGTGCCAAATTACGGCATAGCCAACGGGGCCCATCACCACCGTCTGAGACGGTGGGTTTCTACGCTGGACTAAAAATCCCCGCCCCCGAGCAGCATGATCTTGTCGCGGTCGTGGGGGACGCTGGCGAAGGCGTTCCGCGTGTCGACTATGAGGCTCGCTTTGTCGGCAATCATGGCGTACGGGAAGGCGCTGTGATCGGTGAGTAGAACGATTACGTCAGCCGCCGATATGGCCGCCGGGTCCAGCTGCGCTCCTTGGAGCGTCCGGCGCCCGCTTCGCGCCGTGAACGCGAACGATTCCACGTGCGGGTCGCTGTATGAGAGTTTCTCAAACCCCGCATCGACCAGGAGAGATAGAATCTTTTCAGCCGGCGAGTGGCGCGTGTCGTCAACGTCGCGCTTGAACGCGACGCCGAGCACGAGAACGTTTGCGTTCGATACTTTTACTCCTTGCGATGCCACCGCCCGGACCACGGCATCGACCACGTAGAACGGCATGTCTTCATTCGTGCGGGCCGAGAGCGTGATGAAGCTTGTTTCGAAGTCGTAGCGGCGGGCGAGCCAGGAGAGGTAGTACGGATCGATCGGAATGCAGTGACCGCCGAGTCCCGGCCCGGGGTAAAACGGCATGAAGCCGAAGGGCTTGGTGGCGGCGGCTTCGACCACCTCCCACATGGAAATGCCCCCCATGCGGTCGCAGAGGCGAGCCAGTTCATTGACGAGCGCAATATTCACCGAGCGGAAAATGTTCTCGAGCAGCTTTTCCATTTCAGCGACCTTCGGGCTCGATACCCGGTGGACCTTCGCCACGACCTGCTGCACGGCGAAACAGGCAATATCCGTACAGGCGGGCGTCACGCCCCCCACAACGACCGGCGTATTGGCGGTCGTAAACTGCTGGTTTCCGGGATCAATGCGCTCCGGGCTGAACGCCAGAAACCAGTCTTTGCCAAGCGTCAGGCCTTTCTGTCGCGCTGCGGCCTCAATAATGGGCTGCACAATGCCTTCGGTCGTATCCGGGTAGGTCGTGCTCTTGAGAATAACCAGCTGCCCCGCCCGGATATGCGCCGCAATGGATTCCGCCGCCGAGCGGATGTACGTCGTGTCGGGATCCTTGTGCTCCGTGACGGGCGTGGGCACGCAGATGTAGAAAACGTCAATATCACCGGCCCCCTCGTAGTCATCCTGGGCCGTGAACAGCCCGCTTGCGTGCACCGCCTGAAAATGCTCCTCAGGCACGTCGGCAATGTAATTCTGCCCGGCACCGAGTCGCAGCACGCGCTCTGAGCTGACGTCGTAGCCAACCGTCTGAAAACCCTGCCGTGCATATTCTATCGCGAGGGGGAGGCCAACGTAGCCGAGGCCAATAATCCCGACCTTTGCTGCCTTGGTTTCAATTTTTGTCTTGATGTCGCCGCGCGACATGGTTTCCGCAGAACGCATAGTCTAACAGGAATAATTGGATGTAAATGGACGCGCACTCCGGTACGCTCCGGCGCACGTCAATTCCCCACCGGAAGCCGATAAATTCCGGAAACGGAGAACGAAAAATAACGCTCATCCAGCAAAGCGCCGGTCAGGCGCACCCAGCGTACGGGCGACACCCACCCCGCCCAGTTCAAGCGGTGCGTGTCGTATTCAGCGCCGAGCCCCACGCGGTCAAACACGTTCACGCCCACCGAGCCAAACGCCCGGTCGTCTATTTCAAGCCGGTTGGCGTCAAAAAAGTCGAATCCGTGCCCGATGCTTGCCTCCGCGGCAACGCCTCCCGCGCCCGCCTTCCATACCTCCACCCGTTTGGAAGCTACGGCGAAGAGCGCGTGGAAATTCCGCGTGCCCCCGACGTCTCGAATGCCCACGGCCACGGCCGGCAGCACCCTCCGCTGCCTGACGGCGACAAACGTTGCCCCAATAGAGCGGTCAGCGCCCCGGAAATCCACCACGTCGAAGCGGCGAACGAGCCGCACGTAGACTTCAAGCC
The DNA here is from genome assembly GCA_029262775.1 of Bacteroidota bacterium. Lineage (GTDB taxonomy): Bacteria > Bacteroidota > Rhodothermia > Rhodothermales > UBA10348 > 1-14-0-65-60-17. Next base: position 2,274 of record JAJCYR010000042.1, read on the forward strand.
GGGGGAGCGCAACCATGCTGGCGGCCAGAATCATTTCGTCGCACCGGGGCACACGCGGCGCTGACAACCCGGCATCGCCGTCCGGATTGCAGAGCTGCGACGCCGGCACCACGCGCTCATCCACACGCCCATAATGCAGCCGCGCCGTGCCGTCTTCTGCGAGCAGCGCGGTCGGCGCAAACGCCCAGCCAGACGTACCATAAAGAGATTGGGCGGCTGTGTCCACAACACAGCCGCCCAATACCAGAAGTAAAACTGAGAGGCGAGTTTTCACTTCCCTGAAGGGTTAATGCATTAACCGGGGCTCTGCGCCTGCCTTACAATGATCACGAATCCTACTGTGAAGACGCCCTGTACGGGACCGCCCAAGAATGCGCTCTCGGACTTGCCAGAAGCAAGGCCCTGCTGCACGAGATTACGGAACGTCTGCGACACACCATTCTGTGTCACACGGATATTATTGATCAGATTCCTGTCGCGGCTCACTTCTTCGTTGATGGTGCCAAACCGGCCAGCGGTCCAGAAACCACCTGATCCGCCGGCCGTCGTACGGACCATGTTGGAGAACGAGCCGTCCGCATTGAACGTGAAGGCCACCTTGTTACCCGCGTTGTCCGTATGCCTGATTTGACGCGAAGCCGCATCGGGCTGCGAAATGATGGATGCATTCGTGCTGCTGAATGTCGTCATGACGGCATTCGTAGGCTGCCCATTGGAATCCAGGAGAAGAACCGTAACCGATGATTCCAGCGTTTGGCCCTGCGAGTCAACGACGGGGACAATGAAGGCAACGGCTGTCGGGCTCGTGTTAATCTGAAGACCGAGCGCCGTGAGTTGACCGGCAGCTGCGGCGACCGATGGGCGAGCGAGCGACGTCTGCACCACCGGGTTGCTGGACGTTGTTTCCTGAACCGTGGCCTCGGGCGGGCGCTGCAGGTCGTCATCGGGCTTATCGTCCGAATCGCATGCCGAGAAGAGCAGTGCGGACGCCAAAAGTAAGAGTAAGGGAAGTCGGCTGAGTTTGAACAGCATGGGTGAATCCTCTCTGGAGGCAATTTGTGGATGAAGGTTGACCTGCAATATAACGCGCACGCACGAACCGCGCAGCCGTACCGACTGCAGAATCGTACTCAAGCGAAAATAAGGCGTTGCCGGGCAGCAATGCACCAGCTCCCCATCATGTTCGCCGAATGTGTATATTTCGTCACTTAGCATCCATCCACCCCGCCTATGGACCTTACAGCAAATATAGTTGCACCCCTGGCTGCATTTGCCGTAACCCTCGCCCTGTTACCAGTTACGATCCGCATTTGCCACGTTCGCGGTTGGCTCGCCAACCCCAAACAGGACCGTTGGCATGACACGCCTACAGCGCTTTTTGGAGGTATTGCGCTGTTTGCAGGCGTTATTGTGGCCATGGCGATCTCGGCCCAGAGTCTGCCCGCCGTCTGGCCGCTGGCCGCAGGAGCCGCGCTCATGGCCATGACCGGTATGGCAGACGATGTCTGGCGTCTTCCGCCGTGGCTCCGAATTACCATCGAATTGGCTGCCGCCGTACTCGTTGTGCGGGCTGGACTCGGATTTGAGAATGCCGGCCTGCTCGGGCACGCAATCAGTGTGATTTGGATCGTGCTTGCCGTCAACGCGGTGAACCTGATCGATGGCGCAGACGGTGTCGCTGCCAGTGTCGTGGGCGTAGCCGCGCTCGTCGCGGGCCTTAGTCTCACAGGACCGCTCGCATCCGTTGCATTTGCCCTTGCCGCTGCATGTGGCGCATTTCTACTCTTTAACCGCCCCCCTGCTTCCATTTTCATGGGAGATGCCGGAAGCCTCACCATCGGCTACGTGCTTGCCGTACTCGCCATGCAAGTTGGTACGGGCATATCCGAGACCAACACGCTGCTTCAGATGGCTGTGGCATTCATTTTTGTGAGCGTACCATTCATGGATGCCGTATTTGTTGCCCTCGTTCGCATCCTGGTTGGCGTAAATCCGGCGAAAGGCGGAACTCACCACATCCATCACCGGCTTCGAATGGCCGGCCTGTCGGCCAATCACACGGTGGGGTTGTTGGCGTTTATCGCCCTGACGTTCACCTGCACCGCCGCGCTGGCTGAAAGACAACCTACGCTGTTTGGCATGCTCATCCTCTTCGGGATCGTTACCATGCTGCTGCTTGAGGTGCTATTAGTCCACGAGACAGGTTACCTGCCCGGCCGCGATGGCGAAGGTGCCGACCGGCGCTATCTGAAGCGGGCTGCCGAACTCGTTCGCCGTATTTCGCCCTGGCCAAAAGTAGCGGCCGATGCCGTTGTCGTCGGTACCACATTCCTGGTGGCAGGCATATTGGTAAGCCAGGTGGAAAGCCTTGCAGCCACTACGCTCGTGACCGGCTTCGCGCTTGCCGTAATTATCAAGCTGGGCGTCATGGCGGCCTTCAGGCTCTATGCCTACCGCTGGCTGGCCTCCACAGGCACCCCAGATCTCATTCGGCTTCTGGCTGCCATCGTGGCATCGTCTGCCGTTCTCGCGCTGGGTGTTGCTCTAACCGGCTACGACGGTGTCGGTGCCCGGTGGATCATTGTCGATTTCATGGCGAGCGCCATAGCTCTCGTCGGCATGCGCCTTGGCTACCGGGCATTTCGATCTATCGTAGCGCTGCAGCGACGAGCGGGCCAGAAGGTCCTGCTGTACGGCGCCGGGCAGAGCGGCACATTTGCCATTCGCGAAATGCGACTCAACCCAAAGCGCGCCATGAACCCGGTGGGCTTCATTGACGACGACGCCGCGAAACATGGCGCCAAAGTCTATGGCATTACCGTCCTCGGTGGCTTCTCTGCAATTGCCCACGCCATAAAGTCGACCGGGGCAACCCAGCTCGTTCTTTGTTCTTCGAAAATACCGGAGTCACAGTGGCGACGCGCACAAGCCGTGTGTAAACAGGAAGGTATTACGTGTGCCCGCATGACGTTTGATTTCCTGGAAGATGCGCGGGCACCGGTTTTCCAGGAGTCTGGTGACGGTAGCGGCGTCAGAGCCATCGGCCCGCCACGACTAAGCAATGCTTAATGAGAATATGCAGGAACTGCGGCCCCGGAAATTTTAGATGTTAGTAGGCTAATGGTCTTATGGACGGAATTGTGCCCCGAACCGACAACGGAAAGGAGTTCACCGATCGTCTGTTTGGGGCCAGAGCGCGCGGTTCCACGAGCAAACATGAGTTTGAGGCTCTTACTGCACTTGGCATTAAGCACCGCCTGACGCCCGTTAGAAGGCCACAGACGAATGGTATGGTCGAACACTATGCCTATATTTGCAACCAGCATTTGCTTCAATCTGTCCTCGGGAGCAAACCACCCATCCAAGCCATGAAGGACTGGTACGCACACCCTCACCTCTTCAAACGAAGGCCTTACAACCGTCAGGGACGTGACACCTACTCAACTACCCCCCCTGTATCGGCCCCGCACAATTTTACCTCCTCACTCGGTCTCCAGTACCTTTACCTACCACGGTCTGTAGGATGGATATACCCGAAATCACTGCTGTCCCAACGTTTGAAGCCTTGGAGCCCGTAATATGAAGGTAGACAGTGACATAGAGAGAATAAGGGGCGATGTCGATATGAACTTCAGTTTGCGCATTGGGTGTGGCATATTGCCCCATCTGATGTTCACTTGTGCGGCTCCTCATGCATTCGGGCAAACTGGTTTTCGCTCAATTGATGGCCAACCTGCCGCGTCCGACGTATCAGCGGGCGGTCGGCCGCTATCGTCTATCGTGGCCAGTTCAAGGTCAAGTCCTTCTCGTGCTTGGACCAGTTCCTGGTTCTCGCCAGTTTCGTCTCAACGGGAGCTGTTCTGAAAACGTTGGGACAGCAGCGAAACAGTAACTAATTCGCTGAAATCCTCTCAATAAGTAGCGCCAATGCCGCCGCAGCCGACACGATCGGAAACAGGTCGCGAACGCTGAACGTCTGCCTGACGACCGACTCGGCGCTGAGGACGTCGCCAGATTGCAGGACAGGATCGGCATCAGATACCACAATCTGGTTTTCCATTTCGAGGTTCATGACGACCTCTCTCGACGTGTCCGTGAGCCGGTGCAGTTGAAGCTGAACTCGACGGACCGACCGACGTGCGCGTTCGGGTACCTGTGGCCCGCCAGCGAGCGAGATCAGTTCGCTGAGTTTCGTTTCTCTCGGAACTTCGTAGAGCCCCGGAAAACGCATGGCACCCCAGACGTGGACTTGGATAGTCACGTCTCCGGCATCAGAGTAATTATAGTAGGCTGCCGTGTTGAGGCGCGACCTGTCAAGATCTGTATTCTGACCGTTGGCAGCGAGCGACATGGCGGACAGTGCCACCAGAGCTATAATTGATTTTGCATGCATGAGCTCAGGATTTGAACGGTTTGTACGCAATTTCTTCCATTTCCTTGTCGGCATATGTGCCATACCCATATCCGTAGCCATATCCATAGCCGTAGCCATATCCGTTACCGTAGCCTGCGCCGTAGCCGCCGTAGGCCCTCTTCGCGTCAAACCGGTTGAGGATGACGCCGCTCGGCTTGACGCCAGCGTCCCGCATCATATCTGTTGCGGCATCCAGCGCTTTCCAGTGGGTTTCGCCGCTCGAAACAACCAGAATGACCATGTCGATGGAGGGCCCAATGACCAGCGCGTCGGACACGCTGAGTAGCGGCGGCGTGTCGATAATAATGAGATCAAACTCTTCACGTAGCTCTGCCAGCAGCTCGTGCATTCGCTTGGAGCCCAGAATTTCGCTCGGGTTAGGAACACTCTTTCCAACAGGAAGCAGGGACAGGTCTTCGATGGGCGTCTGGAGGCGCCTTGGAATGCGGATTGCGGGGTCGAAGAGCCAGTCTACGAGCCCGGGTTCCCGCGACAGGCCCAGATACCGGTGACTGCGGGGCCGTCGCATGTCAGCATCTATGAAGAGCGTCCTGCGGCCCAGCTGCGCGTTTGCAATGGCCAGGTTGAGCGAGGTCGAAGTTTTCCCCTCGCCTGCCTCCGGGCTCGTGAATGCAAGCACCTTTTCCGTTCCGTCAGGGCGCGCAAAATCTACGTTCGTGCGGAATCGCCGGTACGCTTCGGCAACCGGCGACATGGGGCTCAGAAGCGTTGCCAGCGACGTGTTCAGTTCGCGGCCGTCTACGTCAACGAGGTCGCTCCCCCCAAATTCGCTTTCTATTATTCGCGTCATGTCGGGTATGATGCCGAGCACCGCGTAGCCCCTCTGCCTGAGATCCTCCGGCCGCGCCACTTTATTATCCATGGCCGAGCGAACGAACGCGCCAGCAATGCCCAGGAGTCCTCCGAGCACGGCCCCCAGCATCAGATTCAGCGGAACCTTGGGACTTACGGGTTCATTTGGCACCACCGCCTTGTCAATGATGTCCACGTACCCCAACTCCGACTCCTCGGCAATCCGCGCTTCCTGCAGGTTCTGGAATATGGTGGTGTAGAGCTGCGCACTCGTATCCATGTCCCTTTGGAAACGAGCGAGGAGTACCGACTTGTTCGGTATTTTGTTGATCTCCTGGCGGTATACGACGAGCTGCCGGTCCAGCACATCCATACGCGCCCGGGAGCCCGTCAGCTCAATCCGTTTTTCAATCAGCGTCGTCTGCAGGTCACCCAGGCGCTCGAACGCGGTTTCCGAATCTTTTCCCAATACGAACGTCCCGCTCTCAACGAGTTTATCGGTATAGGCAAGGCTCAAAGCGGCAAGCTGCGCCTTGAAGTCTTCGAGTTTTGTCAGGTTGTCGGCATAGGTTTTGTCAATCGAAGGGCTTTGAAGCAAATCCGGGTTGACCGACAGCTTCTCTGCGTTCTCGAGCTGAAGCTGCGTAATCCGCTGCCGAATGGCCACGAGCTGCTCGTCCTCGTTGGAACCAATGGTGCGGGACAGTCCCGGTAGAATCCGATTCAGCTCGCCTTCGAGCGTTTCCAGCTCCGACTCGGCCGCGCGGATGGCGAACTCTGTTCGGTAGCGTTCCGCCTCCAGTTCCATCACCTGTTCGAGCAGCGCCTGCGCCTCCACCTGGGGGTCCACAACGCCCTGCTCCTCCGCGTACCCCAAAATATTTGTTTCGGCGGTCGCCAGGACGCTGTCAAACCGGGTCGCCTGCTCCTCCAGAAAACTTACACCTGCCGCCGCGCGCCGCCGGCTCTGCTGCCGGCTGTAATTTGTGAACTCATCGGCATACATGTCTGCTATGAGAGCGGCCTCTCGGGGAATAACGCTTTTAGACGTTATGCGTATAAGATCAACATCGCGGCTTACCGGTGCGACATCAACATAGCTTGCCAGTATGCGCTGAGCGACGTCCATTTGTGTGGGAAACACGCCCTCGGCACTTGGCCGCAGAACAGACAGCGGCTCATTTGTGCCGGGAACTATGCGCCAGTCCACGAGGGCGTCCGCAACGCGAAGCGCGATCGTACGCGACTTGATGATCTCAATCTCATTGGCCACGTTCTTGTTTCCCACCTGCAGCCCAATCAGCTCACCAAGCTGCGGAGACGACGACTCGTTATTGATGAGCAGCAGACTCGACGCCTCGTACACAGGCGCCTGGTAGCTCGTATAAAGCGTAACAACCGTAACAACGAGCGCATACCCGACGAGCACATACCATTTGTGCATCAGGATTTTGCCAAACAGCTCGGACAGGGAGATCTCGTCGTCGGCGTAGTACCCATTCTGATTGGGCACGTGGGGGCTATTTGGCTCGTTGTTGGGTGTCATAAGTGGATGCAAGGTACGGTTTAGCCACGTGGGTCACATCTATACCGAAGCCTGAAAGTTAACCCATTCTCCGTCGGTGTTCTACACGTGACGCACTATTAATCGGGCCCGGCTGCGTAACTTGTGGAAAACATCTACGAGACAGTACCCCATGAAAAAAGCCCTCATTACCGGCGTAACCGGCCAGGATGGAGCCTACCTCGCCGAACTGCTGCTCGAAAAGGGCTACGAGGTCCATGGCATCAAGCGGCGGTCGAGCTCCTTCAACACGGGCCGCATAGACCACCTCTATGAGGATCCGCACCACCCGGACCCGCGCTTTGTGCTCCACTACGGCGATTTGACGGACGCAACGAACCTCATCCGGATTGTGCAGGACGTGCGGCCGGACGAAATATACAACCTCGGGGCGCAGAGTCACGTCCAGGTGAGCTTTGAAACGCCCGAGTACACGGCCAACTCGGACGCCCTTGGGGTGCTTCGCCTCCTCGAAGCCATCCGTATTCTGGGGCTTGAGAAAACAACCCGGTTCTACCAGGCCTCGACATCCGAACTCTTTGGTCTCGTGCAGGAAGTGCCGCAGACCGAAACAACCCCCTTCTACCCGCGCAGCCCCTATGGCGTAGCCAAACTCTACGGCTACTGGATTACGGTCAACTACCGCGAGGCGTACGGCATGTACGCGTGCAACGGCATTCTATTCAACCACGAAAGCCCCATCCGCGGCGAAACGTTCGTAACCCGCAAAATTACGCGCGCAGCAGCCGGCATTGCGCACGGCCGGCAGGAGCGGCTGTACCTCGGTAACCTGGATGCCCAGCGCGACTGGGGGCACGCCCGCGACTACGTGCGCGGCATGTGGCTCATGCTGCAGCAGGATGCGCCAAAGGACTACGTGCTGGCAACAGGCACCACCCACACCGTTCGCCATTTCTGCGAGTTGGCGTTTGAGGCGGCCGGCATTCACCTTTCCTGGAAGGGCACAGGCGCGGAAGAAGTCGGCGTGGATTCCGCGACGGGCGCTATCCGCGTTGCTATTGATCCCCGATATTTTCGGCCCACAGAAGTAGATCTGCTGGTGGGCAATGCCGCCCTCGCCGAGCGCGATCTCGGTTGGCGCCCCGAGTATTCGCTCGAAGCGCTGGTCTCGGAAATGGTCGCCGCCGATTTGAAGGCGGCTTCCCGTGAACTTCCCTAACACAACCTTCAAGCCATGAAAATTGGAGTCGTAGGCACCGGGTACGTCGGCCTCGTTACGGGCACGTGTTTTGCCGAAATGGGCTACGATGTCACGTGCGTGGACATTGACCCAGCGAAGGTCGAAAAGCTCTCGCGGGGCGAAGCCACCATCTTCGAGACGGGTCTCGAGCTGCTTCTCTCTCGTAACATCAAGGAAGGCCGGCTTTCGTTCACGACCGACCTCCGGGACGCCGCAACCACGTGCCAGGTGCTCTTTTTTGCGCTCCCGACGCCTCCAGGAGGGGACGGCGCAGCCGACCTGTCTTTTGTTGAGGGCGCTGCGCGCGATCTGGCCCGGATCTGGGCCGTCGCGGGCCGGACGAACTACTGCGTCGTAGTGAATAAATCCACTGTGCCAGTCGGAACGGCAGACCGCGTACGGGGCATCATAGAAGCCGAGGGCCACACGGCGGGCGAGCTGTTTGACGTTGTGTCAAACCCCGAGTTTTTGCGCGAGGGCGTCGCGCTCAGCGACTTCATGAAGCCCGAGCGCATAGTGGTGGGCACGTCGAGCGCAAAGGCGGAAGACGTCATGCGCTCCATCTACGAGCCCTTTGTGCGCCAGGGAAACCCCATCCTGATCATGGACGAACGCTCGTCCGAAATGACGAAGTACGCGGCCAACTCGTTTCTGGCCACCAAGATTTCGTTTATCAACGAGGTCGCAAACCTCTGCGAGCGCGTGGGCGCAAACGTCGACCACGTGCGGCGGGGAATAGGCACGGACAGCCGGATTGGCAACCTCTTCCTCTACCCCGGCGTCGGCTTTGGCGGCTCGTGTTTCCCAAAAGACGTGCAGGCGCTCCGCCGCACGTCTGAAGAGAACGGCTACGATTTCCAGATCCTGGATGCCGTCCTCGGCGTTAACGACCGCCAGCGCCACCGCCTTGGAACGATGATCACGGACCATTTCGGGGGCTCGCTCGCTGGCAAAACCATTGCCGTCTGGGGCCTCGCGTTCAAGGCCAGAACGGACGACGTGCGCGAGTCGCCTGCGCATTATGTGGTCCGGGATCTGCTATTGGCGGGCGCGCGGGTACAGGCGTTCGATCCGGAGGCTATGCGCACCACGCGCGCCGTATTCGGCGACGAAATTACCTACGGCAAGGAGCCCTATGACGTCCTCCGAGGCGCCGACGCCCTTGCCATCTGCACCGAGTGGCACGAATTTCGTCGCCCCGAATACGAGAAGGTCAAATCCCTGCTCGCGCAGCCCCTCATCTTCGACGGCCGCAACCTCTACAAGCCCGAGCGCATGCGCGACATGGGGTTTGAGTACTATTCGATTGGGCGGCCGTAGCCCTACGCCGGGCCAGTTCCCCGCAGAATAAGCTCCAGCACCCGCTCGGCCGCCTCTTCGGGCGTCGCGGCGGCGCCGTCAATGCGGAGTTCGGGGGCATCGGGCGGCTCGTAGGGCGAGTCAATGCCGGTGAAGTTTGGGAGCTCACCCGCACGGGCGCGGGCATAGAGGCCTTTCGGGTCGCGGGCTTCGCAGACCGAGAGCGGCGTATCGACAAAGATTTCCAGGAATTCGCCCTCTTCCAACAGGCGGCGGGCCATGTGGCGCTCGGCCCGAAAGGGCGAAATAAAAGAGCAGAGCACAATCAGGCCAGCATCGACCATGAGGCGCGCCGCCTCCCCAATCCGGCGGATATTCTCTACGCGGTCGGCGTCCGTAAATCCGAGGTCCCTGCACAGCCCGTGCCGGACGTTGTCGCCGTCCAGCAGGTAGGTTTTTCGCCCGAGGGCGTGAAGTTTACGCTCTACGATATCAGCGATGGTCGATTTGCCGGAGCCCGATAGGCCCGTAAACCACACGCAGCGCGGGCGCTGTGCCATGTTTTCAGCGCGGGCCGCTCTGTTCACGGTTACCGCCTGCCAGTGGATGTTCGTCGCCCGGCGCAGCGCGTGCGTAATCATACCGGCCGCTACCGTCGCATTCGTTTCGCGGTCAATCAAAATGAAATTTCCGATCGCCGGGTTCTCGGCGAACGCATCGAACGCGATCTCCTTTCCGAGCGCGATGTTCACGATCCCGACTTCGTTCATTTCGAGCGTCTTGGCCGGCTCCTCGCCGATCGTATTGACGTTCACCTTGGCTCTGAGGTCCGTGATCTGCGCAGGCGCCGTGTCGGTCCCCGACTTCAGGACGTACATGCGGGCCGGGAGGAGCGGTTCGGCGTGCATCCAGACAAGATGCGCCCTGAACTGGTCGGCGACGGATGGGCGCGCGCCGGGCGCTACCAGCACGTCGCCGCGGCTGACATCGATTTCGCGGTCCAGCGTAAGCACCGTGGCGTCCCCCGCCACGGCCACGTCCATGTCGCCGCCCATTGTCACCATCCGGCGGATGGTAGCCCGCGTGCCAGACGCCGCGACCACCACCTCGTCGCCCGGCCGAACAGCGCCGCTCGCGACGGTGCCGGCAAAGCCCCGGAACGTGTGATCGGGCCGCAGCACGATCTGCACCGGAAAGCGGAAGGGAAGACTCGTTCGCTCATCTTCAACATCGACCGTCTCCAGGTAGTCAAGGAGCGTTGGGCCGCTGTACCAGGCCGTGCTTGCCGAGCGCTCCATGACGTTGTCGCCCCGAAGCGCGGACACAGGAATCGTCGTCACGTCCGAAAAGCCGAGCGGGGTGCTGAATTCGCGGTAGGCTTCCGTTATGCTCCGGAAAAGCGCCTCGTCGAAGCCTACGAGGTCCATTTTGTTGACGGCCACAACCACGTGGCGAATCCCCACGAGCGAAACGAGGTAGCTGTGCCGCTTGGTCTGCGTGAGCAGGCCACCCGCGCGGCTGACCGCGTGGGCATCTACCAGAATAACGGCCGCCTGCGCGCTCGACGCGCCCGTCACCATGTTCCGCGTATACTGCTCGTGGCCCGGCGTGTCGGCCACAATGAACTTGCGCTTGTCGGTTGAAAAAAAGCGGTAGGCTACGTCTATCGTAATACCCTGCTCGCGCTCGGCTTCCAGCCCGTCGAGCAGCAGCGCATAGTCGATTTCGCCGTGCTGCGTACCCACACGCTTCGAATCGGCCGCGAGCGCCGCCAACTGGTCCTCGTAAATAAGCTTCGAGTCCCACAGCAACCGGCCAATGAGCGTCGACTTGCCGTCGTCCACGCTCCCGCACGTAATGAAGCGGAGCAGCCCCGTTTCGTGCTGGTGCTTCAGGTAGGCTTCGATGTCCATGACGGGGCTTTCTTTGGGGTTCGTCATGATCAGAAATACCCCTCCTGCTTCTTTTTCTCCATCGATCCGGACTGGTCGAAATCAATAATGCGGCCTTCGCGCTCCGACGTGCGGGCTACCAGCATTTCCTGCACGATCTCGGGAAGCGTCGTGGCCGACGACTCCACGGCTGCGGTGAGCGGATAACACCCGAGCGTGCGAAAACGCACCATCTTCATTTCGGGTGTTTCGCCGGGCTCGAGCGGAAGCCGCTCGTCGTCTACCAGAATCCACTGGTCGTAGCGGCGCACGACGGGGCGGCGGGCCGCAAAGTAGAGCGGCACGATGTCGATCTTTTCCTGGTAGAGATACTGCCAGACATCGAGCTCCGTCCAGTTCGAAATGGGAAACACGCGGATGCTCTCGCCCGGCCGGACCTTCGTGTTGTAGAGGTTCCAGAGCTCTGGGCGCTGGTTCTTGGGATCCCAGCGGTGCTGCGCCGTCCGAAAGCTGAAAATGCGCTCCTTGGCCCGCGATTTTTCCTCGTCGCGGCGCGCGCCTCCGAAAGCAGCGTCAAACTTGTACTTGTCGAGCGCCTGCTTGAGGGCCGCCGTCTTCATGACATCCGTGTGGTAGGCCGATCCGTGATCGAACGGGTTGACGTTCTCGCGCACGCCGTCTTCGTTCGTATGCACGAGCATGTCCAAGTCATATTCTTTGACCACGCGGTCCCGAAACGCAATCATTTCCCGGAATTTCCACGTCGTGTCGACATGCAGCAGCGGAAACGGAATGCGGCCCGGGTAGAACGCCTTGCGCGCCAAATGCAGCATGACCGATGAATCTTTCCCGATCGAATACATCATGACCGGATTCTCAAAACTCGCCGCCACCTCCCGCATGATGTGAATGGCTTCCGCTTCGAGGCGCTCAAGGTGGGTGCGGCTCGGCAGGGCGGCTTGTGCTGCTTGTGCGGCCCGGCCAGTATCGGCCCGGCCAGCGGTTTCGGTTCTACCTGATTCCGAAGGAGACATGCGTCCAGATACGTTCGTGAATGTAGTAGAGCAGAAATTTGGCGACCACTTCAATGCTGCCAACCGCCAGCGCGACTGAAAAGTCGCCCGTCATGAAATACACAATCGCCGCCGTCGTGATCGTAGCCATGATGCGCCACGACACCGCTTTGATAAGCGATCGGGCTTTGGATTCGTGGACCATGGGGGTGCGAGCTACTGGTTTTGGGGTGAACCTTACAATATAAGGCGGTCAGCACTCCACGCCTACGCACCATTCCGCAATGCCTTCCTGGCTTCGAGGCTGGCGCGCGCCGAGCAGGTTCGCCAACCACTTTGCGGCGATATCGCGTTCCATCGCTGGAAATTGATCGATTTGCTCAAGGTACGAGCCTTTTAAGTCAGTCCCTGCCACCGGTCCCAGAGAAATACCATGGACGTACAGCTCACAGCCGTTTTCAAAAAAGTACCCGAAGGCTATATCGGTTTTGTACAGGAACTCCCGGGAGCCAATTCGCAGGGACACACGCTTGATGAAACCCGTGCCAACCTTCAGAAGGCAATCTCTATGGTGCTCGAAGCGAACCGCGTGTTGGCGACAAACATACGACGTATGTGAAGGGAGAGCCTATTTCCCAAAGCCATCCATATACCTGGGGTTCATCGACAAGTCGGACGGTCCATCCACGGAACCAATCAGATGTTCGATGCCGGAAAGAAACGATCCTTCCCGCTCAGCCGGCCTTCTTACTCTGCGTCTCTGCTCGGACATTGTCAGTCCTATTGGTTGTTGCGGATGTGAACGTCGTTCAGGTGCTCAGGTTGCTACGGATGGCACAATGTGTCATAAAGTGGCACAAAGGCGCTGGCGATTTCGCATTTCTTTGGTTCACGAGACCAATGAGTATATACTGGCCCGCTTTGCCACATGCCTACAAAAACCCTCAGTCAACATATCGAATCCCGACCAAGTGTCCTTGGTGGTATGCCCGCGTTGCAGGGCGACGGATCGCGGTCGAACACATTGTCGTCTGGCACGAACAACTTGGACTGAGTGTCGACGAAATTGCGAGCCAATACGATCTGGAGCTTGCAGACGTATACGCGGCGCTGGCCTACTATTTCGCCCATCGAGCGGAAATAAACCAAACAATGCTGGAGGGAAACGCATTCGTTGACCGCCAACGGGAGGAAAGCCCCTCCTTGCTGAAGGAGAAATTCAGGCGCCGGACTGGGGCCTGATGAACACCGCGATTCGTTATTTTACAGACGAGGCAGAGACGTACTCACCGTTGCGCAAGCTGAATTGCTCGGAGCAACAGACGAAGAGTTACTGTCGTTCGCTCGACTGGAACAACGGGTGCTCATCACTCAGGACCAGGACTTCTTACGATTGGCAGCCAACGCGCCCGATCACCCGGGCATCGTTTATGCACCGCAGGGATCCTACATCGGCGAGCTCGTAAGAATGTTGGATCTGTTATATCAGGCAAGCAGCATGGAGCAAATAAGTGTCCGCGTCGAGTATATTTGAGCGCATCAGAAGTGATTTTGACGATTTTCTGGAGGAAGAGGGTCTGTTGGCTGACGTGGAGGCTGCGGCCTTCAAACGCGTCATTGCGTATCAGCTGGAAGAGTTGCCAATGATCCTTTTCAAGCCCAGCGCCTGAACGGTCGCATCCAGTGGGAATACATCGTCTCCGGGATAGACGATGTAGGCCGTATCCAATTTCAGATCTTTGCATGCGGTCCGGAGTGAGGATGTGATCCGGGGCGAATCTGTGTGTTTGATCTCAAAACCGATGCGCCGGCCCCCCGTTACGATCATCAGATCCAGTTCGGCGCGGCCGTATGCAGACCAGAAATAACAGGTGCCTGGTTCGGCCCTGTACGTGCGAATGATGGTTTCCAGCGCGAATCCCTCCCAGGAAGGGCCGAGTTTGGGATGGAAGCCCAGCGCTTCCTGATCATCCACCCCGAGCAGCGTGTGCAGGATACCGGAATCCCGGATGTAGACCTTGGGAGATTTCACCTGCCGCTTTTTAATGTTCTCGTGCCAAGGGGACAACTGCCGGACCATGAACGTCGCGGTGAGCAGATCCAGGTAGCGTCTGATCGTGTTATCCGTTGCCCCAAACGAGCGCCCGAATTCGGAATAATTCATGGTTTGCCCGTGATAGTGGGCCAGCATCATCCAGAACCGGCGCAGCGCCAGCGAGGAGATGTTGATGCCGAGTGCGGGAATGTCGCGCTCAAGAAACGTCGAGATGTAGGCTTTGCGCCACGCAGCCCCGGCCCGCTCGGACGCCGCCAGAAACGATGGTGGATACCCGCCCGCGTACCACAATCTGCTCATATGTTCTGCACCCACTTCTGCGAGCGACAGCGGAGTAAGCTCAATATGGCCAATGCGCCCGGCCAGGGTTTCGGACGGTTGACGGATAAGGTCACGGGAGGCACTTCCCAGGATCAGGAACCGGACGGGATTATATTCCCGGTCCACAAGCACTCGCAAAACCTCGAACAATCCCGGCGCCCGCTGCACCTCATCGATCACCACCAGCCCCCGCAGATCTTCGAGCGCCAGCTTGGGCGATTCCAGACGCGCCCGGTGCAGTGGATCTTCCAGGTCGAAGCGGGTCATATCCCCACTGGCGTATGCATCCGCATACATCCGCGCCAGGGTCGTTTTTCCGCACTGCCGTGGTCCCAGTATGGCCACGACCGGATGCACTTCAAATTGGAAGTGAACCTCTTCAAGATATGCGGTGCGCTCGATCATGGTTGTGAAAATTCGATGTCTGATGTCGAGTTTTCACAATATAAGTCTCGCGCGGTGCCGAGGCCATTCACAGCCGGCAGGCGTCCTGGAAGCCCGCCACGGCGGCTATTTGTATGGGGATCACTGCCACAGGCATGAAATGGGTACAATGGAAATATTGTCGGATCTGGGGATGACCTGGTCTCCATCATACAGCAGCGCACCATAGGCAAAGCGGTCCCCTGCAGCTTCAGCTAACGTGATTAATCCCTTCAGGTCTGGAGACCGGACCGTTGCAGACGCCTTGACTTCAATTCCTACAATCATTCCATCGGATCGCTCAAGGACGAAATCAACCTCATTCCTGCTGTAGTCCCGAAAATGGTAGATCTCGGCATCGAGGTCGGAGGCAACAATCTGTTTCCTGATCTCGGAATGGACAAAGCTTTCGAGGATGGGACCAATTTCTTTCCGGTCATTCTGGATGCGTGATTTCGTAATGCCCTTTGCCACAGCGAGCAATGCAGAATCTCCAAAATGTACCTTGGGTGTCTTCACTATGCGTTTCAGTGCATTCGTATACCAGGGCTGTGCCATCGATACAAGGAATATCTGTTCCAACAGACCGACGTATCGCCGGGTTGTCTTGTGATCCATTCCAATTTCCGCCCCTATGCCGGAATAGTTGACAAGCTGTGCCGAATACTGGGCGAGCAGACGAACGAACTTCGGCAGATCTGTAAGTCGCTCGACCTGTGCAATTTCCTTAAGGTCTTTCTGCAAAACCGAGTCCAGATAGGATCGTGCCCATATCTGTTGCCTGTTTTCTGATTTCCGGGCCAGCACCTCCGGAAATCCTCCCTGCATGATCAGGTCGAGAAGGTCATCTCCGAGTACAAGATGCGGTGGAGAATAAACCTTCCCCTCAAAGAGCAATGTCAGAAATTTGGCGCGTCTCCCCCATTGCTCTGCTACCGACAGCGGATACATCCTTATCGTTTCCATACGACCAGCCAGACTGTCTGCGACTCGCGGTAGCGTAAGAATATTGGAAGAACCGGTCAGCAGGAATCGTCCGGGGCGGTATGCTTCATCTACTTCTTTTTTGATGGCCAGAAGCAGTTCAGGAACACGCTGAATCTCGTCTATTACGGCACTGCCCAGCCCTCGAATAAACCCTACGGGATCAATTTTTGCCGTGTCCAGCGTCGTTTGATCGTCGAGCGTCACGTACGTGCGTTCATCCGTCTCCATTCTCCGGACAAGAGTTGTCTTGCCCGAGCGCCGGGGACCGATGACCAGCACAACGGGTGTATCGCCGAGAGCATCCCGAACACGGGCTTCTACATGCCTTTCAATCATGCTACACAATGCGTACGTGCTTGTAAAATGGAGATCTCAGTATACGATATTTGGGATTTAAAAGCTTTACAATTGGGACTCAGAGCGTGGACAATTGGGATTCAGGGCCCGTACAATTGGGATTCAGAGCGTGGACAATTGGGATTTGCCTATATCAGTCGTGGATCGAAATTGACAGCGTGTGGCCCGCGGATGACAATTCGCGAGTAGTCCGGATGCGACGGGTTCAGCAGGAAGTTGAAGTGGCCCGGTACGACCACGCTTGGGACGCACAGCACGGCCGAACGCCCGGATGCCACCCACTCGTCCCCGATACGCTGCGTTGATCTGGACGCCGGCAGGTCCCGCCAATCGGCCGGCAGATCGGTCTCTGACAGGTATTCAATGATGTCGTCGTCAATGTCTGCTTCAAAAAATACGCGGTCCCGCATGCCCCGAAACGATACCACGTGGACGCGCACTTCAAGGAGTGCCAGTGCAGCTGTATCCGACGTATAAACGAGAGCCGTGCCGTGACTATTGAACCGACCCCCAAACTTGGCACGTCGTGCTCCATCGCCACTGAAAGCCGAGGCTGCGTGTTGAAGTCGTACAATGCGCCAGACGGTTTGCATTTCGGTACCATTCAGGCCAGAACGCTGTAGTCTATACGGTCGAGGAGCGCGTCGACCTCCATGGCACCGGTCTCTGTCTGCAGATAGGAAAGCGGTGTTTCATGGCCGAGTGCCCAGAGGGGCGTATGAAACCACTGCCGGGCCTCTTCAGCCGCCAGACCGTCGCCACCGAATACATCGACCGCCCGCTCGAATTGGCGGGCAATCCGGTATAACCGGTCAGACTCTTCCGAGTCGAGGCGTCCTGCCTTCCTGCGTCTGGCAAGTGTACGAAGGGATGTCCCCAGTATGCGGGCAATTTCGTCATCGTCGAGGCCCACAAATGCCCGGATACGCTCCAGCGCATCCGGTGTAAATCCAGCCTTGACGCAGTCAAGAACATCTGCCGTGGAGCGGGCGCGCAGGCCGAGCGACCAGCCCAGCACATCGGCGGCAGCCTCGGGTATTGTTCGTGCAGAAGCAGACATGATTTTGCCATTTGTCAGTTCAGGTGTGACACGTGGCATCTCCGCCATGGTTCCCTGGTGCCGCGCTATCGCCCTCCGCGAAGCGTCCGACGCAGCATCCGGAAATCCGTGGCTGTGACGAGCAGGCTGGCCCGCCAGGGATTGCCCGTGAAGCGAGCGTAGACGCCGAGCCGGATCACGAGATTGAGCGCATAGGCGAGGCTCGTAGCAGCGGCCGCGCCCGGGAGGCCAAAGGCCGGAATCAGTGCCAGGTTGAGCGCAATATTCACACCAACCACGACCGCCGAAATGTACATGTTCAGCTCGGGCCGGCCGCGAGCTGCAATGTCGTTGGCCAGGACACGCGATGCCGATGTCAACACGATTCCCGGCAAAAGTATCAGAAGCGGAATGAGCGCCGTGCGAAACTCATCGCCAAAAACGAGTCCGATGACCGGTTTGGCGACCGCCGCCAGCCCCGCGGCACCAATAATACTCGCCAAAAGCACCCACCGTGCGACGAGCGGCGTCAGCTCGCGGCGCACGGCCTCGGATGAGCGACCGGCCGAACCGCCGGACGAGCTACCGGACGAACCGCCCGCCGCGCCCAGCTCTGAGAGCCGCGGCAGGAGCACCGTGCTCACCGCCCGCGAAAGCAGCCAGAGGCCCTCCGAAAGCGCGACCGCCACCACATACACCCCCACCACAGCCGGCCCCAGGAACAGGTTGACCATGAAGATATCCGCCTTGTAGTTGACGAAGGCGAGGATGTTCGACAGATGCGCCTTCCAGCCGTAGGACAGCGTGCGGCGCATGACGTCGGCGGGCGGCCTGTGGGCGGCGGGGGCGCTCGGGCTGGGTGCGCCGGGCCCCGGGCGCGCCCCCTTCACGAGCGGGCCCAGCGATGCCAAAATCAAGACCAGCACCGCTCCGTGCGATACGACGTGCATGGCCACCAACCGGCCCACATCCCAGCTCCCCGCGCCATCTCCGGCAGCCGCGCCCCCGCCACTCCCCCCGCCACTCCCCCCGCCACTCCCTGCCACGACGAGCCCCGCCACCAGCGCCACGAACAACGCCGGCTGGACCAAAGAAAGTAGATTAAACGGCCCAAACCGCTGCATCCCCTGAAAAATGCTCAGCAGATACCCGCTCAAGAGGCTGAGCGGAAACGCCGCCAGCGCCATGAGCAGCATCGGCCGCGGCACACCCGGAAAGACGACGTCCGCCCCGAAGGCAAGTACCGCACTTCCCACTGCGAGTCCCACCGCCCCCGTACCCACGAAAATCCGCACATTCGACCGCACAACCTGCCGCGCGCCCATCAGTCCCGCCCCGAGATGATACACATTGGCAGGCGCCACCCCGAGATTCAGAAACGTCGCCAGCATGGACGGCAACAGCAGCGCCACCGCAAACAGGCCGTTTCCCTCCGCCCCGTACACCCGTGCTATCAGGACCGTCCCGGCAACCGTAAACGCGGCCGCCAGCACCTGGCGCACGAGCGTCGCCCCAATGGTCCGCGAAAGCGCCCGCAGCCCCATTCCAGCCATATTGCCCGGCCCATCCACCTGCTTTCGGTTCACGGAGCCGCCCCCGGCGCTGCCGTCCTGCCCGTTACCGCCCCCCTGTACACTTCCATAAGGCGCGCCGCCACCACGTCGTCGCTGAAACGCGCCCGGCATCCGGCGCGCAGGGCGTGCGCGTCGTACCGCGCCACATCCCGCCTCATCTGCGCCATGGCCTCCGCCATCGCCGCCACATCCCCGACCGGCACCAGCACGCCCTCCTCCGGCTGCAAAATCCACTCCGGCCCGCCGCACGCCGTCGCCACGACCGGCCTGCCCAGCGCCAGCGCCTCCACCACCACCATCCCAAACGTCTCATACGCGCTCGGCAGCACATACACCTGGCACGCCGCCATGGCCCGCACCACCTCCTCCCGCGTCAGCCGCCCCACAAAACGGATCCGCTCCGCCACACCGAGCTCCCGCGCCAACGCCTCCAGCCGCCCCCCGAGCGGCCCATCTCCCGCAATCGTGAGGGTCGCCGCAACGCCCGCCACGTCATCCGCCTCATCCGCAAACGCCCTCGCAAACGCCCGCACCAGCACATCCACCCCTTTGTTTTCCTGTAGATGCGTCACACTCAGGAATTCGAACCCCTCTCTGCCCTTCTGACCCGCCGCGCCAGGCTCCGCCCGGCCCTTTTCCGCGCCCGCCTCCCCAGCCAACGGATACTCCAGAAACCGCGCCGATACGCTGTTCGGGATCGGAAACCAGCCTCGCGCCGCACCCGACCCGTCTCGTCTATCCGCCGCACCCGACCCGTCTCCACCACCCGCGCCCCCCAGGAGCTCCTCGAGCCGCTCACAGAGCGACGGGCTCACCGCGAGCCGCGCCGCCGCGCCCGCCGCCACCCGCGCATAATGCCGCACCGTCCCCGCACTCAGTTTCCCAAGCGCATACATACTGTGGTGCTCCGTAATCACGTACGGCACCCCGTAGCGCCGCCGCAGCGCGAGCGCCACCGCCCCCGCCCTATACATCGCCTGCACATGGATAACGTCCGGCATCCCGTAGGCAGCCACATATTTTTTGAATAGATGCATACCCCGGCGCACCAGAATCCACCGGTTAAGCCCCGGAAACATGGGCAGCCAGGACATGCCCTCGGACCGCACCACGGGAAACGCCGCCCCGGACTCAGCACCAGACCCCGACGCCGCCTCGGACCCAGCACCAGACCCCGACGCCGCCCCGGACCCAGCACCAGACCCCGACGCCGCCCCGCGCACCAGCCGCCGCCGCCCTGCAAGCCGCGCCGCAAGCCACGCGCGCCACCGGGTCAGTCGGAACAGATGCGCATACACGACGCCCACGCGCACGCCACGCTCCGCCAGCGCCCGCGCCTGCTCCTCGAACAGCACGCCCTCGACATCGCCCTCCTCCAGCGGATACCACGAAGGCAGTATGAGCACGTGCGGTGTCAAAATGTGTAGTCAAACGCCCGAATGTCCTCCCGGTAAATCTCAGCTATCACGTCCGCTGCCGCCGCATCCTCGTACGCCGCGCGGTACGCTACCCCCCCCGCCTGCTCTCCCGTCCTGGCGCTTCCCGTCTGCTCTCCCTTCCCAGCACCTCCCGCCTGCCCCACATTCTCGCGCGGAAGCCCGGCTGGCAAGCCCAGGCGCTCCGCCACCACCCGGAAATCCTCTTCAATCCGCTCGAATCGCCCTACAAAATCTACTTCCGGCTCACCGCTCCCACCCAGCACGAAATACGCCTGCGGCAGAAACAACAGATGACTTCGAAAATGTCCCTCCGCCAACCCCTCGAGTACAAACGCCGTGAACGAATCGTACGCCGCAATAGCCCGCATATCCGCCTCCCGTTCCCGGCCGCTCCCGCCTCCTTTCAAATACCGATACGCCGACACCGCCCGGTCCCACGGATTCCGCACAAACGCGAACGAAAATGCCCGCCCGTAATACTCCGGATTCGCCGTCTGGTATACAAACCACGGCAAATGATCGCGCCCCCGACGCCCGTACCCAAGCGCCCTCAGCACCGACGTCCCCCCCGTCTTCGGGACGTGGATAAACACACAACCATGCCGCTTCTGATAATCGCGAAACGGAAAATGCCTCTCCCGTCTTATATGTGCGATACGAAGCACATGCTCGTGTACACTCGTCATAGCCCTCGTCCCGTCATACAATCACCTCGCGCACCCAGTCCATAGGCAGATTCACCTTGATCGCCTGCCGGATCGAGTGGATACGGATAACCAGGTAATCCTTCCCCCGTTGATGCAGTACCTGTCCGCGCAGACCCTTCATCACACCATACTCGATTTCAACTTCCGCCCCGATCGATGGCGCCGGAATCTCCACCAGGCCCACCACCTCCTCAATCTCGACATCATCTGCGCCGCCCTGGCCTCCCATCCCGCGTCCGCTTTTACACTGGATGATTTCCGGGGTCTGCGTCTTCTGCAGCAGAAGCAGCGTATCCACCTCACGCTGCGGCATCGCCACCAGTTCACTTCCTATACGGACGCTCCCCACAATGCCGCGATCCTCCAGCACATCAAGCCGGCCGCGTTCATCCACATAGGCAAAAAAATACCCCCGAAACAGCGGCTCAATCACCTTCTTCTTCCGGTCCGACCATTGCCGGATAACCCGCCTCTTGGGCAGAAACACCTCAATATTCGCCGCCCTCAATCGCTCCTCACACTGCTTCTCGGCTCTGGATTTCGTATAAAACACGCGCCAACATTCCATAAACTCAGGGGTGGTCTCCGTTCGCGAATACAACAGCTGGACGAGCCCTTTAATATAGGACGACGTGCACTCTCCCGCACACAATCAGACACTCATGCGGAAGCTTTTGAGGATCACCGACCTCAAGACAAAACGCGAAGCCGTTGAGCTGGTCCTGGAAACGATAGCGCTTGCTCCCGGCTCACACCAGGGAAGCCTTCGAGGAAGTCGAGAAGAGTTTGAACGGGAACGCGAGTGCCGACGAAGACAGGTACTCCGCTCATGATCTCAGGGTCGAAATGGTAAACGTCGTGCCGTTTCATCAGTTCGCTCGGCTAGTTCGTGTCTCGAGCGCCCTCACCAGCTTCTGGTTCAGGCACAGCGCAGTTGCGCCATTGTATCTCGACTTCAGCCGGTTTCCCACTCTTGATTATGTTGGAGTGTCCGGGGAAGACTGAAGTCACATGAGGCCCCTCGCAGTATGCGTCGGTGAGCCTGTCCGTCTTCATTGCCTTGATACTGTTCATGGCCACCTCCCGAAGAAAGAAAGCCATGCGGTATTACAAACCACAGAACCAGTATCAGTACTTCTGCGGCACAAACGTGAAACCTTGGTCGCCAGTCGTGTGTACGATGTGGTGCGTTCATACACATTGATAACGGATATGCGTACCAACATTGTAATCGACGACTCGCTCATGCGGAAGGTTTTGAGGATCACCGGCCTGAAGACAAAACGCGAAGCTGTTGAGCTGGGCCTGGAAACGCTGGTCAGACTTGGCGAACAAGCCAAGATCAAATCCGTCCGTGGGAAGCTCCTGTGGGAAGGTGACCTTGATCAAATGCGTACCGATGTATGATTATTGTCGATACCAGCGTCTGGATCGACTATTTCAACGGCCGTCCAACCGAAAAAGCCGACGTTCTGGATTCAATACTGGGAATTGAACCGGTTGGAATTGGTGACCTTATCCTGGTTGAAATACTTCAAGGGTTTCGTTCTGACACTGACTACAGAACGGCAAGGGACTTGCTGACCTCGTTACCTTCGTTTGGGATGCTGGGAGTGTCTCGCGCTGTCCAATGTGCGGAGTACGTTCGCATCCTCCGAAAAAAGGGTACGACGATTCGAAAAACAGCCGATGTGATCATCGCCGGATTTTGTATCGAAGAAGGACATTCCCTCCTGTACACAGACAGAGACTTCGACCCATTTGTCGAGCAATTCGGACTGAAATCATTCCCGTGAGGCCTATAACCGTAACACGGGCGTCAATAGTGATATCTGGCCTGAAGAAAATCTATCCTATCTTGCTTTATGACATAAACAACGCGGTGCTCTTGGGTTAAGCGCCACGACCAAACACCAGAACCCATAAATTTTAACGGCTCAGGCCAGGGACTTGGCCCAAGAGAAGAGCCGGCCGCAGCTTTCCTTCGGACAGATCTGCTTGCGGAAAGCGAAATAGTACAATCTGGCCCGTTTCACTCGAACGTCTCCTTCAAGTCCGCCTCGGAATATTGGGGCGTGTCCTCGTGCTCCATCCCGCGCATCGCAAAGGTTAGAGACATACTTGACCAGGCCCTTTCGTCTTGCTGAGCTTCCTCCTGTTCTGATTTAGACAGGAGATACTCAACGAACGTCAAGACTTCCGACTGCATTCTTGCTGGAAGTTGCTGTAAGTACTGTTGAATTCGGTCCGAAACAGCCATGTGAGGCACCTGAACGAAGGGGCTGAAGATCCAATATCTCTGTTTGTACCAACGACGGTCCGTTTCGGTTCACTGGGACCGGCGGCAGAGTTACTACCAGCCAATCCGCGTCCCAATTCCGCCATTTCAAGCTCCAGTTCCGGCAGAGGCGAATCCGTAAGAAGGAACTCAACCGCCTCCTGCATCTTGTCGAAGTCCTTTCCACGCTCTTTCATGCGCTTGGCGTCCTTCTTGAACCGGGAGGTTCTTCAACACGCTTCTAAATCTTTCATGAGCGCTGCGACGGAATCGAAAGACCTTCCTTTTCCGGATCTGGCCTCAGCGGTTGGGAGCCGGTTTTGCGGCATTTTCTGCTGCCTCTCGTTCCAGTTCGCGTGCGCGGATCCGAATTCCCCCCTGAAGCATCCATGAATTTCCCACATGCCCGTCTGACACCGAACGCCGCTGCACGTAACACGTGCAGCCGCGACCCTACCACCCGTCCGGCTTCCGGACCTCAGAGCCTCGGTCCACGCCGTCCATGACATTCACGACATCCGGGAACTGCGCCGCCCGCAGGTGCTTGTGGCGGATAGGCCGCACAATGGATAACGGTTCCGCCAGATCGGAGTCGTGGACCATATGCACCGCCAGGTTTACATCGGTCAGCTTCTCCTCGGTCTTCAGCACCTCGGCAGTCGTCGCCCCCCCCGGCTCGGGCTTGGCAAGCGGCAGACGCGTTGTGTGCGTGCGGAATCGGCCGTATTGAATGACCAGCCTCGGCAGCGATTCAAGCGCCTGCAGATACTTTTTCTGCCGATCTACCTTGTATTCCTTACCTGGGCTTTGAAGGGCGTCTTGCTCAGCGCGCCATAGAACAGGTTCCAGGCATCGACATACACGTAGGCACGAGGTTGTCGCATAATGTCCTATAATGTCGCATAAAGTCGCAAAGCCGAGCAAATCACCGGATAACAGCGCCGTTTTCGCCGGTCGATGTGATGGGGTGCAGGCTGCCGTCGCGGTCTTCGGCCATGAGCACCATGCCCTGCGACTCGAGGCCCATCATTTGGCGGGGGGCGAGGTTGGCTACGACGGCGACGCGGCGACCCACCATGTCTTCGGGCGAGTGGTGTCCGGCAACGCCTGCGAGGATCTGTCGCTTCTCGAAGCCGAGATCGATCACCATGCGGAGCAGCTTTTTGGATTTCGGGACGGGCTCGGCCTCCAGTACCGTCCCCATGCGGAAATCGAGCTTCATGAAATCACTGAACGTGGCTTCGTCGGCCACAGGCGGGTGCGGCGTTTCGGGAGCAGGAGCGGGAGCGGGAGCAGTGGCAGAAGCAGGAGCGGCATCGGCAGCGCCCGTACCAGCACCCGAATCGGCATTCTGATGGAGCTTTTCGGTCTGAGTTTGAATCACGTCGTCGTCGATCTTGGTGAAAAGAATGTGTGGTGTGCCAAGGGGCGCGCCCGTCTTGAGGAGCGGGGCCGCCGCATCGCCCCATAAAATCTGTTTTCCGGTCGATGCGGCGGCCGTCCGTGGCGCGCTCGGCGCTACGCCCCGGAGCTGGAGCATGTCGCGGAGTTTGGCGGCGGAAAACGGTAGCACGGGGTCTATCAAAACAGCGAGGGCACCGCAGATCTGGAGCGATACGTGGATGGTGTTGGCGCAGGCCTCCTCGTTCGTGCGGCGCGTGTGCCAGGGCTCGGTGTCGTTGAAATATTTGTTTCCGAGGCGGGCGAGGGCCATGGTCTGAAATACGGCCTCGCGCATCTTATACGTATTGTATGCGCTGCCAATGCGGTCCGGGAAGTCGGCGATGGCGGCGAGCGCTGCCCGGTCCGTGTCCGACGGGTTCGAGAGCGGCGGCACGCGGCCATCGAAGTAGCGCGTGGCGAACGTCATGGTGCGGTTCACGAAGTTGCCGAGCACATCGGCCAGCTCCGAGTTGACCCGCGTCTGGAACTCGGCCCAGTTGAAATCGGCATCCTTCGTTTCGGGGAGCGTGGTGGCGAGCGCGTAGCGAAGCAGGTCGGGCTCGAACTCGGCGAGGTACTCGTGCAGCCAGACCGCCCAGCCGCGGGACGTCGAGAGCTTCTCCCCCTCGATGTTCAGGAACTCGTTG
Source organism: Bacteroidota bacterium (assembly GCA_029262775.1). Classification (GTDB taxonomy): domain Bacteria; phylum Bacteroidota; class Rhodothermia; order Rhodothermales; family UBA10348; genus 1-14-0-65-60-17. Next base: position 27,741 of record JAJCYR010000042.1, read on the forward strand.
GCGGGCACATTCTCCGGCAGTACGTACTCTCCGTGGGCCATGAGCATGGCCGGAAACATGAGACAGTGGAAGACAATGTTGTCCTTTCCGATGAAGTGCACGAGCCGCGAGCCCGGGTCCTGCCAGTAGTCGCGCCAGGCATCGGGCGTGCCGCGCCCTGCAGCCCACTCGCGGGTGGCCGAAATGTAGCCGATGGGCGCATCGAACCAGACATAAATGACCTTCCCATCGGCACCAATGCCCATTTCGCGCGCAACATCGGCCGGGACGGGGACGCCCCAGGGCACATCGCGCGTGATGGCGCGCTCGCGCAGGCCGTCGTTCAGCCAGGAGCGGATTTGTCCGAGCACGTTCGGCTTCCACTCGGGGTGGGAATTGATCCACGTGGTGAGCCGATCCTGGAAATCGGCGAGCGGAAGGTACCAGTGCGCGGTTTCGCGCAGCTCGGGCGTGGCGTCGGAGAGCGTGGAGCGGGGATCGAGGAGCTCGAGCGGGCTGAGCGCCGTACCGCATTTCTCGCACTGATCCCCATAGGCCTTCTCGTTGCCGCACTTCGGGCAGGTCCCGACCACGAACCGATCGGCCAGGAAAATCCCGGCCTCCGGATCGAACAGCTGCTTTTCGGTTTTCGTCGTGAAAACGCCTTTGCGCGCGAGCGTGCGGAAGAAATCCTGACTCGTCTCGCGGTGCGTGTCCGATGTGGTGCGCCCGTAATGGTCGAAGCTCATGCCGAAACCACGAAAGGCGTCTTCGATCTGCGGATGAATCCGGTCCACGAGCTCCTGCGGCGAAATCCCTTCCGCGCGCGCGCGGACCATGATGGCAACCCCCATTTCGTCGCTGCCGCACACGAACACCACGTCCTCCCCGCGCAGGCGCTCGTAACGGCAGAACAGATCCGCCGGGAGGTAGGCACCCGCCAAATGGCCCAAGTGAAGCGGCCCATTGGCGTACGGGAGAGCCGCCGTGACCAGGATGCGGTCGAACGTCGGGTCGGGTGAGCGATTGGACGGGCTTTCGGACGGGGTTTCGGGCATGGCGGGCACAAAATTTCTTGAATCCAACAATAAACGACACAGCAGCGACTCGCGGCGCAGCCAGCGCATGGAATCCGGATCAATTCTCCGGGCGCCTCCGTTCGAGCGGCCATGTTACTCATCATCCCAGCTATCGACCTGCGCGGCGGCGCCTGCGTGCGCCTCTACCAGGGATCCTACGAAAAAGAGAAAATCTATTTCAAGGATCCGGTCAAAATGGCCCAATTGTGGCGTATTCAGAACGCCAAGGTCCTTCACGTGGTCGATCTCGATGCGGCACGTGGCGACGAAAAGGCCAACAACCGCGCCGTAATTGCCGACATTTGCCGTGCGCTCGACATTCCCGTGCAGACGGGTGGCGGCATTCGCACGCTTGAGGACATGGAGCGGGCCTTCGAGGCCGGCGTGTACCGCGTCATTCTCGGTACAGCGGCCGTTCGCGAGCCGGAACTGGTCCGGGAAGCGATTCGGCGCTGGGGGTCGAGCCGGATTGTGGTCGGGATCGATGCCAAGCACGGCGAGGTCCGCGTCGACGGCTGGCTCGAGGGCAGCGGGGTCAATGCCATTGACTTTGCCCTGCAAATGGAGGCGCTCGGATGCCGGCGCATTGTGTATACGGACATTTCGCGCGATGGAACGCTCGAAGGGCCCAACCTGGAGGCGTACCGCGAAATGGGATCGCGCCTGAAACGAACCCGGATCACAGCATCGGGCGGCGTCGGAAACTTCAAAGACCTGATGGCCGTGGCATCGCTCATGCCGCACCGGGTAGATTCGGTGATTGTGGGCCGCGCCCTGTACGAAAACCGCTTTCCGTGCCAGCAGTTCTGGTGCTGGAACGACAAAGACGTACTCGATCTCGAAAAATACTCGACGGCGCGTACGCGGAACGAACCAGGCGAGGGGGCAGGCGATGGGTGTTGAACGTTCAACCGGACATGGCGCGGGGCTCGCGTGCCAGGCAGATGCCTTTCAACTGCCATCAGATATACATTATCTGAACTGCGCCTTCATGTCGCCCACGCCAAGGGCCGTGGAAGAGGCGGGCATGGCAGCGCTCGCCGCATCGCGGAACCCGGCGGTGGTGGATGGGCGCGACTTTTTTGCCCCGTCCGACCGGGTGCGCGCGCTCTTTGCTACGCTCGTCGGGTCCAACCAGCCGGAGCACGTGTCGCTCGCGCCCGCGGCGTCGTACGCCATTTCGACGGCCGCTCGGAATATTCCCGTCGGCAACGGCGAGCGAATGGTGGTGCTCGACGAGCAGTTTCCAAGCAATATGTATGCGTGGCGGCGCCTGGCCGCCGAGCGCTCGGCCGAACTGGTGGTGGTGCGGCGGGGGGATGCATCCTGGACCGAGGCGGTCCTCAATGCCATGGCGCCCGGCACGCGGCTCGTTGCCGTTCCGCAAGTACACTGGACCGATGGATCGCTCATCGACCTGGTTGAGATCGGCCACTTGGCGCGCGAGCGCAGGGCGTGGTTCGTGGTCGATGCCACGCAGTCGCTCGGCGCAATGCCCCTCGATGTAGCCACCGCCGAGCCCGATCTCGTCGTCGCCGCCGGATACAAATGGCTACTCGGCCCCTACTCCACGGCGCTTGCCTGGTGGAGCGAGCGTATGCTGCACGGCGTGCCACTCGAAGAAAACTGGATCAACCGGCGCGGAAGCGAAGATTTTGCCCGGCTCGTGGACTACGAGGATGCCTATGCCGAGGGCGCCATCCGCTACGACGTCGGCGAGCGATCGAATTTTTTGCTGCTTCCGATGGTCGAGGCGGCGCTCCAGCTGGTCTCCGCCTGGACGCCCGCGGCTATACAGGCGTACTGCGCGGCGCTCGTTCGCGAGCCGCTTGCCGAGCTTGGGGCGCGCGGATTCCGGGTAGATGCGGCGGCCGAGCGCGCCTCCCACTTGTTTGGCATTCGCCTGCCCGGCGGCCTGGAGCCCGAGCGCGCCCGCCAGGCGCTCTTGCAGGCGGGGGTCCATGTTTCGGTGCGCGGATCGGCCATCCGCGTGGCCCCGCACCTCTATAACACGCCGCGGGACCTGGACGCCCTCGTGGACGTTCTGGTGGGTCTCTCTCCCTCTTAGAAGATTCCTCATCGCAGACCGCGCCCACATGTTGTTCCGCTTTTTGAACGTTTGCCGATCGAACGGCGTGGCGCTGCGCATGGTGGTGCTTGGCGTGTTTGGGGCACTGCTCGTGGCGGCGCCGGGCGCCCACGCGCAGAATAATCCGGCCTCGCCCGGCGCCGCCCGCACCCTCCCCCCTCTCGCCGCCGAAATCCGCGCCCGCTACGGAGAGAACACCACTTTTACGGCCCACTTCAACCAGCACGTATCGTCCGCCTTTCTCGATTCCGACGAGCGCTACTCAGGCCAGCTGCTGCTCAGCGGCAATGCCTACCGCGTCGAAACCGGCGGCCAGACCATCGTATCGGACGGAACAAATCTCTGGATCCATAACATCGCCGAGCGCCAGGTGCTGCTCTCAAACGCCGAGGACGAGAGCGATGACTTCTCGCTCACCTCCTTCCTCGGAGAATTCGACACGGCGTACCAGTCTACAGAACGTCCCGATACCACGATTCAGGGACAGCGCCTGCGGACCCTCAGCCTGACGCCGACCGATCCGTTTGCGAGCTTTCAGACGGTCACCATGTGGGTCCGCCCGCAGGATGCCGCCATTGTGCGGCTGAGCGTCGTGGACCAGACAGATGTCGTCATGCTCTTCCTGCTCACGGACATTGCCTTTCCGGCCACGCTGCCCGACTCCACGTTCCACTTCGAGGTGCCAACGGGCGCTGAACTGGTCGACCTGCGATGAACACCCGGCTGCGCACCTGGCTCATTCGCCTTGGAAGTTTTGCGCTCGCGGGCCTGCTCCTCTGGCTCGCGCTCCGCGGCGCCGACTGGGCGGCCGTCGGCGCCGCCCTTCGCACGGCCAACTACTGGTGGGTGCCGCCCGTCATCGTGGTCACGCTCGGCGCCCACTGGCTGCGCGCCGTCCGGTGGTGCATCATGATGGATGCCCTGCCCGAGCGCCGCAGCCCGCACGGCGCGGGTTCGCCCAATCCGACCTCCCGCACGGTCGCCTTCGCATCGGTCCTCGTCGGCTACATGGCCAATTACGCCGGACCGCGCATTGGCGAGCTGATCCGGGCGGGCAACGTGGCCGCCCACGAGCGCCTCTCGTTCTCCTCGCTCATGGGCACGGTCGTGGCCGAGCGCGTACTCGATATGCTCACGCTCGTCCTCGGCCTTGCCACGCTCCCGCTCATTTACGGATCGGAGCTGTCGGGCGTCGTCGGCCGCCTCGGTGAATCCTTCAGCGGGGTATCGGCCGGGACGTGGTGGCTTGTCGGGGGCGCGGGGCTTGCCGCGGGCTTCGCGGGCCTGTGGATCCTGTTTCGGCGGCCGAGCGACGGATCGTCCCGGCTCGGCCGCATTCTCGATACCTTCCGCGACGGACTGCTCGCCGTGACGCGAACCGGCCGCAGCGGCACCATTACCACCCTCACGGCCGCCATGTGGCTCTCCTACTCCTTCATGGCATGGGTCCCTTTTGCCATGCTCGGCTACACGCAGACGTTTGGCATCTCTCCACTGGAGGCCTGGGGCCTCATGATCATCGGTTCATTCGGCGTCGTCCTGCCTGCGCCCGGCGGCATTGGCACCTACCACGTCATCACAGTCGAATCGCTCGGTCTGCTACACGCCATGCCGAGCTCCGAAGCCGCCACCTACGCCCTCCTGACACACACCGGCCAGATGATCATCTACGTACTCGCCGGCTTCGCGGCGCTCACCTGGCTCGCCCCCCGACTTGCACGTAATGCCGCCGCTTCCGATCATTCACCGACATGAATCCGTCTATTTTCAGATCTTTTTTCGGGTCGATGCGCCGCTCCCGCCCATCCTTGTGTTTTCTGGTGGCCCTGTTCCTGTTCTGTAGCAGCTTCTGTGGTAGCGCACGGGCGCAGGACGTGCCTGATATGCCTGAGGCGCCGCTCCAGGCCGATCTCCTGCCCGGTCTCGATATCCAATACGTCCGCGCAGCCATCGTGCTGCTCCCGGCTCAGCGCACACTTCGCGGCTCGGTGGCCTACCACGTTGAGCGGCGCGTGGGCGCCGACAGCCTCATTCTGCGCGCTGGCGCCGTCAGCGTCAAGAACGTATTTCTCCACGTTGTAGGCAGCCGCACGGAAGCCACACCCGACTCCTCGGACGCCCCCACACCCCCTTGGACCCACCGCTCCGATACGCTCCGGATTGCACTGCCTGCCGCTACGGACAATGGCAGCGCGGACGCTGGACCCGTCGTCTTCGTGGTGCAAATCGACTACGAAACCGCCCGCGTCGGCTATGACGTGCGCGATCGAAGCGGGTGGAAGGCCGTTTGGACGCCTTCCCGGCCCGATGCAGCGCACTGGATTCCGCAGCCCCTGGCCTGGTCCGATCCGTTTGCTGCCGACATCCGCGTGAAAACGCCGCCGGGCTGGAACGTCTACTTTCCGGCTGGTTCCACCACGCGTCTTCCAGGCCCCGACCACGCCATTCACGTCTGGCAGCCGAGCGGCGAGCGTCTCACGCACGGGCTCGGCTTTTTGGCCATGGATGTGGACGCCGTGCTCGAACAGGCGCCCGATTCCTCCCAGATCACGATTCAACTCCCCGAGGGTCATCCATCCCACTACTGGCCGGGCCTCGTGCTGCTCTCGGACGACATGGAGCTCGAGACCGACCCCCTCATGGGGCGCTTCAAGAAGCTAACGCTCGCCGAACGCACATGGGCCGCCCCGCTGGCTACCAACGTCTACTGGACCGATTCCTGGCTTCACGAGGCAGCCGTTGCCTGGCGCGCACTCGAAGCGCTCCGTGTCTCGGAGGGCCCTGCCGCCGCGCAGCGCGTGCTTGAGGAAGCCCGGCGGCGCTACCTCGCCGAACCCTACCGCCGGCCCCTCGTCTGGGACCGCTGGCACAGCCCGGTCGACCTCGAAGATGCGCACGCCCGGTGGAAAGGGCTCTGGGTGCTGCATATGCTGGCCGAGCGGACATCGCCTTCGGCGGTCCACTCGGCCCTCGACGCCGTTCGTCTTCGTGCCCTTGACGCGCCCATCGATACGGAAGATTTCCGGCAGGCCATGGAAAACGAGTGGGATCTGACGGCGTTTTTCGATACATGGGCCTACAGCGCCGGGCACCCGCAGCTGTCCGTGATCCACACGCACGCGGCGAATAGTGGGCAGCTCACCGTGATGGTAGAGCAGAAACAGGCGGGGCCGTTCATTCCGCCCGCATTCGATCTGGATGGGGAGCTGCTGGCGTCATCCATTGCCGGATCCGAGGCGCGCGCATTCCGGAGCGCCGAGCGCTCGACTCGTGTCACGATGGACATGCCCGTCCGGCCGCGCTATGTGCACTTCCGGAGCCGGGTGCCCCTGCTCATGGAATTCGTTCCGCCGCCCGATGAAGTGGATGTGACCGCCTGGATCCGCGATGCCGAAACCGACCAGGAGCGCGTGGCGCTGCTCGCGACGCTCGCCGAGGGCGAGCCGGGTACATCGCTCCTGATTGGCCTGCGCGCCGTGCTCGAAGCGGCGCCTGACAACGTGCGCGTCGCTGCGTTTCCTGTCCTCGCCGCCATGGCGCCCTCCGAATCGGCCCTCCGCCTCGTACATTCGCTCAGCGTGCCGACAAAAACGCCGAGCGGCGACCCGCTTCCAGACCTCCTGTACGCCAAGTTGGGAGCGCTCGAGGCCTTCGGCCCGGCCGAGGCGGCTGCGCTGGCACTTGAAACAGCCAACACGAGCCAGAATGGATTTCTGCTCGAACGCGCCGTCCACCTGCTCGTCACGCACCGGCCGGATCTGGCCTGGCAGGTCCTCGAGTCCGCGCTCGTCACCCGCAGCGACGATGACCGGATACGGCGGCTCGCGATCCGGCTCGTTGAGGCCTCCGGCCGCTCGGCGCGGGAGCGCCTCGCCGCGCTCCTACCGCTCACGGAAAATCCGCACCACCCGACGACGCGCGGCGAAGCGCTGTTGGCGGCCGCGCGCGTGGACCCCAAAAACAGCACCGTGCGCCGCCGCACCGCCGCCTGGCTGCCTGACGAACACCCCACCCTGCGCGCGGCCGCCATCGAAGCGCTGGACGTGCTGCCCGAGGACGCCGTACCCACGGCCGCCATCACCGATGCCCTCGAGCGCGAAACGCGTCCAGCGCTTCGCCGCGCCCTCCTCCGCGTCCTGTCCAACCGCGACGCGTAACGGGTCGCCCGCCACGCGCGACCGTTCACGGCATTTCACTTTGTGGATACCAAATCCTGTGGTACCCTCATATTGGAAACGGAACCTATGGATCTTGCCACAGGAAAACGCCATGCAAGCCACAAACCAGGGAAATGAAAACCCACTCCAGGGTCTGATCAGCAGTGATCTGTATGAGACGCTGGCCGAGCACAATCTGCTCAACGAAAAAGGCGTCCGCGACTATCACATACGGAAAGTGTACATCCGTCTCCGGAGACAGAATATGTCCTCGTTTGAGGCCATTGAAACGCTCCGCGGAGAGCACCCGTACCTGCAGTTCGACACCATCCGCAAAATCGTCTACAGAATGGGGGCACCAAGCTGAGTCCTCTGAGAAATTTCAGGTGATGAACGTGCCCAATAGGGCATGGTCTTGCTTGAAAGGTGGGCACCCCGATTCGCCATACGGCGGGTCGGGGTGGTTTTTTTATATCCGGCAGCGCGTGGCCTGAAAAAGCAGGATGGCGGCAGCCACGGACGCGTTCAACGATTCGGCCGGGCCGGGCATGGGGATAGATACCTCGTAGTCGCAGAGCGCGCGCACGGTCGGCATCATGCCCTTCTCCTCTGAGCCGACCACCAAACCGAGCGGACGATCCCAGTCCATATCCCACATGGACGTCGCGCCCGAGCCCTCGGCCCCTACAATCCAGTAGCCCCGCTCCTTCATACCCTGTATGACGAGCTTCAGGTTGTGCGTCCTGGCAACAGGCAGGTGCGCCAGCATACCTGCACTCGTCTTGACCGATGCCGCCGTTACCGGTGCCGCGCCGCGATCGGGCAGCACCAGGCCTGCGGCTCCCGCCGCCACCGCCGAGCGCGCAATGGCCCCAAGGTTGTGCGGATCCTGGATGTGGTCGAGCAGCACGACGATCGGTTTCTTCGCGAGGACATCGTCGCGCGTGGGCGCAATCAAAGCGAGCATTTCATCGGCGTCGAGGTACGCGACGGGCGATACCACCGCCACCACCCCCTGATGATTCACGCCTGGCACCAGGCTGTTCAGCTTGCCGTGCGGCACGTACTGCACGGAAACGCCCCGCTCATCGGCCAGCGCCCGGATCACCCCGAGCGAACCACCGCCACCGCCGCCACCACTACCGCCACCAGCCTGCCCGCCCTGCTTCTGCTGCGCGAAGAGCACCTTGTCAAGGCGCGATACATCGGCCGCTTCGAGCAGCTCGCGCACGGCATTGCGGCCCGCCACATGCGGCGACGAAGCCGCACTGGGTGAGTCTGGTGCAGAGGAGCGGCGCACGGATCAGGACGCGCCCGCCGGCGCCTTACCGGCCGATTCCTGCTCCGCCGGGACGCGGAAGCGCCAGGCACCCACGATCCCGATCGTAATCAGGATGACGGAAATCACTTCGGCCTGCGTGACGGCCATGCCGAACAGATCGAACGAGTTGTTGACGCGGATCTGCTCAATCAGGAGGCGCTCCGTGCCGCTCAGGATCAGGTACACAAAGAACAACCATCCAGCCCGGTAGCGATGGTCGCGAATGACCCACAAAAAACCGAAAATGAGCGATGAAGCGACAAATTCGTAGATGGGTGTCGGGTAGACCGGCGCCCCCGAGAGGTCCCGTCCCAGAATATTGTTGGCATAGTCTTCTGCCCAGAGCCACGTCGGAAACCAGTCAGGCCTGGCCGCGAGGTCGGCCGCAATACCCCAATCCCCGTCGCCCGAGAGGTGACAGCCAATGCGCCCAATGCCGTAGGCAATCATGAGGCCGGGCGCGACAGCATCGGCCACGCGGCCCACGGACAGCCCTTTTTTGCGCGAGTAGTGCACAAGGGCCCACGCAGCGACCACCAGACCGCCATAAAACGTGAACCCACCCGAGGAGAAGAGCATGTCCGCCGGGGCCATGAAAAAGTCATTCAGGTTCTCCAGGATATGGAAGAACTTGGCGCCCACGAACCCGACAAAAATGGCGAGCATGACATATGTGCCCACCAGATACGACGGACTGGCGGTGATTTGCCGCTTTTTGCCCTTGGGAGCATTCGGATCATCGATGCGCACGCCGTTGAGCATGCCCTGCCCGTAGAGCCGGTCGAATTCTTTCTGCAGCACCCAGGCCGCCGTCATGGCGCCCACGGCCACCATGAATCCGAACGAATAAATGGGCAGCGGAAGTGAAAATCCAAAGACATCCTGAAAGATGTCACTCAGGCGTGGGTACATATGCTGTTTTCAGTATACCGGTCAGGTCGTCGAGAGCAACGCTCTGTTGCTCTCCTGTGTCCATGTGTTTCAGTTGGGCCGTGCCGGCGTCGAGCTCCGCATCGCCCAGAATAACTACGCACCGTGCCTCTTGCCTGTTCGCCTCGCGCATCTGCGCCTTCATGGAGCGTCCCTTGAGGTCGTAGACGGTGCTCAGTCCGGCACGCCTCCATGCGCGCATGAGCGGAAAGGCGTAGTCTCCCGCGCGCTCGCCGAGCGTAACCACAAACACATCGGGCACACCGGCCTTCGGCAGTTCGATACCCGCCGATTCGAGGGCCAGGAAGAGCCGTTCCATGCCGGCCGCAAACCCAACCGCCGGAACATCCTGTTTCGAGCCGATTTCGCCGGCCAGCAGGTCGTAGCGCCCGCCCCCGGCGAGCGTCGTCTGCGCGCCGAGCACGGGAGAATCTATTTCAAAGGCCGTCCGCGTATAATAATCCAGGCCGCGAACCAGAAACGGATCTTCCTCGAAGGCGAGTCCGGCCGCCGTGAGGTGCTTTTTCACGTCGCCGTAGTGCCCCGCGCTCTCCTCGTCAATGAAATCGAGCATGATGGGGGCGCCCTCGAGAAGCCCCCGCTCGGCCTCGCTCTTCGTGTCAAGAATGCGCAGCGGATTCGACTCAAGGCGTTCGCGGCTCGTTTCCGACAGCTGACCGGCCAGTGGGCGCAGGTACGCCTGGAGCGCCGTCCTGTAGGCAGTCCGCGACGCGGCTGTGCCCAGCGAGTTCAGCCGCACGGTGAAATCCGTGAGCCCGAGTTCGCGGTAAATGTCCACTGCGAGCAGAATGGTTTCGGCGTCTGCCCGTGCATCGTCCGCGCCAATATACTCGGTGCCGAACTGGTGAAACTGGCGGTAGCGACCCTTCTGGGGGCGTTCGGCCCGGAAACAGGGCCCAATATAGTAGAGGCGCTGCACGCCCCCGAGCTGCGCCAGATGATGCTGCAGGTAGGCCCGCATGACGGGCGCCGTGACCTCAGGACGTAACACATACTGCGTGCTCCCCCGCTCGAAGGCGAACATTTCTTTCGATACGATATCGGTCAGCTGGCCAATGCCCCGCGCAATGAGGGCCGTCGGCTCCAGGATGGGCGTCCGGATTTCGTGGACACCGTGCCGGTGCATGACACGCCGAATGGTCTCTTCCACGTACTGCCAGGCGTGGGTCGATGCCACCGTGTCGGCCGACGTCGACTGCGTATGCGGCAGGATATCGAACGTGCCGGGAATACTCTGGAAGGAGTCACTCATCGAGCAGATGGTTTTCAGCGTCCTCGATCGCCGCGAAGAGCTCGTCGTCGGTCTTTGCCGCGAGCATACGCCGACGCACCGCTTCCTGGTTCATGAGGCGAGAAATGCGGCTCAGGATTTTGACGTGCTGGCTTTTGGCCTCCGGAATGCCCAGCACCAGAAATACAATCTGGACGGGGAGGTCGTCGACCGCATCGAAGGCCACGGGCCCCGAGAGTACGGCGAGCGCCGCCACCGTTTCCGATACGCCCTTCGTCTTGGCATGCGGAAGCGCCAGGCCTTTGCCGACGCCCGTCGACATGGACCGCTCGCGCGCCTCCACGTCGCGGCGCACGTACTCCATATCGATAATCTGTGGCCGGCTGGACACGAGCTCCAGCATGGCGGCCATAAGCTCCGGCTTGTTGCGGGCCTCAATGCCCACGGTCACCGATTCGGGAGCAAGAAATTGACTAATGCTCATGACGTTTTATTTTTTCAAGGACAGTAGACATGTCACGCGGAGGTTCAGCCTCGAAATATACTTCGCTTCCAGTCTGCGGATGAACAAATCCTATTGAAACCGCATGTAGCGCCTGGCGGGGACACCTCGCCATGATCTCCTTGTAGAACGGGCGTTCGGTGCCGCCCGGAACGCCGTCCGGAATGCGGTCGCCCCCATACACGGAATCGCCAAAAATGGGCCTGCCGAGGTGCTTGGCGTGCACGCGAATCTGGTGTGTGCGCCCCGTTTCCAGGCGGAACTCGACGAGCGACGTGTACTCGAAATACTCCAGCACGCGGTAATGCGTTATGGCATGCTTGCCTGTTCCCTCGGCCACAACCGACATGCGCCGGCGGTCCCGCGGATCCCTCCCGAGCCACGTATCGATCGTACCCTCCGCCTCGCCGGGATGCCCCCAGAGCAGCGCCCGGTAGCGCCTGTGAATGGTGTGCCTGGCAAACTGATCGGCCAATCTGGCGTGCACATGATCGTTTTTGGCCACCACCAGCAGACCACTCGTGTCCTTGTCGATACGATGCACAATGCCAGGCCGAAGCACCACATCCCCGTCGAACCGCGGCGCGGCGTTGACCGTTGAGAGGGGAATCCCGCCGATTCCGCCCTCCGCATCCCCCGAACCACCCGCGTCCTCCGAACCACCTGCAGCCTCCGAACCACCCGCATCCTCCGAACCACCTGCAGCCTCCGAACCACCCGCGTCATCATTCAGATCTCGGTCCTCCTCGTCCCCTGCCGCCTCCAGCGAGAAGGAATGCCCCCCAAAATGGTACAGCAGGCCGTGCAGGAGCGTCCCCGTCCGGTGACCATGCGCCGGGTGCACGACGAGGCCCGCGGGCTTGTTCACAACGAGCAGGTCCTCGTCCTCGTGCACGATGTCGAGCGCCATGGGCTCGGGCGTGATCTCGAGGCGCGGCGGCCGCGGCAGCGTGCACACAATGGTATCGCCCGCCATGATGGGCTGCGAGGCCTTGCGGGTCACGGCGTCGTTGACCACCACCCGCCCCTGCCGAATACCCCGCTGCACCTTGGTCCGCGTGGCATTCTGTATGAAACCGGTCAGATACACATCCAGCCGCTCGTTCTCCTGGTACCCTGCGGGGACCTCAAAGACGAGTGTCGCTTCTTCGGGCTTCATGTTTTCCATGGTAATTTTCGAATCCGGCGGGTCTGGGCGCAACTTCCACATGAACATCCCGTCATGATTGACTTCAAGATGGAGCGCCCGGTGGCAACCCGGGCTACTCCCTCCTCATGCAAGCCGGTCGCCTGGTGGGGTCGACCGGCTTGCTATTTTTATGTGCCTGTGCCTGCCTGTGCCTGGCCCCGTGCCTGGCCGCCCGTAGCGCCCACCCGGCAGGATCCGGACCAGGCCCGATGCTTCCAAACGGGCCAGCCCTGACCAGAATGCCGGAGGCAAGATACGCGCCCGGTCCATAATGACTTCGGGCGTCAACTTTGCGGTAGACAGCGCCTTCAGAATGCGCTGTTCGGTGTCTGTGAGATCGGGTGGTATGGGCTGGGGGCCGTTCGCCGCGTCCCCATTCCCGTCCCCGGCACTCCCCGGCGCAACCACCTCCGGTAAATATTTCGAATGCCGCAGTTTGACTACAAGGTCCAGGGGCGATACCACGATACTGGCCCCGTCGGCCAGCAACCGGTTCGATCCGCGCGCCATGGGCATCTCCATGCTGCCCGGTACCACATACACGTCCCGGTTCTGCTCCCGCGCGCGCGCCGCCGTCACGAGCGCCCCGCCGCTGTCGTAGGCTTCCACCACAATGGTGGCCTTGCACAGCCCGCTGATAATCCGGTTTCGTCGAGGAAAATGCCACGGGGCGGGTTTTGCCCCCGGCAGAAATTCCGATACGAGCGCGCCTTCCTCGGCAATCCGCTGCTGAAGCGATCGGTGCCCCCCCGGATAGACGCGGCCCGGACCGCACCCCATCACGGCGACCGTGCTGCCTCCCTCGACGAGCGCCCCCTTGTGGGCGGCGGCGTCAATGCCGTAGGCCAGCCCGCTGACCACGCACGCTCCTGCCGCTACCAGGGCGCCGGACAGCATATATGCTGTCCGGCGCCCGTATTCCGAGCACTTGCGCGTACCGACAATCGCCGTGCAGAACTGTTGCAGCATGGCCACATCGCCCATCACCCAGAACATCGGCGGATCGTCGATGGCCCGAAGCAGTTTTGGATAATTCTCGTCCGCGGGCCAGTACATATCCCACCCATCCGGCCAGGACACGTCGAGCGGCGCGCGCATCGTGTCCCGAAGCGCCGCTACATGCCGCTCCGTCAGGCCTTCGAGGGCGCGCCAGCGGTCCACCCCCATGGAGAGGGCATCGCCCGCCGACGCGGCCGCGCCCGAAAGAACCTTCACCCCCCGAGGGCCCAACCCATCTGCCCGCATGAGGCGGAGACGGGCCTCACGCTCGGCCGTATCCAGCCGCGTCATGACCCGGCGAGCATCCGGTCTGACTGAATTTCCCGCCAGAGCCTGTTCTTGAGCGCATCGATCCCGGTCCGAGCTACCGAACTGATGGGTAGAATGTCTACGTCCGCCGGAACCGCCGTGCGGAGCGCCCGGATGAATGCTTCTGTGTCTCCAGGCGGGACAATGTCTACTTTCGATGCCGCCACCAGATGCGGTTTGTCGGCGAGCTCCGGATTGAATGCTCTCATTTCCTCGCGCAGGGTCTCATACTCCGCGGCCGGGTCTTCGCTCGTAACGGGGATCAGCAGCAGCAGCACGGCATTACGCTCTATGTGCTTCAAAAAGCGGATACCCAGGCCTTTTCCCTCGTGCGCGCCCTCGATGATCCCCGGAATGTCGGCCATCACGAACGATTCGTAGGAGCCCACACTCACCACACCCAGTGACGGCTCCAGCGTCGTGAAGGGGTAGTCGGCAATTTTGGGCTTGGCCGCCGAAATGCTCGACACGAGTGTGCTCTTGCCGGCGTTCGGAAAGCCGACGAGCCCGACATCGGCCAACAGCTTCAGTTCGAGGGTCAGTTCCAACTCCTCGCCCAACTCGCCCGGCTGTGCGTGCCGGGGTGTGCGATTTGTCGAGGATTTGAAGAACGTATTACCCTTACCGCCACGCCCACCGGTGGCGAGCACGAGGACATCGCCCTCGCTTGTGACCTCGCCGATCACGTCTCCCGTATCCGAATTGCGGGCCACCGTGCCGAGCGGAACGCGCAGCACAATATCCTCACCATCCCTGCCCGTTTTGTTGCTGCCCTCCCCACGACCGCCATTCTGACCATTATGATGCCGATTGTATCGCAAATCAAGCAGCGTGTACAGGTGACTGTCTCCCTTGAGCATGACCGTTCCCCCGCGACCACCGTCGCCTCCGTCCGGCCCTCCCTTGGGCTCGTATTTCGCGCGGCGGAACGACAGGGCCCCAGCCCCTCCATCGCCGCTTTTCACGGAGATGGTCACATAGTCGACAAATTTCATGGCATATAGGTGTTGCGTAATTTCCACTCTGACCCGTAGACCCCAAAATACGAAAAACGTACCCATAGGGCTCTAACCGATCTCCCCCCGGCCACCGAGGGCCTCCACGAATGCCTGCTTGAGGGTTGGGATCTCGCTGAGCCGCACGCGGACCGTCACGTGGGTGCGATCATCGTACAGAGTGTCGGCAATCGTGGCATCGAACGTGGAAATGACGTGCATGGCGGGCGAGGTGTCGTCGTAATCGAAACTGAGCTGGATGGGCGCGCGGCGCACTACACGGCGCCTGCCCGCAGCACGGAGCGCTTCGTCGGCCACACCGCCATAGGCGCGGATAAGACCGCCCGTGCCGAGTTTCGTGCCGCCGTAATACCGGGTCACGGTGACCAGTACGAATGTCAAAAGCCGACCTTCGATGTGCCTCAGGATGGGCGCTCCGGCCGATCCGTTCGGTTCTCCGTCGTCATTGAAACGGAATTCCTGGGCCTCCGGGCCCACACGCCAGGCGCTACACACGTGCGTGGCGTTGTATTCGCGCTTTCGGATGGCGGCGACCTGCGCCTCCGCTTCCTCACTCGACGAAACGGGAAAAGCCTCGGCTATGAAGCGCGAGGCCTTTTCCTTGATTTCCGCCGTGGAGGGACGAGCAATGGTGAGGTATGAGTCGGCTACACGTGGCAACTTACGACCCGATACGGCGCAGGAAGCTGTCCTGGCCACCGTCCCAGAGCGACTGCTGGGCCAGGCGGGCGGGCTCTTCGTCCTCGAACCGGGAGTAGTAGACCCGGTAGGATGGACGGCCGTTGACGTCAATTTCCGCGATCCAGGCGGTTTCGTAGTCCTTGGCCAGCATGCGGGCGCCATCCATGGACGCAAAAGAGCCAATCTGCAGGGTGTATATGAGGCTGGATGCGTTCGGGGCGGCCTGTTCGAGGCGCGTCTCGACGACAGGTGCCTCGACGACCGGTGCCTCGACGACCCGGGCCGGACGTGCGGGGCGGCCCGACCAGCCTATGGCCCGCTGTGAAACGCCGTCGCTCGTGGCGACGGGTGTCAAAAGCTCGATGGAAACATCCACGACGCCCGTCTCCAGCATGTCGAGTCGACTTGCGGCCGCACCCGAGAGGTCAATGGTCCGCGCAGAGCCAGCTGGCAGGCGGTCGTTGATGCGGACAACGACCTGGCCTCCCGTATCCATGCGCGTAATGCGCACCATCGTATTGAAAGGCAGCGTCTTGTGCGCCGCTGTGAGGGCTTTGTGGTCGTAGACCTCGCCGCTTGCGGTCTGCTTTCCGTCAAAGATCGGGTGGTAGAACGTGGCCGTGCCTTCAATAAGTACCGGGGCCGCGCCGTCTGCTGTGGCGCTCGCGCCTGTCGATGCGAGGCGAACCGGCTGGGCCTCGGCCGAGCTGGCGGCCAGAAAGGCGACGGAGATCATAATGGCTACGAGAGCCATGAGGGGAGCGAGAGGTTTGTAGTAAGAGCGGTTCATGATGGTGTGTATGTGTGAGAGGTACCCATCATGCTTTCAAGCATCGTGCCCAGTGGCCCATTCGTGCTGCAGGTACGCGACAATGGCTCTCTGAGTGGCCTTCTGCGCGCATCTGCGGCGTTTTTACGACCCTTTCGAGCGGATGTTTTTTCCGCCGATGGGAAAATCCGTCCCCATCAACCGCGGATTTCCGTCACGAGTCCGATCTCGGCCAGCACGCCCTCGGCGCGCAGACATTCCTCGAACGTTCCCGTCATCACGGTCACCTTCCCCTCGGTATGGACGGTCCAGGCCATGTGCTGGGCCTTCGACGCCGAGCACGAAATAGCCTTGATGAGCTGCACAATGACCTCATCGAACGTATGGATGTCGTCATTGAAGAGAAGAAGGTGCCAGGGGCGCGTGTCGACGCGGTCCGGCGCATCCATCACATCGACGTCGGGGGCGGGCAGCTCAGGCGCTGGCGACGAGCGCACGGCCTCAGCCGACAGGCTGCACCTCTTCAATACGGACCGAGAAGTCTTCCATGACGGGGTTTGCGAGCAGCTGGTCGCTGGCCCGTTCGGCCACGCGCCGGGCTTCATCGGGCCCTGTGGCCTCAATTTCCATTTCAATGAATTTGCCAATACGAACATGGTTTATCTGGTCAAATTCCAGTTGGGTCAATGCGTGGTGGGTGGCCTTGCCCTGCGGATCCAGAATGGATGGACGCAGCGTGACGGTAACCTGGGCTTTGTAAGTCATGAATCTCAGTTGGTTTGGGGATCGGCATCCCAGACCGCCTTGGCGAACTGGTAAAGGGCCCGCCCCATGCCGACGGCAAGGTATATCAGCAGCACGGCCAAGAGACCGGCCTCCCGGAACATCACGAGCAGGACGGCGCCCACCATGAATGCGACAATTTTGAGCGGGTGGAGTTTCATGTAGGCGGCATTCGGGCGCGGAATGGCGTCGAACGGGATGTTCGATATCATAAGGCCCGAAAGCACGACTACACTCGTGATGAAAATGCGGTGGTTCGACCCCTCATCCAGCACCATGCGCACGAAATCGCCGTTCAGAATGACGGCCACGATGACGGCTGCCGCCACCGGTATGGGGAGCCCGGTGAAATAATCTTTCTTTTCACCGTCAAACCCGACGTTGAATCGGGCCAGGCGCACCGCACCGCAGATGGCCGGGAGCGATGCCACGATCATCCCCGGCGTGCCGAAGTCTTCGAGTGCGAATACGTAGATGAGGAACGAGGGGGCGACGCCGAAGGAGACAATATCCGAGAGCGAATCCAGCTCAACCCCGAAAAGACTCGTGCCGTTGGTGAGGCGGGCCATCATGCCGTCGAGCGCATCGAAAAAAGCCGCCAGCACAATCAGCCAGCCCGCATTCACGAAGTGCCCCTCGTAGACCTGAATGATGGCCATGAAACCCGCCAACAGGTTCATGAGCGTAAAAAACGAGGGAACCGCCGAGCGCGGAATGCCCCGCCGTGGGCGCCTGGCCCGCACCGCGCGGTACGCACTCAGCCGCTGCCGAACACGCCGATGTTTGAGTCCAGGGCCCTTTTCAGTCATGCTGCGCTGGCGCCTGTGAAAGGTCTTCGGGGGCGCCGAGCCGCGCCAGGATGGTCTCGCCCGCGACGACGCGGTCACCCATGGCGACGTCCAGCACGACGCCGGGCGGCATCAGGACATCCATCCGCGACCCGAATTTGACAATACCAAACCGCTCGCCCGCGCGTACCGTATGGCCCACGCCGATATGGTATACAATGCGCCGCGCCACGGCACCGGCAATCTGCTTGAACAGGATTTTCTGACCCGATGGATGCATGAGGCCCAGTTGTGAGCGTTCGTTGAGCTCGCTGGCCTTCTCGTGCCACGCTACCAGATAGTCGCCCGGCACATACTCGTCGAATTCAATCACGCCATCGGCAGGCGCCCGGTTCACGTGTACGTTCAGTGGCGACAGAAAAATGGACACCTGGAGCGCCGGCCCCTTGATGTAGAGCGGTTCCTCCACCTGCTGGATAACCACCACCTTGCCATCGGCAGGCGCCAGTACCAGGTCCGTCGTATTGACGGGTGGTGACCGCACAGGATCGCGGAAAAACCAGAGCGTAAAGAGCGGAATGAGCAGCGCAGGCACAACAAATACCCACCCCCACAGAGAACCCGCCTGCACGGCGGCCACGGCCAGCGCCGCGCCGATCAGGCCGGACACAATGATGAGAGCAATTCCTTCGCGGGCGAACATGGGAAACGTGGCGTGGTGGGAAGCCTGTGGGTGATTCCCGGCTGAAACACGTCAAAGCCTGTTTCGTTCTGCACCATCCCCGCAGCGCGGAGACAACGAGGTGCTCGGCGCCTTGCGCCGAAAGTACCGGTCGCCGTCGACACGCTTGTCGGCACCCCTGAAGTAACTTCGCGTGTAACGCACCGTACTGGCGTGCATTAAAAACGAAGCGAATGCCATGTTCGGACATCGATTTATAGCCACATTACGCCGCCTCAGCAACCAGCCCGGATACACATCCATCAACCTGCTGGGCCTCGCCGCAGGCCTCGCCGTGTCGCTGCTCATCCTGCTCTTTGTCCGGCACGAAATCAGTTACGATGCCTATCACGCCGATGCCGACAGGATTTACAGGCTCGTCCTCGACGGCAGGATCAGTGGTCGCTCCCTCGTAGCGCCGGTCGTCCCGTCTCCCATGGGGGCAACCCTGGTCAATGAACAGCCCATGGTCGAGGCATCGGCCCGGATCTTTGCGTTCACGAATGAGCAGCAAATCTCGATCGATGACCGCTCCTTCCTGCGCGACCGGATTTTTCTGGCCGATTCATCCCTCTTCGACATCCTTGACTTCGAATTCCTGAGGGGAGACCCCGAAAACGCCCTCAACCAGCCCAGTACTGTCGTTCTGACCCGGACACTGGCCACACAACTATTCGGAGACGACGATCCACTCGGCAAAACAGTCATCTTCGGCGATACAATGCGCGTGGAAGTACGTGGTGTGGTGGCGGATCCTCCCCAGAATTCGTCGCTCCAATTCCAGGCGCTCGGGACTCTGCTCGATTTCCCGCAGTCCCAGACAGACGCCTGGATTTCGAATAATTATGTAACCTACATTCGCCTCACTCCCGGTTCAAACCCCGATGATCTGGTCGCCGGATTCGCCGAGATGTTTGAACGCCACGCGGGTCCACAGCTGCTGAATGACATGGGCATATCGTACACCCAGTTCACCGAGGCGGGAAATCAACTCGCCTACAACGTCCAGCCACTGACAGACATCCACCTCCATTCAGGGCAGTTCGAGATCGACATCATATCGCCCGGCAGTATCACATATGTGTATCTTTTTTCAGCCGTGGCGTTCTTCATCCTGATCCTCGCGTGCATCAACTTTGTGAACCTGTCAACGGCACGTGCGGCAACACGTGCCCGGGAAGTGGGTGTCCGCAAAACGTTCGGTTCCTCGCGGGGACAATTGATAGGTCAATTCCTGTCCGAATCGACGCTCATGAGCTGCCTGGCCGGCGTTTTTGCCCTGCTCTTCGTGGCGGCTGCCCTGCCCTCCTACAACGCCATCACGGGCATTGACTTTGCGCTCGGAACTGTCCTGGAGGCGTCGGTACTTCTGTGGACCTTAGCCGGCGTGCTGCTCGTCGGACTGCTCGCGGGCTTGTACCCGGCTTTTTACCTGTCGTCCTTCGAACCAGCCCACGTGCTGAAATCCGAAGGACCCGTTTCGAGCAGCCGATCCCTGTTCCGGAACGCCCTTGTCGTCTTCCAATTCGGGATATCGATCTCACTTCTGATCAGTACGTTTGTTGTCCAGAAACAACTCGACTTCATCCAGAATACCCGACTCGGCTTCGATCGAGACCATGTCATCGTGCTCGAACGGGCATTCATCCTGGCGGACCAGGCCGACGCGTTCAAGGACGCATTGCGGGACCACGCGAACATCCGGGCCGTGGGGGCATCATCATCCATCCCCGGTGGAATTCACGGTGGGTCGGGATTCATGCCGGAAGGCTTCACCAACGAAGAAGCCATCATCATGGCACCGATCTGGGTCGATACGGACTTCGTGGAAGCGATGGGAGTCGAGCTCGCCGAGGGCCGGGATTTCTCGCCGGAATTCCAGGGCGATTCGACCGCCTTCATGATCAATGAGGCGGCACTTGCCAAGATTGGCTGGGATTCGGCCGTCGGGCGTATTATGCGTACGCCGGAGGGAGATGGAATTGTGGCATCGGGAGAAATTGTCGGCGTACTGCGGAATTACCACTTCAACACGTTGCGCCAGGAAATACAACCAGCGGCGTACAGACTGGCAACGGAATTCACGCCGGGCAACCTCCTTATACGGATCACAGGAAACGATGTGGACGGTACGCTTGCTTTCATCCGCGAGACATGGAACACATTCAGGCCTGGCCAGCCCGTGTCCCTTTCGTTCCTGAATGAAACGTACGGCGAATTGTACCAGTCCGATCAACGACTGGCCGAACTGTTCCGCGGGTTTTCTGCGTTTGCCATTTTCATTGCCGCCCTGGGCCTATTCGGACTGGGAATGTTCGTCACGCAGCAGCGGACCCGGGAAATCGGCATACGAAAGGCGCTCGGCGCCTCGGACTGGCAGGTCGTCGTGCTGCTTACGCGCGACTTCACGCGCCACGTCATTATAGCGTTTGTCCTGGCCGTGCCGCTCGCAGGGTACGTTATGAACAACTGGCTGAATGGTTTTGTGTACCGTACAGGACTCGGGTGGGAGGCCTTCGCGTTGTCCGGTCTCATCGCCATCCTGGTAGCCTGGCTGACCATCAGTTATCAGTCCATCAAAGCCGCCACTCAGAACCCGGTCCACGCCCTGCGCTACACCTGACTGCATGAGCCCCGACCTACCTCGACAAATACAGATTCCGCATTTCGAAGGGCTTCTTGAACGCCTCGTCGTCGAAGTCATCGATGAAGGCAATGGCTTCGCCCGTTGATTTCATTTCGGGACCGAGCTCCTTTCGGACTTCCGGAAATTTGTCCCACGAGAAGACAGGCTCCTTGACGGCGTAGCCCGTCAGCGACGACTCGAGCAGCCCCGCCTCCCGGAACTCGTCGAGTTTACGGCCCAGCATGACCTTCGTGGCAATGTTGGAAATCGGAATGCCCATGGCTTTCGCAAGAAACGGTACGGTGCGGGAGGCGCGCGGGTTGGCCTCGATCACAAACACGTCCTCGCCTTTTACCACCATCTGCACGTTTACGAGCCCCAGTACGTCCATACGGAGCGCAATCTGCCGCACGTAGGACCGCACCTTTTCCTGTACCGCATCCGAGAGCGAGTAGGGCGGCACAACGGCCGTCGAGTCGCCCGAGTGGACACCCGCCGGCTCAATGTGCTGCATGATCCCGGCCACCCACACGTCTTCCCCGTCGCAGATGGCGTCGACATCGAGCTCGATTCCGTTTTCCAGAAAAAGGTCGAGCAGGATCACGTTTTTGGGCAGGAGTTTCCAGATCTGCCCCACATATTTTTCCACCTCTTCCTTATTGATGGCAATACGCATGCCCTGACCGCCGAGCACGTAACTCGGGCGTACGAGCAGCGGATAGCCAATCTGTTCGGCCGATTCAATGGCCTCGCGCGGCGTGCGGGCGCGGCCATAGGGTGGATACGGGATGTTGAGTTCCTTGAGGAGGTCTGAAAACTGCCCCCGATCTTCGGCAAGGTCCATGTTGGCGTAGGACGTCCCAATAATTTCGACGCCCGAGCCGGCAAATCGGGCGGCCAGTTTGAGCGCCGTCTGCCCCCCGAGCTGCACGATCACGCCCTTCGGCTTTTCGTGCTCAATGATGTCAAGCACGCGCTCCCAGAAAACCGGCTCAAAATAGAGCTTGTCGGCCACGTCGAAGTCGGTCGATACCGTCTCCGGGTTGCAGTTCACCATGATGGCCTCGAAGCCCATTTCCTTGGCCGCCAGCACCCCGTGGACACACGAATAATCGAACTCAATTCCCTGCCCGATCCGGTTGGGGCCGCTTCCCAGGATCAGGATTTTTTCGCGGTCAGAGACGGGGCTCTCCGAGTGCGTCTCGTAGGACGAATAGAAATAGGGCGTCTGCGCTGGGAATTCCCCGGCGCACGTATCGACCAGCAAAAAAGAGGGTTTCAGGCCGAGCGACAGCCGGTGGGCGCGCACCTCGTCTTCGGCTGCGTCGTCCGCGACGAGCCAGGCAATCTGCACGTCCGAGAACCCGTTCCGCTTTACGAGGCGCATGAGGTCCACATCGACCTGCGACAACATAAAGCCCGAGAGCCGCTCCTCGATGGCCACGATATCCTGGATCTGGTACAGGAACCAGGGATCGACACGCGACACGTCGGCCACTTCTTCGACGCTCGCGCCCATGCGGAAGGCATTGCGAATCTGTAGCGTCCGGTCCCAATAGGATTTGCGCAGGCGGTTCCGGATTTCGAGCCGGCTTGCTTCCTCGCGGTCGGCGCCGAGTCCCGAATACCCGTTTTCAAGGCTCTGCCACGCTTTCTGGAGACTTTCGTTGAACGTGCGCCCAATGGCCATGACTTCGCCAACGGCCTTCATCTGGGTCGTGAGCTCCTCGTCCACGCCCTCGAATTTCTCGAAGTTGAAGCGCGGTATTTTGGTGACCACATAGTCAATACTGGGCTCGAAGCAGGCGCTCGTCGTTCCCGTCACCTCGTTGGGCAGCTCGTCGAGCGTGTAGCCAACTGCCAGGCGGGCGGCGACCTTCGCAATCGGATAACCGGTCGCTTTCGATGCAAGCGCCGAGGAGCGCGACACGCGCGGGTTGATTTCAATGGCAATCATGCGCCCCGTGGCCGGCTCGAGCGCAAACTGCACATTGCAGCCGCCGGCGAACGTGCCAATGGAGCGCATCATGCGGATGGCCGCGTCGCGCATGATCTGGAACTGCTTGTCGGTCAGCGTCTGGCTCGGCGCGACGGTCACCGAGTCGCCCGTATGCACGCCCATCGGATCGACGTTCTCGATGGTACATATTATAATGACATTGTCGTTCGCATCGCGCAGAAGCTCGAGTTCAAACTCCTTCCAGCCGACCAGACATTCCTCGATCAGCACCTCGTGCACGGGCGAGAGCTCCAGGCCGCGCATGACCTTCTTGTCGAATTCGCCGGGCGCCCAGACAATGCCGCCCCCACTACCGCCGAGCGTGAACGACGGCCGGATCACAACGGGCAGTCCACCAAGCTCCTGCGTGATTTCCTTGGCCTCCAGGAGGCTCTTGGCCACGCGCGATCGGGCCTGGTCCACGCCGATTTTCTCCATCAGGTCGCGAAACTGCTGCCGGTCCTCGGTGATGTTGATGGCATCGATATCCACCCCGATCACCTCGACACCCATTTTTTCCCAGTACCCCTTGGCGTGCAGTTCATTGGCCAGATTGAGCGCCGTCTGGCCGCCCATGGTCGGGAGCACCGCATCGGGCCGCTC
Source organism: Bacteroidota bacterium (assembly GCA_029262775.1). Lineage (GTDB taxonomy): Bacteria > Bacteroidota > Rhodothermia > Rhodothermales > UBA10348 > 1-14-0-65-60-17. The sequence continues at coordinate 51,533 of JAJCYR010000042.1, forward strand.
AATTTCAACGATTTCCCTGATGGATGCGGGCGTGAGTGCCTGTAGATAGATCTTGTCTGCCGTGACAGGATCGGTCATGATGGTCGCCGGATTCGAATTGACCAGTACCACCTCGTAGCCCTCGTCACGGAGTGCGCGCGCGGCCTGGCTCCCCGAGTAGTCGAATTCGCAGGCCTGCCCAATGATGATGGGCCCCGATCCAATGAGCAGTATTTTTTTTATGTCTTCTCTTTTGGGCATATGGGTCGACGGCTCAGATTCGGCTGGGGTTCATGGACATGGCGGTGACAAATTCGTCGAACAGGTACTGGCTGTCGTGCGGCCCGGGCGATGCCTCAGGGTGGTACTGCACCGAAAACCCGTTGAAGGCGTGGTAGCGCAGGCCTTCGACCGTGCGGTCGTTCAAATTCACGTGCGTCAGCTCGGCCACGCCCTCCCTGAGGCCCTCCGGGCTCACAGCGAACCCGTGATTCTGGGTCGATACTTCGACCGCGCCCGTCCGCAGATTCTGCACCGGATGGTTGGCGCCGCGATGGCCCACATGCATCTTGTATACGTCGAGCCCGGCGGCGAGCGACATCAGCTGATGCCCCAGACAGATCCCGAAAAGAGGAATACCGAGCGTCATGGCGCCCCGTACCATCTCAATCTCGTCCGGCATGGAGCGGGGGTCTCCAGGACCATTCGAGAAGAAAATCCCATCTGGGCTCCATGTGTTGACAAGCGCCAGGTCGGTGCCCGCCGGAAAGACCTGCACGGTGCACCCGCGGGTCTTCAGGGAGCGCAGGATGTTGCGCTTCACGCCGTAGTCGTAGACGGCTATTCTCGGGCCATCGGCCTCGCACCAGGAGTAGGCTTCCTTCGTGGTGACCCGCGAGGCCAGCTCCAGGCCCTCCATCGAGGGCCAGCGGCGCGCCTTTTCAATGAGCGATTCGTTCTCGAGATCGACCGCTGAAATCACGGCGTTCATGACCCCCTTCTCCCGGATGTGGAGCACGAGGGCGCGCGTATCGACCCCCGAAATGCCTACGAGTCTGTGCTGGACCATGAAGTCCTCCAGAGACCCGTCGGCCAGGGCGTTGGAGTAGCGCCGCGAGAAGGCCCGCACGACGAGGCCTGCCACCATGGGCTCGTCGGCCTCCATGTCCACGTCGGCCGTGCCGTAGTTGCCGATGTGCGGATAGGTCATCATCATGATCTGCCCGTGGTAGGACGGGTCGGTGAAAATTTCCTGGTACCCGGTCATCGCGGTATTGAAGCAGAGCTCGCCACCGGTTTCCCCGCGGTACCCGACGGCTTCGCCCTCGACGACGAGGCCGTCCTCCAGGGCCAGTTTGCAGGGTTGAAACATGTCCGTGGGAAGGTTTTGCTGAATCATGGGATTACGTGTGGCTGCAAAAAAAAACCTCCCCGTAACCGGGAAGGTCGTCACTATGGCGTCCAGAAAGAGGGCGTGGCGGCAAGGCGCATGGGGCGTTTTTGTTTCGGATAAAATACGGCTTCGGTCGCTCGCGGACAAGTCACCGCGCCGATCGCCGCCGTGGCAAAAGGCGTCCCCACCGAACCCGCTACGCACCATGACGTTAACAGGCCATTGTGGATAATTTCGATCAAAATAGCCAGCGCCTGAGGCGCTACCCTGGGCATATCATGGTCGGGCTTGCGGCCGCATTGCTGCTCGCGAACCTTGTAGTCCGGTTCTGGCCCAACCACTGGGGCGGCAACGATCCGCGGCTTTTCGACATGTCGGCGCGCGAGGAAATCCAGCTGGAGGAAATCCAGCAGACCATGCAGGAAAAGCGGCGCCCTCCACCGCCGAGGCCCATTGTGCCCGTCATCATCCCCAACGACGACGAGCTCGAAATCGTGGAGCTCGACCTGGACAACAACATGCTGGCTGTCGAGGACCCGGGAACGGACAAGGAGATCAAAGACGGCGCCGACGAGAGAGATCAGTCGAGTGCGCGCGCCGATCGGGGCCCCCAGCCCCGCCGCATCGTGGAGCCCACCTATCCCCGCGCGGCCGACCGCCGCAATATCCGGGCGGAGATCGTGCTGCGTGTACTGGTCAACAGCCGCGGCCGGGTCGATAACGTGGAGATCGCCGAGCGGTGGCTGCTCGAAAAAGATACAGCGCGGCGCATTGAGGCCGTCAGCGAAGTGGGCTACGGCATTGAAGAAGCGGCCGTGGAAACGGCCCGACAGTGGATGTTCTCCCCGGCGCGCGAAAACGGCGAGCTGGTTACGAGTTATACTACCATCGCCATCCGCTTCGGCGTGTGACCGAGGAGCTGCCCTGCTGCCCTGCCGCCCTGCTGCCCTGAAATTTTTTCGCGCGCCGTGTAACGCTGTTAAGGCACGCGTCACTGAACGGGACAAGACCACCAGTTGGTCATCTCGAGACAAGACATTCATCAGCAAGAGGATACCATGAAGACAATTTTTTCACTGATGCTTGCCGCATTCCTGTTCGTCGGGTTTACGTCTGAAAAGACGAGCCAGGTAACAGTCAAGGGCAAGCTCATTGACACCAAGTGTTACGGCATGATGCATGAGAATCACACCAATGACCACATGGTCAAAAAGGGTGACAAGATGATGAAAATGCCGAGCTGCGCCACAGCCTGCGCATCGATGGGCATTCCTGCCGGCGTTCTGGAAGGCGGCAAGAAGGACGGTAACGTTCACGTCGTAATTGCACCCGCCGGCGTATTCGCAGAGCACATGGACAAGGAAGTTCGCATCACTGGCGAAGCACCTTATGCAGGTGCCATCATGCCCGGCAAAGTCGAAGTCAAAAACGACAAGGGCAAGTGGGTAGAAGTTGATGTTGCCACAATGATGTAAGCGTGAGCAATTTAAACGCTTCTTTGGCCCAGGCGCAGTCGGGTTCCGTACAGAACTACGGGTTTATGCTCGGCTGCGCCCTTCTGGGCCTTTTTCTATTTTCGGGCTGCCAGTCAGGCGGTCCATCTCCCGCTGAGGAGCCTGCCCCCGTGTACGAGCAGGGGCAATCCATCAGCATGGAAGGAATACTGATTGACACCCGCTGCTACCCGCTCAACATGGATATCAACCGCGGCATGGACCACGAACGCCCGGAAGGGTTCGTCAAGGCCTGCGCCACGGCCTGCGCCATGCAGGGTTTTCCGGTCGCCATCCTGCGCGGTGGCGAGCCTGACGGCGAAGTCTGGGTGCTCATGACGGTGCCCGCCGTCCTGGCCGACTACATGGCCGAGCAGATCCGCGTCCAGGGAACGGTCCGGTCTACCGGCGTGCTCATACCCGAGCGGGTTGAAACGTTATCCGAAGGAGAATGGCTTACCGTCCTGTAATGAATTCCTACCGGTCTCTGACCCTGCTCGCCGCACTCGTTCTTTTCGCTGGATGCGGCGCATCGACAGAAACCGACTCGTTGCGCCCATCTGAACCATCGGAAGGGGGCTCGGCGTCTACACAGGCCGCGCCGGCCGATACGTTCCATTTTGACGCCTTCGCCCGCGTTCGAAGCATTACCCCGAGCGGATCCCATGCCGTGCTGGAGCATGGCAATATTGAGGGCTTCATGGATGCCATGACCATGCCCTTCGAACTCGATCGCCCGGAGCTCGCCGAAGAGGTTTCGCCCGGCGACTCCGTACATTTCGACATCCGCGTCGTCGGAAATGTCGTGAAAATCATCGATTTCACGCCGGCCGATGCCTACGAGCCCACAACGTCGGACGCATCGGGCACGGGCGGCGCGCGGAAGGGTCTCGGCCAGGCCATCCCATTTGAACTCACCGCGCTCGACGGCACCACGCTCTCGCTTGGGGACCTCGCTGGCAAGGTGGTTGTACTCAACTTCTGGGCCACCTGGTGCGGGCCCTGCCGCGAGGAAATCCCTGAATTCAACCGTCTCCAGGCCGAATATGGTGCCCGGGGCGTCCAGTTCGTGGGCGTAGCGCTCGACGAGGAAGGGCAGTCGATTGTGGAGCCGTTCGCCGAAGAGCTGTCCATTGCCTACCCGACGCTGCTCGACGACGGCAAGGTGTCCGAAGCCTACAAGGGGCACTATGTGGTGCCGACGACCTATCTGATTGACCGTGAAGGTGTCATTCGCCGGCGCTACATCGGGGCCGTCACGTTCGAGACCATGATTCCCATTCTCGACGAACTGACAGCGGGTTGAAAAGGCCTGCGGCCTGTTGCCCGTCTACTGGATACTGAAGCGCGTGAACCCCTGACTCCCGCGCGTAAACCAGCGCACAACATAATTTCCAACGGGCAGGTCCGATACATCCCAGATTTCAGCGTCCGACACGCGCCCGCGACGGAGGGTCTCATTCCCTCTTCCCAGGATGCTGATGAATGCCCGGGCGCGCTCGGGCAGCAGCAGAACCAGCTTTTTCTCGGCCTCAAGCGGAATCACGTCCAGGGCTGTGGATGCGTCTGCGATGGCCGCGCGCCACGGCGCGTCGTCCGTGCGCCAGGGTGCAATGGACGAGCGCGTTAAGACATCTGGATTGGTATAGGCTCCCCTGAGGGCCGCCACGCGGATGTCCCGGATCTGATCGTCGGCCCACATGGAGTACCACGCCCAGCGCTCGCCGCGCGCGCGCATGGCTGTTGGATCGGGCAGCCGGTCCGTCTCGGTCACGGCAAAAGGTTTTGCGGTGCCGAACGTCCGCCGGAGATCGGCCCACGCCCGGTAGGTCCTGGCATCGGCTCCGTAGAGATCTACACCAATCACATCCACCACATCGTGACCCGGATACCAACCGGAATCCCGGTGCGTATAGACCCAGATCAGGTGGTCGAGTCCGTGATGTACGGTCAGCCGGTCGTACATGAGCCGCCACAGCGCGCGGTACATATCCGGGCCACCCTTCCCCCACCAGAACCACCCACCCCAGCCCTCATGCAGGGGCCGCCAGAATACGGGTACGCCCGCGTCGCGAAACGTATGTAGCTGAACGGCTATGGCATCGATGTCCCGCATCAGGGCAGCCCGCTCCGCCGATTCCGGCTCCTCGACCGCCGCCCGCACATCGAACGAGGAGGCATCGGTATAGAATCCGCGCCACCATTCGCGACCACCGTCATTGTAGAGGAACATGGGAGCATTCCAGTGCCAGGACAGCGATACGAACGCATCGTCGCCCGCCCATCGAATCCAGGATTCCACCTGTCCCCACGGCCGCGAGCCGTGCTCCAGGCGCGAGGGAGAGTAGTCCATGAGGTCAAAACTGCCCATCGCCGGCTCCCGGTCCGTAACCAGACTCACATAGATGATATCGTCCAGGTCCTGCTGGGCCATGAGCACCTCCGAACGCGTGGTGTCGGTTACCAGGCGGAACGCACGTTCGGCCGCCGGGTGCGGATCAGGGTGTGACAGCGCCCATTCCTGCCTATCGGATGCCGGTAGCCCCACCTGGGCGCTGGCGGGCAGACCGAGTTGAAGCACAGCGAGCACGACGAGCAACATGTGGAAATCAGGAGGCTGGAAAGATGAATCGGCGGAAATATCGTATCCTCTCTACCCGAAACTGCCACCAATGGTTGCGATGACTGACGTCAGACTGCGCCCCCGGTTCGAATTTGTCACGCCCGTCGAGCCAAACGACGTGCTGAGACGCCTCCAGCGGGTGCTGGGCGGCGGCACGGGTACCCGCCAGGCACCTGGCGGCGCGTGCACCGCCACCGGCCGCGTATTCGCGTCGTCTGCGGTCCTGAAAATCCCGAGCGACCAGGTTCATTTCTGGTCTCCCCAACTGGAGATTTCGGTCGATCCCCACCTGCCCGAAGGCTCCGTGGTGCGTGGACTTTTTGGGCCGCGCCCGGCCATCTGGAGCCTGTTTGTAGCGCTCTATGTGGGCATTGCCTTCGCGGGTGGCATGGGTGTCATTTACGGCTATGCCCAGTGGAGTCTGGGGGCCGCGGGGCACGCTCTATGGAGCGGCCCCGCGGCCCTTGCAGCCTCCCTGCTGGTCTATCTGGTCGCGCGACACGGTCGCCAACTGGGCATGCAGCAGATGCGGCAACTCAGAGCGGCGCTGGACGAGGCGCTCGCTGGCGACGACATACCCGCGGAAGGGGTACACCATCTGCGCCCTCGGGAAGATTCGAACTTCCGACACCCGGTTTAGGAAACCGGTGCTCTATCCCCTGAGCTACGAGGGCGTTTTCCCGGCCGAGCAGGCACCCGGCACCCGGCCACGCTGCGCCGGGCTCCAGTTTCCTGGCTCGGGGCGTAAAATACACCATCAGAAATCAATGAACGCATGAACGCCATGAACATCCAAAAACTGCGCGATGACACGCCCGGGTGCGCGCATGTGGTGCATTTGAATAATGCGGGGGCGGGGCTCATGCCCCGCCCCGTACTCCAAGCTGTTACGGAGCATCTGGAGATGGAGGCGAGGCTCGGCGGGTACGAAGCCGCTGCCCTGGCCGAGCCTGCACTCGCGGCGACCTACCAGGCGCTCGCCGACCTCGTGGGCGCACGGCCCGACGAGGTCGCCCTCGTCGAAAACGCCACGAAGGCCTGGGGCACCGTGTTCTACGGCATGCCGTTTCAGCGTGGCGACAACGTCATCACGACACACGCGTCCTACGCATCCAATTACCTGGCCATGCTGCAGCTGCGCCAACAGCTCGGAATTGAGATTGTGGTCGCGCCCTCGGACGGCGAGGGGCAGGTCGATGTAGATGCCCTCGAGGACTGCATCGACCAGAAAACACGGCTCATCTGTTTGACGCACATTCCGACCAACTCCGGGCTCGTCAATCCGGCGGCCGACGTCGGACGCGTAGCGCGGCGGCACGGCGTTCCGTTCCTCGTCGATGCATGCCAGTCGGCCGGGCAGGTGGATATGGATATGGACGCCATCGGGTGCGATTTCCTGTCGGGGACGGGGCGCAAGTACCTGCGTGGGCCGCGCGGAACGGGTTTCCTGGTGGTGCGTCGGGAGCGGATGGACCTTATCCGGCCGCCTACAATCGATCTGCGGGCGGCTGACTGGACGGCGACAAATGCCTTCGAATTGCAGGACACGGCGCGGCGCTTCGAGTCCTGGGAAGGGTATGTGGCCGGAAAAATCGGTCTGGGCGTGGCCGTCCGGTACGCACTCGATTTGGGTATGAAGCGTGTAGAGGGGCGGATTGCGATGCTGGGCGCTGCACTTCGCGAGCGGCTGCAGGCACAGCGGGGTATCACGGTGCACGATATTGGGCGGCAGAAAGGGGGCATTGTGACGTTTTCTCACGCCGTGGTGGGCGCCGACGCACTCAAAAAGGGCCTCGCTGCCGAGCGCATCAACGTGCACACGTCAGGTCCCGAGTGGTCGCGCCTTGACGCCGAGGCCCGGAATTTGCCACTCATGGTGCGGGCATCGGTCCATGTCTACAATACGGAGGAGGAATTGGACCGGTGTGTGGAGGCGATTGGGAGGATTTGTTGACGGATCGGTCCCCGCCCGCTACATTTCGGTTTCACCCGCAACCGGCCTGCCATGCCTCACGCCCAGACGTCCCGATACGCCACGCCTGCGTGGGCCCTTTACGATTTTGCCAACTCGGCGTTCACGACACTCGTGGTGACGTTCATCTATGCCACGTACTTTACGAAAAGCATTGCGCCGGACGAGACTACGGGTGCGAATCTCTGGTTTACGGGCATTACCATCTCGGGCCTCATTGTGGCCGTCGTATCCCCGTTTCTGGGCGCGCTCGCCGATCAGGGCGGCCACCGCAAACGGTTCCTCTTCGCAGGCACTCTCGCATGCATTCTTCTGACCGCAGCCCTCTATTTCCCCGGCCCGGGCGACGTCATGGCGGCGCTCGTCATATTCATTGCGGCGAACGTGGCATTTGAACTGGCCGGCGTCTTTTACAACGCCTTCCTGCCGGACGTGGCTCGCCTCTCCCGTATTGGCCGCGTTTCCGGATACGGATGGGCCCTCGGATATGTCGGCGGTCTGCTCTGCATGGTGGTGGGCCTCGTGCTGCTTGTGAACCCCGACCCCCCGCTTTTCGGGCTGGATGCGGACCAGGGGGAGCATATCCGCGCCACCAACCTGCTGGTAGCCGTCTGGTATGCCCTGTTCAGTATCCCACTGTTCCTGTGTGTCCGCTGCAGGGACGTAGCCAATGCGCCCCGACTGCGAACCATCATGCGCTCCTCCTGGATCGATGTCCGGCGCGTGTTTGGCGATATTCTGCGCTACAGACAGGTGTTCCGCCTGCTCGTAGCCCGCCTCATCTACAACGACGGACTGATCACGATCTTCGGCGCGGGCGGCGTCTACGCCGCGGTCGTGTTCGACTTTACGTTCCAGGAAATCATGATCTTCGGCATAGCACTCAACGTGGCGGCGGGTATAGGCGCTTTCGCGCTCGGCTTTCTGGATGACCGGATCGGCGGCAAACGCACCATCCTGATATCGATTGCAGGCCTCTCGCTGGCCACGCTGATTGCGGTCATGAGCCGCAGTGTGCTCTGGTTCTGGGTGGCGGGCGTCGGGATAGGGCTGCTGGCCGGCCCGAACCAGAGTGCGAGCCGCTCCCTGCTGGCGCGCTTCACTCCCGAGGACCACGAGAACGAATTCTTTGGCTTTTTTGCTTTTTCAGGTAAGTTTACCGCCTTTATTGGCCCGTTCCTGCTCGCCAAAATGACACTTATTTTCGACAGTATGCGCTATGGCATTGCGGTCGTTGTCGCCATGTTTGTGATTGGTGGTATACTGCTTTTGCGGGTCGATGAGAACGAGGGCGTTGCGCAGTCCGGCCGCGCCCCCAATGCACCATCTACTCCTTCGACGCTCTCTACGGCGTCTGTCTGATTCCTGCCTACTCTCTGCCCGATTCCTGCCTAAACTCCTTTCGTCATGTCTGCTACTGTCCAAGAAATCCTCGAATTCCTGGAACGCTGGGCACCTCCTGCTACCGCCCAGTCCTACGACAACGTGGGCTTGCAGGTCGGCCGATTGGGCGCAGACGTGACGCGGGCTGTTGTGGCCCTGGACATGACACCGGATGTCCTTCGAGAGGCAGAGAGTGTGGGCGCCGAACTCATTGTGACGCACCACCCCCTCCTGTTCAAGGGAGTCAAGCAGCTGACCGAAGGACCCCTTGTCCCCGAACTGGCCCTGCGCCTTGCCGAAGCGGGCGTAGCGCTTGTGAGCGCCCACACGAATCTGGATGCGGCCGTGGGCGGCGTAAATTTTGAATTGGCCCGGCGACTCGGGCTACAGCATGTGGCCGTTCTGACGGGCATGGACGGCGCCCTCCGCAAACTCGTGGTCTTCGTGCCCGAGGAACACGCCCGCAACGTGCACACCGCCATGGCAGACGCCGGAGCGGGACACATCGGCGCCTACGAGGCGTGTGCATTCCAGACTCCGGGCACTGGATTTTTCCGGGCGAGCCCGGGCTCGCGCCCTGCCGTCGGGTCCACTGGTGACCACCTTGAACACGTCGCTGAGGTCCGGCTCGAAATGCAGGTACCCTCCTGGCTGGTGCCGGACGTGGTCCGCGCCATGACAGCGGCGCATCCATACGAAGAAGTTGCGCACGATATCTATCCGCTCGACCAGGCATCTCTCGCCGCTGGGCTCGGCGCCGTGGGCGAGCTCGGCCAGCCAGAACCGCTCAGGGCGTTTTTGGACCGGGTCTGCGCCGCGCTGGGGACGAGGGCCGTGCGCTTCGCGGGAAATGAAGACATGACCGTGCAGCGTGTGGCGGTCTGTGGTGGCTCCGGGTCCTCGTTCCTGCCCGCCGCCCACGCGGCCGGCGCCCACGCATATGTAACTTCTGATGTTACATATCACACGTGGTTCGATCTCATGCGCGGAGATGGATCCCTGACCATGGCCATGGTCGATCCGGGCCACTACGAATCGGAACGGTGTACGGAAGAACTCCTGTGCAACCGCCTGTCAGATGCGTTCCCGGACGTAAGTTGGCATGTAACCACGACGCGTACATCGCCCGTAAAAAACTGGATCGGTTCACACGATATGCAACGAACTTAATTTTCGCCGCGCAGTTACCGGGTAGTCTACAGAAGAACGAGATAATACAACTATGGCACCTACCGCGACCGAAACGACCATTGCCGATCAGCTGCAGGCCCTTGTCCGCCTGCAAGCCGTGGACAGCAGAATTGACCGCATCAAAAAACTGCGTGGTGATCTGCCCGACGAGATTCGGGACATGGAGGATGAAAAGGCCGGTCTTGAAACGCGGATCCAGAAGCTCGAAGACGAGAAGAAGCAGAATGAAGTGTCGGCCAAGCAGGCCGAAAATGACGTCAAAGAGGCTGAACAGCTCATCAAGAAGTACGAGGAGCAGCAACTCCAGGTGCGCAACAACCGCGAGTACGATGCCCTGACCAAGGAAATCGAGGCACAGCGCCAGCGCATTGTCGACGCCCAGACACGCGTGGCGGAGCTGGAAGCGGCCGGCCCGGTCCAGGAGCTTGCCGTTGAGGAGGCCACCTCCCGCCTCGCGGAAATCCAGGAGGTCCTCGATTCCAAGCACACGGAACTGTCCGAAGTGCTCAAGGACACGAAGAGCGAACAGTCGGCGTACGAAAAGCTGCGCAAGAACGCCGAGAAGAGCGTTGACGACCGGTACGTTCGGGCGTATAACCGTCTCCGGGGACGCCTGCGTGACGGACGAGCCGTCGTGCCGCTTGAACGGGGAGCCGCCGCCGGGTTTGCTGTACCTCCGCAACGCCAGCTCGAAATCCGCAAAAAAAACCGGATCATTGTATGCGAGCACACCGGACGCATTATTGTGGATGGAGACCTGTTCGACGAGGTCTCCGGCGAAGTAAAATAAGTACCTGAATTTGCCAGTCGGATCATCGCGCCGGAGCGCTACTACGGCGGTTTCGGTGAGGAAAGTCCGAACACCACAGGGCACCGTGCTTCCTAACAGGAAGGCATTGCGTTTGCGCAGTGACGGCACGTGCAACAGAAAGCAAACCAGCCGATGGTTCCCATGGAACACAGGCGATGGGTGAAATGGTGGGGTAAGAGCCCACCGGCGCTGCGGGTGACCGGAGCGGCCAGGCAAACCCCATGGGGTGCAAAGTCAAGCAGCATCGCTCCTGCAAAGGATATGGCGGCCCGTCGAAGTGCGATGCGGGTAGACTGCTCGAGGCTGGTGGCGACACCAGTCCCAGATAAATGATGATCTCCCCGTCTTACGTCGCGGCAGTGCGCGGGCAGACAGAATTCGGCTTACAGGCTGGCAATGCCGCAAAAGGGCGTCCGAAAGGGCGCCCTTTTTTTGGGGCTGGCCTGACCGGTGGCACAGCCTGACCGGTGGCACAGCGGGTACGGGAATTCAGATCCGCAGATCAGTTGTCGCCCGATCCGCCCTCTTCGCCCGTGCTGGTGCCCGAGCCGGATGCGCCATCATCGAGCTGCTCGCCTGCAGGCGGCAGAATCGGAGCCTGCTGGGTCTGGACGCCCTGCTCCTGGATGACCGAGCCCGCATTGCCTGAGCGGTCAATGACGAAGTTCGACAGGATGCAGAGCACGATGAACATCGTGGATAGCACCCAGGTGGCCTTTTCAAGGAAATCGGGAGCCTGACGCGATCCCAGAATCTGCGTGGTCGCGCCACCAGACGCAATACCCGCCAGCCCACCACCGGTACCGGCCTGCAGAAGTACAGCCAGTGTCATCAACACGGCAATGATGGAAATCAGAATGATGATGAGAGTAAACATGCTCGTCCTGTATGGCTCGCGATAGTAATCGGGCAAGAATTGTAGTCGGTAAATATACGACCAGGAAGCGGCCTTACTCAAGTGACATAATGATGAAACCTGCAGCGGCCATGGCGGCCGTTTCTGCGCGCAGCCTCCGCGGGCCAAGCCACACCGACCTCCACCCCGCCTCCTGGGCCAGTTGGACTTCAGCATCTGAAAAACCGCCCTCCGGCCCTACGAGGAGTGTCACGTGGCGAGGACGCGTGCCCTCCGATCCGGCGACGCCCGTGTCAAGGGGTCGAAGTCTGTGGCATTCCCGGCGGAGGTGGTTGGCATGCGAACCGGCTTCGTGGGCCACGAGCCCCACCGCGTCTTCCCCCAGACCTTCCACCACCGACGGCAAAGACGCTGGCGCCTCCAGAACCGGAAGACGGCTTCTGCCGGACTGCTTCAGCGCCGCCACGAGGATGTTCTGGCACCTGTCCAGCCGAATCCGGGAGCGCTCGGTGCGCTCGCTCTCGAGCGGCACAATGGAATGAACCCCGAGCTCGACGGCCTTCTCCAAAAACATTTCGTAGCGCGCCGTCTGTTTGAGGAGGCCGAGGGCCACGCGAAGCTGGACTGGCGGCTCGGTCCTGCAAGGCAGCGCCTCCACGACGCGGCCGACAGCCTGCCTTCTGGTCACGGCCTCCATTTCCACGCGAAACAGCCCACCCACGCCGTCCGTCACCCGTACGTCATTACCCACGCTCACCCGCAGCACGTGCATGGCATGATGAGACTCATCGCGCGGAAACACCACGCGTCCAGCGCCGGGCGACGGCGCTGCGCCGTCGCCCGACACGAAACAGTCGGGCGGACAGTAAAACGTGTGTTTGACCTGTTGTCTCTTCATGATTGTCCGAAAAGCGATTGCCCAAAGGGTCTACAGGGCGAACGACAATCCGACGTGGATTCTCCCGTTCGTGAGGGCGTCCTCCTTATTGATCGCGTAGCTCAGATTCATGAGCCCCGCTCCGGTTTCCACCACCATACCCAGACCGGCGCCAGGAAACACTTCGGCCAGCGAGGTGGATGAGCGGGCTACGTATCCGACGTCCACAAACGCGAACGCATAGGATATGGTCTCGAAAGCATAACGCCACTCGGTCACCGACCGGAGCGCCGTATCGACCAGAAAACGATCTTCGTCGTAACCGCGTAGGGATTTCGCCCCGCCAAAGCGAACGAGTTGGCTCGCGTCCAGATTGTCTCCGCGCACGAGCGCGGCGTCCCCGCCTACGACGAGGGTACTCCGCTCTGCAATGGGCAGAAAGCCCCGCACACGGCCGGTGAGCCGCTCCATGCGGCTGACCTCTATAGCCCGACGGTCGCCCTGTTCAATGAGCGATGTGAAGGTCACGCCCCGGTGCGGTTGCAATTCGTTGTCGACGCGCCTGAATGTGATTTCGACGCCCCAGAGGGTGGCATCGCTGCGCGGAATACCCAGCAGAAGGCCGCCCTGGCCCGGCCGCGTAATTTCCCGGGCCAGTCGCACGCCGAGCGATATCTGCTCATCGAATCGGTAGCTGAGGCCCGCGCTCCAGGTCCGGTTCGAGAACGTCGAGTCCTGCTGCAACCCGTCGAAGCCGACGCGCGCCGTGATGGGAAGATTGACAAGGGCCGGATCGCTCAACACGACGCGTGCGGCGCTCACCTGTCCCGGCCGGCGGTCCAGCTCCATATCCATTGTCCGACCGGCCCCGAATGCGTTCAGCAGGCTTATATGACCGCCGCCGACGAGTGTCGAGCCGCGGTTATCGGTCGCGGGAAGCACGCCTACGACGAGGTCGAACTGGCCCGGGGGCAGCGGCTCAACGGGCACCACGACACGCGCCGTGGAGTCGGACGTCAATTCGTAGAAGGGGGCATTGGCCCGGCCCACCCCCGGCGTCTGCTGCACCCGCCGGCGCAGCACCTCCAGATCCATGTCCGCGGCTGGCGTTCCGGGCGCGACGCCGGTCATCTGGCGGATGAACCGTTCATTGCTGCGGGTATCTCCCCGGAATTCGATGCCGTCAATACTCGTCTCCCGGCCCGGCGTCGCGTGAACCAGGATGTCAAATCCGTCAGATCCGGGCATGATGTGGTCAATGCCGACGCGCGCATCCAGATAGCCGCGGGCCGTCAACGCACGCAGCGTCCGGGCGACGAGTCCGTCGAGAACGGCCTGCGTGAGCGTATTGGCGGCGGCCGAGTCGGGTACCGGCGAATCGGATCCGGGCTCCGAGCCCTCCAGTTCCATCAGGATTTCCTGGCCTTCCAGTTCGTCCAGACCGCTCCACGAAACGCGACCGACGCGGGCCGCCTCCCCGCGCTGCATCCATACAGTCCGCGTGTCCCGGTTCAGCGAGTCGATCCGGGCGAAGAAAAACCCCTGTTCCTGCATGTGACGGATGAGTTCCCGGCGCCAGAGCGTTCCGGGCCGGTCGGGCGTCACGACCGCCGCCGGCCACGGCGCAGCCGTCTCGGCTACGAGCGTCCAGGCCGCCCGTGTGCGCGGGCCAGCCACGTCTCCATCCCGCGCCTGCGCCGCCGCCGGCGCGGGTGCGACCAGCACGAGGCCCGCCAAGAAGGCTGTTGAACACGCAGAGAACATGGCGCTGGAAACGAGTAGGGCGCGTCCGTGTATTCGTGATGGCATGGAAGACATAGAACCAGTATACCCACTACAGGTCGTTTTGACCCCGGATCACCCGCCCGAAAAAAGCCTCGACGCTGCGCAACACGTGGCCTTCCGGCGCACACTTGCAGTCTGGTTCGAGCGCGTGAAGCGCCCCCTGCCCTGGCGCGAAACGTCCGATCCCTGGCTCATCTGGATGTCCGAGGTGCTCCTCCAGCAGACGCGTGTGGAGCAGGGCCGTCCGTACTACGAAGCGTTTGCCAGCACCTATCCCACCGTTGGCGACCTTGCAGGTGCCGATATTGACGACGTACTCCGCCTCTGGGAAGGGCTCGGATACTACGCCCGGGCGCGCAATTTCCACGAAGCCGCCCGCCGGGTGGTCCGCGAGCGCGGCGGCGAGTTTCCCACCTCGCGCAAGGACTGGGAAGCCCTCCCCGGCGTGGGGCCCTACACGGCGGCGGCCATCAGCAGCATGGCATTCGGTCAGGCAGAGGCCGTCGTCGATGGCAACGTGATCCGCGTCGTGACCCGTCTTTTCCGGATCCATGCAGACGCGCGGCGCTCCTCGACGCGCGCGCTCTTGAACCGCCTGGCAACGGAACTGCTGGATCCGGCGCATGCCGGCCGCCACAACGAAGCCATGATGGAGCTCGGCGCAACAATTTGCCTGCCGCGCACACCGCGCTGCGGCGACTGTCCTGTCCACGCGTGGTGCCACGCAGCGGCCAAGGGGGATCCTGAGCGCTTTCCGGTCAAGAAGAAGAAAGCGCCCGTCCCGCACTACACCGTCGTCGTGGGACTGCTGCCAGATTCCTTGGGCCGGTTTTTTGTCCAGCGCCGACCGGAAACTGCCATGCTGGGTGGGCTGTGGGAATTTCCCGGGGGGAAATGCGAGGAGGGCGAGATACCCCGGGAGGCGCTGGCGAGGGAGTTCCGGGAAGAGACGGGTGCCAAGGTGCGCGTGGGCGCTCAGGTGTGCAGCGTAAAGCATGCCTACTCCCATTTTCGGATCACGCTGCACGCCTTTCAGTGCCACCTCGAGCCCGGATCACCGGCCCCGTCGACGGCCCTTCCCAGCCGCTGGATCCTGGCAGAAGAGATGCCAGAGTTGGCCTTTCCACGGGCTAATCGGCGGATCATTGACGCGCTGACCTCGTTTCCAGACCCATGGACATAGATATTCTATTCTGGCTGATCATTGCCGCACTGCCCATTATTTCGGGGTTACGCGAGAGACGCCGGAAGCAGCAGCTTGGTGCACGGACCGATCCGGACGACACGGCGACGACCCTGAAGGACGGCCGAGACCCGGAACTGGGCTCGGCGCTCGAGGAAATACGCCGTGCGCTGGCCGGGGAATATCCGGAGCCGGAGAAGCCCCACTGGGAGGAGCAGCGGGCGCCTCAGCAGAGCCGCCCCGTCAAGGAGCCGCGCGCCCAAAGCCGCCCAGCGACGGAAACGCGCGCTAAGGGTGGCACCGCGCGGAAAATACGCGCTAAAGGTAGCACGGCGAAGGACGTTCTCCCGAACAGCCCTCTCGTGAAGTCCCCCGAAAACCTCATGCATCTTCCCATGCCCGTCGCCACAGGAAAGATTGAGGTTGAAGAAGCGCTCACGGAGCGGAGCTCGCGCCGACGCGTTCCAGTGACGCCCAAGCAAATCCGGCACGCCATCATTCTGGCCGATGTCCTCGGCACCCCCCGCTTCAAGAATCGGCACCGGCCGTTCTGACACGCACCAGAAGGCCGTTGAAGAAGTGGAGAGCCATAATAGCTTACGCAGCCAGCGGATCGGTGCTGAAATCGTCTCCGCCCTTCTTGAACATTTTCGCGCCCAGCGCCCCACCAATGGCCCCCATGGCGACGACAACGAGTGCAGAGATCACCAGCGTGAGCATGTTTTCGGACACCCAACCGACGAGCGTGAACGGCTTTTCGATCTGCGCCACCATCATGTCGTACTGCTCCGGAGGCATATTCTCCCCGAAGCGGTCCAGAACGAACTGATTTGCTGCCAAATCATGACGGACCCCCATTGACATGAGCAGCATAGTCAGGATGTTACCAACAAAGTAACCGACCAGTCCGGCGAGGGCTCCCATGCCAGCTCCCTCTCCGGTCTTGATCGTCAGTTCATTGGTTGACGTATAGTGCCAAACGGCAGCCAGCGCTCCTGCGATAACGCCAAGGCAGCAGAGAAAATTGATGAAGCCCAGGTACGACGTGCTGAGTAATCCCGAGATGAGGCCACCGAGCAGGATGGATTGTTTTTTGTCAGGCATGGCAGGTGTGTAGTTGTGGGTTGTAGCCAGGACGTATTGTATCGCCCACTCGGAAAATAGTGTTATGAGCCGGACGATGCACGCGAATTTGCCAGCGGACTCGCCATAGGCGTGTCATCGTGAAGCGCGAAGCTGAGGAGGTATCCGGCCGTTATGCCGAATGTGGCACCAGTCATTATTCGGGTAAGCGGTGAGTTGGTGACCCACCCCACCGCATCCATCCCCCAATCCAGGCCCATGGGGATGAGCGCAGCTGCAAAAACGAGGGGCATGCGCCGGGCCAGCCAGGCGGGCACCGAGCGGGACATTCCGAATAGGAGCGCCCCCACGGGCAGGCCCCAGTAAATACCGGCATCCCGGTGACAAATGGCCCATTGGATGCCGTGAGTATGCGGAGATCGCCCCGGCAGTTGGTGGCAGACCGGACTGAACATCTGCATGACCACGTCCCGAACGGCCGGTGGAAACAGGGGGGCGAGCGTGGGCAGAGCGGCCAGGAATACGAGCGCCGGCACAAGCCAAAACAGGAAGGATTTCGGTCTGTTCATGATTTTTTTACGTCGGACAGGCCTGGCGGTGGTTTTAAGGTACCACTTGCATGGAACAGGAATCGAAAGAATACTGTTCAAGGAGACTGCGATGGACCTCAGAAAAGTCCTCTTCGCCTCTTTTTTTGAAGCTGCGTTGGCACTCACCGTATGAGAGTGCCAAAACGTCATTCACACTCTCACATACAGTAAGCAATTGGAGGATTCCAACTATGGCTAACATCAAACCATTGGGCGATCGCGTCGTGGTCGAGCCTGTACCGGCCGAAGAAAAAACGGCCAGTGGCCTGTTCATTCCCGACTCGGCCAAGGAAAAGCCGCAGCGGGGCACCATCCTTGCCGTTGGCCCGGGCAAAGTCGAGAACGGTACCAAGGTCGACATGACCGTCAGTGAAGGAGACACGGTTCTCTACGGAAAATATTCCGGCACGGAAATCACCCTCGGTGACAACGACGTGCTGATCATGCGCGAATCAGATATTCTCGGCATCGTCGAAGACTAACCACCTGGTCGAAGACTAACCACCTGTTCAAATAAAAATACCCAATTTGCATTATGGCAAAGCAGATCATTTTTGATTCAGCAGCGCGCACGGCGCTGAAGCGGGGAGTCGACAAGCTCGCCGACACCGTCAAGGTGACACTCGGTCCCAAGGGACGTAACGTCATTATTGAGAAGAAATTCGGAGCACCAACGGTCACCAAGGACGGTGTTACCGTAGCCAAGGAAATCGAACTTGCCGACAAGATCCAGAATGTTGGCGCCCAGATGGTCAAGGAAGTCGCTTCCAGGACCAGTGATGTAGCTGGCGACGGCACAACGACCGCCACGGTACTTGCCCAGGCCATCATGACGGCTGGCCTCAAAAACGTGACGGCAGGCGCCAACCCGATGGACCTCAAGCGCGGCATTGACAAGGCGGTTCTGGCCATTGTTGCCAAGCTCCGTGACATGAGCGAAGACGTGTCCGACCGCGGCCGCATTGCCCAGGTTGCCACGATTTCGGCCAACAACGATCCTGTTATTGGCAGGGACATTGCCGAAGCATTCGAGCGCGTTGGCAAGGAAGGTGTGATTACGGTCGAAGAGGCCAAGGGCATGGAAACCACGCTCGACGTGGTGGAAGGCATGCAGTTTGACCGCGGCTACCTCTCCCCCTACTTCGTCACCGACTCCGACACCATGGAGTCCATCCACGAAGATCCTTACATCCTGATCCACGACAAGAAGATCAGTGCCATGAAGGACCTCCTTCCGGTGCTCGAAAAGGTGGCCCAGTCGGGTCGTCCTCTGGTCATCATTGCCGAAGACATCGAAGGCGAAGCGCTCGCGACACTCGTTGTGAACAAGCTTCGCGGCACACTGAAAGTGGCTGCCGTCAAGGCTCCCGGCTTCGGCGATCGTCGCAAGGCCATGCTCGAAGACATTGCTGTCCTCACGGGCGGAACAGTGGTCTCCGAGGAGAAAGGCTACAAGCTGGAAAACACGACGCTCGACTACCTCGGACAGGCCAAGCGTATTGTGATGGACAAGGACAACACGACCGTGGTTGACGGCGCCGGTGACGGCGACCAGATCAAGGCCCGTGCCAACCAGATCAAACAGCAGATCGAGTCCACGACCAGCGACTACGACCGCGAAAAACTGCAGGAGCGTCTGGCCAAACTCGCTGGCGGCGTTGCCGTACTGCGCATTGGCGCCTCGACCGAGCCTGAGATGAAAGAGAAGAAGGCCCGCGTCGAAGATGCCCTGCACGCCACGCGTGCAGCCATCGAAGAAGGTATTGTAGCGGGTGGTGGCGTCGCGCTGCTGCGCTGCGTCGATGCCCTCGTAGGCATTGAGACGGAGAACGAGGATCAGGTGATTGGTATTGCCATCGTGCGCCGTGCGCTCGAGGAGCCGCTTCGCCAGATTGCTGCCAACGCAGGACAGGAAGGCTCCATCGTGGTCCAGAAGGTCCTCGAAGGCAAGGGTGACTTCGGCTACAACGCGTATTCCGAAGAGTACGGCTCCATGTACGAGTTCGGCGTGATTGACCCGACCAAGGTGACGCGCTCGGCGCTCGAGAATGCCGCTTCGGTGTCGGGCCTGCTGCTCACGACCGAGGCTGTGATTGCCGACGAACCGGAGCCGGAAGGCCACGGCGGTGGTGCCCCGGACATGGGCGGCATGGGTGGTATGGGAGGCATGGGCGGCATGATGTAAGCCGCGCCCTCAACCAGGCATGAACGAAAGGGGGGCCGGGCTCGAAAGAGCCCGGCCCCCCTTTTTATATAGTACTGGGACGTACTCTACCGCTTAACCCACTGCTCCAGAAGCGCTGCGAACTCCGCCACCGTGGCCGTACGAATGGACGCCCGATGCAATTCCTTGCATAGTGCAATATCCTTCTGGGCGGTGACGGTATTCTGGACAGATTGGGGTACCGAGCCAAAACGTAGTACCAGGACGTCAAGAATATTTTCCTGGGCGACTTGCAAGCGGCCTTGCTCCAAGCCTTGCTCCAAGCCTTGCTTCATTCCCTTCTCCAAGCCCTGCTTCAATCCCTTCTCCATACCTCTCTCGAGGCCAATTCGCTCAAAACTCGTCACGTATGCCATTTTCTTGTCCTCCTCTGAGTTTGCCAACAGCGTATGCAATTGCCGGTCAAGTTCTTCAGGCAGACGCACCGCCCAGTCCATGAATTTCAGCAATTGTCTGGTCTCCTTTCTCGAAGCCCCAAATCGATATAAACTTCGCATGGCCTGAAGTTTCCAGCGTCCGCGCTCCGACATGTCATTGGCGGTCTCCTGAGCCTTGAGCAGGGCGAGAGTGAGGAGTGCAAACGGATTTTTGCTCGAGCGCAATTCATCGGCACGCACCTGGAAATCCAACAATTTTGCTGTCGGGTACCGGAACGTCAACTCGCAGCCCCATAACTTGTGACCATAGATCCCCGGTCGCCAGCTGACATCCGAGTCTGCCAGCAGCGCAAGACTTGCGACGCCGCATCGGTACCGATCAATGATACGGTAGTGGTACGTCCACATCCGGCGTGAAAAGTCGCTATCAGCTCGACTTTGAATCTCGACATGAACGAGTACAAGAGCCTGATCACCATCGAGACGGCGCACTTCGATGAGCTTGTCAACGAACCGGGTGCCCGTTTCATTGTCCCTGTTGAGTTTCGACAACTCCTTGTCGCGCACGTTGAATCCTACCTTCCAGTCAATGCCGGCATGCTCCTGCGGAAAAAAAAGCGCCATGAAGTCCTCGAAAAAAACGTCGAGCACTTCTTTCCAGAATCCGTCCTCTGCCACACTGCACCCCTCACATCCGTTTCATCTGCCAGATAGACCCTTTGGTGCGTAATGCGTAACTCCGTCTGTCACGGTAGCTTTCAGGAAGTGGCGCTGGAAGGCCCCGACCACTGGATTTTGTAGAGGTCCCGCCGCCTGTCCAGGTAATTGCGCACGGAGCCCTCATTCTGGAGCACATTCAATTTTTCCAGGTCCAGATCCACAATCAGTGTCATTTCTGTGTTGGGCGTTGTCTCCGCCATGATGGCATCGTGCGGAAACGCGAAATCGGACGGCGAAAACACCGCCGCCTGGGAATACTGGATATCCGCGCCATCGACCTTCGGTAAATTCCCCACGCTGCCGGCAATGGCTACGTAACACTCATTTTCGACAGCCCTGGCCTGCGCGCACAGCCGTACGCGCAAATATCCGTTCTTCGTATCGGTCCAAAACGGCACGAACAACATCTGCATACCCTTTTCCGACTGCAGTCGCGCCAGCTCCGGAAACTCCACGTCGTAACAGATCAGAACCCCGATCCGTCCGAAATCCGTGTTGAACACCTTGAGCGTATCGCCCCCCTGCATGATCCACGCCCTTTTTTCGTGCGGAGTCGTGTGGATTTTGTACTGCGTGTCAATGGTACCATCCCGCCGGCACAGATAGGCCACATTGTACAGGTCTCCGTCCTCGAGAACCGGCATGGACCCGGCAATCACATTGATGTTATACGTCACGGCAAGCTTTGCCACCGCCTCCACAATTTCAGCCGTATAGGCGGCGAGCGCCTTTATTGAATCGACCGAATCGTAATGATGCGATATACCCATGAGCGGGGCATTGAAAAACTCCGGAAATAGCGCGAGGTCGCACTGATAATCCGAGAGTGCATCGACAAAAAACTCTACCTGCTGGATGAGCTCATCGACCGATTTCACCGACCGCATTTGCCACTGTACGCAACCGATTCTGGCAGACGTCTTCGGCGCGCCAATGAGCGGCGTCCTCTCCGGATCGTAGTACAGATTCGTCCACTCGAGCAGCGTCGCATACCCGCGCGATTCCCGGTCCTCTGGCAGATACCCCTTGAGCACGCGCTTGACCTCAAACTCGTTGGACAACTGAAACGTCAGAATGGGGTCATAGATGAGCTTGCAGCGCACCTGCTCAATGTAGGCCTGCGGCGTCATGGTATCCGCGTACTTCTGATAATTGGGGATGCGTCCACCTGCGACGATGGCCCGAAGGTTCAGGCTCTGGCAGAGCTCCTTGCGGGCTTCGTAGAGCCGTCTCCCCAGGCGCATACCGCGGTAGTCGGGGTGCACAAAGACATCGACCCCGTAGAGCACGTCGCCCTGCGGATCGTGCGTCGTGAGGTAGGCATTGCCCGTGATCTCGTCGTACGTATGCTGATCTCCGAACTTGTCGTAGTCCACAATAACGGATAGCGCAGCCGCCACCACGCGGCCGTGGTCTTCAATGCAGATCTGTCCTTCTGGAAAAACACTCACCTGGGCGAGGAATTTCTTCTTCGGCCAGGACCCGTCCAGGTTCGGATACACCTCATTCATGATGTGCTGTACGTCCGAATAGTCATCCGGGCAAAGCTGTCTGAGCAGGAGTTTGTGCTCGGGCTCGTTATCCGATTGCGGATCTGTCGGGTTTGGGGACACGGATGGTTTCCTGAAGGTTTGGAAGGCGGCGCGCCGTAGTTTTGCTGCATGATACGGAAGGAATGCAATATGACTCGCGCCTACATTGCCCTGGGATCGAACCTGGGCGAGCGGGCCCTCACCATAGCGCATGCGATCGATGCACTGGTCGCTTCTGAGCGCGTCTTGCTCGTCGCCGTCTCGTCGCTTTACGAGAGCGCTGCAATGACCCTTCCTGGCACCGACCCGCAGCCCGACTTCATTAACGCCGTCGTAGGTATCGATACGTCGCTCACGCCGCATGAGCTGCTCGAGCGCTGCCTGGACATTGAGAATGCGCACGGACGTAGGCGCCATTCCAGGGTGCGCTGGGAGGCGCGCACGCTCGACATGGACATCCTGCTCTACGGAGACATGCGGGTAGATTCGGAAGATCTCACCATACCCCATCCCGGACTCAGGTCCCGACCGTTTTTCCGCGAACCCCTCGCGGAAATTGCCCCGGATTTGGTCCTTCCTACCCCGTTGGAAGGGCGTGCAGAGTATCTTGAAGGCATGAGCCTCTTCGAAGACGAACATACAAGCAGCCCCTCCGCCGCCGGTGCCGCACGAACGGATGCCGCCTGTGCCGAGGCGGCAGATATTCCCGCCGCGCTGCCCGATAACCTCCAGTATGTGATCATTGAAGGCGTGATTGGCGCGGGCAAAACGTCGCTGGCGCGCCGCCTTGCCGAGCATTTTACGGGCCGCCTTGTACTCGAAGAATTCGATGACAATCCGTTTCTGGAACGTTTTTACGGGGACCGGCCCCGCTGGGCGCTACAGACACAGCTCAGCTTCCTGGCCAGCCGGTTCCGCCAGCAGCAAAGCCTGGCCCGGCAAGACCTGTTCCACAATGTCTCGGTCTCCGATTACGCCTTCGACAAAGACCGCATATTCGCACGCATCAATTTGGATGGCGATGAACTGGGTCTATATGAGACCATGTTCTCCATCATGCAGCCGACCGTGCCCCGGCCGGACATGATCGTCTATCTGCAGGTTTCGACCGATCGGCTCATGCACAATATTGCCGAGCGCGGACGCTCGTACGAAACCAACATGGAACGGGACTATATCGATGCGCTCAACCGGGCCTACAACGAATACTTCTTCCACTACACGGCCGGCCCACTCCTCATTGTGAACGCAACGCACATGGATTTCGTGAAACAATCTGCCCATTTGGACGAAATCATAAGGCAGATCGCGGGCGATACGCCGCCCGGCACGCGTTACTTCAATCCGTCCCGCTGACCGTCCCTACAATGCTCTTCAAGTGGCTCCTTCTTGCCTTTATCGCTTGGTATGTCTACCGGGCAGGCCGTAATCTGGTACGCGTCGCCCTCGGCAGGGCGGAAGAGCCCCTGACCGGGCGCGACCCACGGTCCCGATTCGACGCGGACTCTGGCGCACGTGACCAGCGTAATGACAGCGTGCGGATACACGTCGACCGCACGACGGCCTCTTCTTCGCGGCCCCCGGACAGCCAGATCGAGGACGCGCGGTTCAAGGATATGTAGACCCTGACACAGCACCAATTCGGCTCAATCGTCAACAAGGCCGGTCATCTGCGCCGAAAATTCCTCCATGGAACTGGCACGGATAGCCGCCCTGTGCAATTTTTTACAGATTTCGACCTCCAAGACGCTACCTATCACGTTCTTTACAGACTCAGGAACGCTACCAAATCGGATGTCAAGGGTATCCAGCACACTTTCCTGGGCGTAGCTCAGGCGCCCCTGTTCCATTCCTTTCTCCATTCCTTTCTCCATCCCTTTCCGGATGCGGGAGTATCCGCATTCATATAAATTTCTAAGAGCATGAAGTTTCCAGCGGCTTCGCTCTGCAATAGCACGCTCTCCGCCCGCAGTGGTCTCCTGCGCCTTGAGAATAGCCAGCACCAGGAGTGCAAATGGGTTACTGCTTGCAGCGAGTTGGTCCTCCTGGCCCCGAAAATCCAGCAGCTTCGCCGCTGGGAAAACGAATCGAAGTCGGCATCCCCAGAAGCGTGTTGAAGAACCAGCGTGCACCAAGATGCGAGCGCCGGAATGCCAGATGCAAGGCGTCCCGACGCCGAATAGCAGCGCTATTCGAAGGAGGGACAACGCAGTAGATGGCGTTTCGCCGCCGCAGAAGGGTGTGTGATGGGTTTTCAACACGCTTCCAAAGTTCCGTCTGGAAGGCACCGGATCGCCAGGCGGTATCGGAGTCGGCGAGTAGTGCCAAGCTGACAACATCCGCCCCGTATCGGTCAAGGAGTCGGTAGTAGTAGGTGAACATACGCCGCGCAAAATCGCCATCGGGGTGACTTTGCACTTCGATGTGGACCATGACGAGTGCCGGCCCACCTCCAAACCGTTTGACCTCCACCAGTTTGTCCACAAAACGCGCTCCGGTTCGGTTGTCCCGATTCAGCTTTGAGAGCTCCTTGTCTCGCGACTTGAAGCCAGCGCACCAGTCTATACCTGCATGAGCCGCCGGAAAAAGCAGCGCCATGAAGTCCTCGAAAAACGCATACCGCCGCCATGCTCACGCCCTGCCCATTGTATCTCCCGTGAGATGCATAGACACGGGACAGCAGGCAACGTGACCTTCTACGTCTCGAGCAGTTCCGCCATGAATCGCTGTCCGAGCTCGTCGGCCACGTCCCTGGCCCCCGCTTCGGCGTAAACCCGAATAATGGGTTCGGTATTGGATTTTCGCATGTGCACCCATATGCACGTCGAACAGGTACCGCGCGCCTCCCACCCGCCAGACAGCCAGATCGAAGATGCATGGTTCCGGAACATGTGAATTCAATCGGAACTTCGTGACTCATCAAGTGTCACAAGAAGCGCTCTAAACCACATATAATGGATTTACAGCACGCCCATGACACGTTCGATTCCGACTTGGCTGACACCTATTACCCAAGAGCTCGAGTTGGAGCGACCGGCGGTCGTAACCACGGACTATATAGCCGATTTGCGACATAAATTCGGAGTGAGTCCTCCACCGAACCGGATAATTGAACATCTCTCCGAACGCGGATGGTTGCTGAAAACCGGAATTCGTGGCGCTTGGGAGTTCATTCCTGCTGAAAGAGCCAGCGCCCTCTCGGCAGGTAGTCCACTCCTTGAATTGAAAGGGGCACTCGCGCTCGCACACGACCTGCCTGTTGCATTGGCTCTGGGTTCTGCTCTTTGGATGTACGACCTGGCCGATCGTCCTCCTGAGCCTCATGAGATTGCCATACCATCGCGCATGCACCTACCAATCGGCCTGCGTCGCACATACCGAATCGTGCGCCACTCCATACATACCGATTTGAGAATCGTTGAGAACCTCCCCGTTCATAGCCCAGCTTCCGTTTTAGTGCATCTTGCAAGCCGCCCATCTGACGTTCGCAGTTGGTCCAGTGTTATTGAAGCCCTCCCAGAACTGATGTCAATGGCAGACAAGACAGACATCCTGGTGGAACTGGAGGGGCGGTCTCATGCTACCAACGTGCGCTTTGCATACCTATATGAACACATCGCTCCCGAGTTGATCCACGAACTCCGTATCGAGCCTGCTGGCAAGGTCTGGTTTGGCCCACGAGGTCGCCTGCGTAGACATAGTAGTCATTGGAATCTGGCAGACACAGTCCTTCCGGTCGCCCCAGGTACGACCCGCCCCACAGCATGATTGGAAAAGATCACACACTGACATCAGGTCATGTCAGCCGTCATATACCGCCAGCGTCACGCGTGGGAGTCGACATTGCACTTCTCGACATCGCCCAGGATTTTTTACTGGCTCACCTGTGCGAGCGTCAGGTAATTGGTGGTCTGGTCGTCTTTAAGGGTGGCACGGCCCTTAGAAAGTTATACGCAGGAACGACGGGACGTTTTTCAACAGATATGGATTTCGCCTCACTTGAGGCGCATGAAAACCGTGTTGACCTTGCGGATGTCATCGCTGAAGAATGTCAGGTCACGCTGGGACCTTTTCAGTTTGAGCCGACAAATGCGCGGGGACGGTGGCGTATACGTGTCTCCAGCCCTTTCGGGAATCCGACCGTCACGATAAAAATAGACATCAGGACCTCCTTGCTGGCTTCAACCCGGTGTGAGACCCGTAGTATCCGTGCCTATCCATGGCCGGTACGGATTTTCCATGCCAGCCATCACTTCCATGCGTCTGGAGGAAATTCTTGCGGAGAAAATCGCCCGCCTGACGCGTGTTTCAACGGCAAGGGACGCGTTCGACCTGGTGTGGGGCAGCCACAACATCTCCGCACTCCGGATTCTCAAACACAGTCGTGCGACACATTGCAATTCTCAAAGTCTGGGTAGATTATAATGGCCTTCGTCCCGGATGGGCGAAAGCCTTGAGTCCTCAGACGTTTGATCCGGAGCGCTGGTTCACGTACCGAACGCACTGGGATGATGAACAGATCGGACTGTTATCACACCCTCCTCCACCCCTGTCACAGCTTGAATCTGATTTGCACACGTACTTTCATTGGCTTCGCAATATGACTGACTCGGAATCGCAGTGGGCAACCTGCGACCAGAATAGCCGTGGTGATGTCATCGACGCCATTCGTCGCTTGGAGAATGGAGCTCAGGCAGATACCCACTTGTGGTGAGTGCTCGTTCATCTTTCACCCCTTCTACGCCTCGAGCAGTTCCGCCATGAATCGCTGTCCGAGCTCGGCGGCCACGTCCCTGGCCCCCGCTTCGGCATAAACCCGAATAATGGGTTCGGTATTGGATTTTCGCATGTGCACCCAGCCTTCGTCGAGGTCCACTTTCACGCCATCCACGGTCGATACGCGGGCCCCGCTGTAGCGGCGCGCCATCTGCCCAAGGAGCGCATCCGCGTCCCGGTCGCCGATGTCGGTTTTCATTTTCACGATGTGGTAGACCGGCATGCGGGATCGCAGTTCGGAGAGCGATACGCCCTCGGTCGCGAGGTGCTGAAGCGTGAAGGCGACGCCCACGAGCGCATCGCGCCCGTAATGCAGCGCGGGAAGAATGACGCCTCCGTTACCCTCACCGCCAAGGACCGCGCCTCGCCGTTTCATTTCCTCTACGACATTGATTTCGCCCACCGCCGAGCGAAACACCTGCTGCCCATACTGGGCCGCCACGTCCTCAATGGCCCGGGACGATGACAGATTGGTGACGAACGGTCCCGTGTGGTGCCGCCACCAGAAGTCGGCAGCAATGACCTGCGTGAGCTCTTCACTCATATAGCGACCGCCGTCTTCGATGAGCGCCAGGCGGTCGGCATCAGGATCGACCACGATCCCCAGGTCAGCGCCTTCGCGCTCGACCACGCGGCAGGTGTCAATGAGGTTCTCTGGCAGCGGCTCGGCCGGATGCGCGAACAGGCCTGTCGGCTCGCAGTTGACCTCGATAATGTTCTCCGCCGCCACGCCCAGTCGCCGGAGCAGCGCAGGAATGGCCACGCCGCCCACCGAGTTCACGCCGTCCACCACGACGCGGAAATCCCGCGCGGCAATGGCCTCTGGATTTATTTCGGGGAGTGCCAGGATCTGGTCTATGTGCTCGTCCAGATAGTCGCGCTGCGCGCGGCCGCCGAGCGCATTCCACGCGGCCCAGGGCGCAGCGGCAGGCGCAGCGGCGGCGGACCCAGCCTCGGCCCGGGCTATCACGTCTCCGGCTTCCTCGGGCGTCAGGAATTCGCCCGTCGGGCCGAGCAATTTGAGCGCATTCCACTCGGCCGGGTTGTGGCTTGCGCTGAGAATAATACCTCCGGCCGCCCGCTCCCGTATCACCGCCAATTCGACGGTCGGCGTCGTGGCGAGCCCCGCATTGATCACGTCCAGCCCGGCCGCCTGCAGCGTGCTCATGGTGATTTCGGCGTAGACGGGGCCCGAGACGCGGGCATCGCGGCCCACGACAACCGCGGGACGGGCCGCGCCCTGTCGCTCGCCCGCCGCGCCCGCCTTCTCCCTACACCAGGCGGCGTAGGCCGCCACAAAGCGAACCAGGACCTCTGGATTCAGCCCATCGCCCACAATACCACGGATACCAGAAATCGAAACGACGAGTGCTGCCATCGGCTACTTCTGGAACGCGTTGAAATGAACCTGCACGGCGGCGCGTACCGTAATCGTGCCCTCGGCCCAGGCCTCCGGGTTTCCACCGCCATCACCTTTCTGCAGCATGGCGCTTTCAACACGCATCATGGACTGCGGCGCGCTCACCCCTTCCTCCGTTACCGATACGGCCCGGACGTGATTATAATCCAGTCCATCGGCAATGGCGCGGGCTCGGCGGCGGGCGTCAATAACAGCCAGACGGAGCGCTTCGACTTCATGATCATTCGGCTCGGCGAGCATGTACTGGACGCCGTCTATCCGGTTGGCCCCATTTTCCACGATCAAAGCCACGAGTCCCGGCAACTGACCGAGGTCACGCACCGTGATACGCACACTGCGCACGGCCTCAAAGCCTGCTTCCACCCACTCGCGCCGATCACCGTTCCACTCCCGGTGCGGCTGCAGGCGGACGCTGGCCACCTGCAAATCGGTCTCGGGCACGCCGGCTGCGCGAACGGCCCGCAGGACTTTCGCTGTTTCCGATTCACTCAGCTCGGAGGCGCGGTCCGGCTCGGCGCTTCGAGTCACGATGGAAACACGCACCTCCGCCATGTCGGCGGGAATCTCAATTCGCCCCTCGCCGCGCGTTGAAATAGAGGTTATCTGGGCCGCCGCTGGCGCGGCGGCCAGCAACATCAGGGCCACGAACAGGAAACGGGCAGGATAAGCAGCGCAAGCGCCGCATCGATCAAAATAAATACGCATATCGCTGTGGGTTTGGTGGTGGGCTGGTACGTACTTCACCGGCTCAAGGATACAGCCGGTCGAGTGTCCGAGGGAACGGAATGGTCTCGCGCAGGTGGTGCAGGCCGCAGATCCATGTCACGGTCCGCTCGAGGCCCAGGCCGTACCCGCTGTGCGGTACCGACCCGTACCGGCGCAGGTCAAAGTACCAGGAGAACACCTCTTCGGGGAGCCCATGTTCCTTGACCTGCCGCTCGAGAAACGCCAGGTCCGTCGCGCGCTCGCCGCCGCCCACGATTTCGCCGTAGCCCTCGGGGGCCAGGACGTCCATGCCAAGCGCCAGACGGTCATCTTCCGGATCGCGCTTCATATAGAACGCCTTGAACTGCTGCGGAAAGCGGTGCACAATGATGGGCCGATCGAAGTGCCACGTAATCAGCGTCTCGTCGCTGCCACCGAAATCCGACCCCCATTCGAACGCATTAGCCGATGCCTGCCACCTGGGCAGGTTGCGCAACTGCTCCTCGATATCCGTGAGGCGCGTCTGGATCTCGATTTCGCGCGCATCCATGTTGCGCTTTTCCCATTTTTTGACCTGTCCGTAGCGTGCTTTGCTGTCCTCGCGCTCACGCCCGAGGGCCTCCTGCTCCTTTTCGAGGGCCGCGATCTTTTCGGTCACCATGCGGCGCGTCGTGTCCGACTTCAGGAGATCGACCGCCTCGGTATAGGTCACGCGCGGAAACGGACCCGTCGAGCGCTCGAGCGGCGCCGTGTCGCGCTCCAGCACGTCGAGTTCCACGCGGCAGCCCCGAAGCGCGTCAGCCACAATGCGGGACAGCATTTCCTCGGCCAATTGCATGGCCATGGCGAGGTCATAGAACGCCATTTCGGGCTCAATCATCCAGAACTCGGTCAAATGCCGCCGCGTCTTGGATTTTTCGGCCCGGAACGTGGGCCCGAACGTGTAAATGCGCCCCATGGCCATCGCCATCGCCTCGCCGTGCAGCTGCCCGGATTGTGTGAGATAGGCCTTCGTATCGAAATAATCCATTTCGAAGAGGGTCGACGTCCCCTCGACGGCATTTCCGGTCAGAATGGGCGCATCCATCTGGATGAAGCCCTGCTCCTGGAAAAACTGGTGGATGGACATGATGACGCGGTTGCGCACGCGCATGATGGCCCATTGGCGGCGGCTTCGCAGCCAGAGGTGCCGGTGGTTCATGAGAAAATCGATCCCATGCTCCTTCGGCGTAATCGGATACTCTTCGGCCTTGTGGATCAGCTCGGCGGCGGTCACCTGCACTTCGTATCCGCCCACCTGGCGCTCGTCGGCGCGTACAAGACCCGTCACGGCGAGGGCGCTCTCCTGCGTCGCCTCATCGGCAGCCGCCCATGAGGCGGCACTGACTTCGCCCTCATTCACGACGCACTGACACAGCCCCGTGCCATCGCGAAGTATCAGAAAATAGAGCCCCTTCGAGCCTCGTTTGTTCTGCAGCCACCCCTTGAGCGTAACCGTTTTCCCCTCACTCGATGCGAGCGCATCGATATACGTATGATCCAGTGTCATATCCCCTCGGCTTAGTTGTAGGCGCCCTCCATTCGGGTCGTAGTCAGCGCAGCAAAATACAATTCGCGCGCCGACTTACCGCACGCGCTTACCGAGAAGGCTGTTGAATCCTACCGGACAATCACGCTCTGCCAGTTCTGCTCCTGCCGCTCCCCGGTTACCGTCGAATGCAGCAGCTCGAACCGGCCGAACCCATCCATGTCCGCAAACACAAACATGGACTGCCCCTCTCCGGAGATATTATTATACTCCCAGACCTCGTACGGAGCCATGCCACGATCAAACAAGTGCGGCTCCACAGCTGTCGGCGTACCGTATTTCAGCAGCACCTGCCCGCGATCCGTCGCCCAACCCTCCGTGAAACTCGTCGTATAGCGGTCGTTGGCGTACTGCACGAGGGCATAGAAATTCTCCTGGTACTCGTTGACCGGCGTCGACGCATTCGGGTCACGGGCCTGCCAGAAATCCATCATGAACCGCCGGCGCTCGTCCAGATCCTTGATGGAGCGAAGCCGTTTCCACTCTGAATCGGCCGCAATGGCGCGAATATGCTTCGCCATCCGGTCTACCTCCTCCTCGTCCATGTGCGCATACTGGCTCGATTCAAAGTCCGTCTCGACGGCCACCGGCCGCTCCACCTGCACGTCCGGATTGTAGACAAAAAACTTGCGTGTCTGCTCGGTGATGGCCTCGTTGTTTTCGTTGAGAAGCGCTATGCGCAGAAAATAGGAGCCACTCGGCAGGCTCTTGATATTGAACGATCCGACGAGCACGTCTGGACTGCGCAGCGACCGCTCCGCGCGCCGCTGAAAATTGGGCATGGGCTGCGGAATATTGGCCTCGGCGATGTACGTAAAGACCGTGTATTTTCCGGTAGATGCGTCGACCTGGTCCAGGCCATACGCTTCTGCATAGTAGAACAGGAAATTCAATCCGCTGCCAAAAAGCTGGTTGGCGTTTGGCCGGATGAGCATTCCGTTCTTGAAGAAGGGATCTTCATTATTCTGACTCGGCGTGATCTGGCTGGCAAGTGTCACGTCTGACACGGAGACTGAATTAGCCTTCGCATAATTCTGGACGAGTACGTCCCGCCGCACGGACAATTCCTGGTCCAGGCCGGGCGCCCCAGCGGGAATGGTGGCACGCAGCTCGTACTCGCCTGGGGCTACGCTGGCGCGGACCTGATGCACGAAATGCTGCCCCTCAACGAGTGTTGTGGTATCTGGCACCATGAACGAGAGCGGTATTGCTTCCGACCATACGGGGTCTGTTGGGGTGCCGTCGAGGGTGGCCTGTGTCGAGCGAACGAGCGCAAGCCGTACCTCAAGTTCGGCCAGAAAGCCACCGTCTGCGGCCGTGTAGGTCAGTGAGGCCGCTTCAAAGGCCAGGTATATTTCCAGTAGGGCCTGCCCATCGTCGTAGGCGAACGTGGCGTGGTCCACATCAAGCTGAATTGGCATGGACTGCGCCCTTGCGCTACCATCGAAAATAAGCAGGGCAGCAAGGGCTACGGCTGAGATATGGATGTATTTGGGAGCTCGCATGGTCCGTAGTGATCAATAGGTTAACCGGCAATAAACGAAATATATCGAGGGCGCGGCATCAAAAGCGCACCAACCGGTAAGTATATACCACTGAATGGTCATTTCGCTCCGGCGGAAGGATGCATCATGGTGGGGCCGCGAGTAGGAGCGCCTTCACGCCCAAATCAGGAAGGCCGGTACTACGGGCCAGGCAGCGATGACATCCAGATGGAACACGCGGCGGCGGGTGAGGGCAGACTGCGGGCGCGTGAGAAAGATCTGCGCGACAAGCCCTGCGAGGTCCAGAACGAGCCACAGGGCGGCTGCGGTCAGACCGGCCGGGGCGGCCGCCCCGGTTGGTCCGGCCGCCCCGGTCGCGCTCAGTGCCATGACTACGCCCACGCCTGCCGTGAGGGCCACGGTACCTGTGACGACGTTGACCCCGTAGAGTCGTTTTCTCGTCCACGACGCCGTCAGGCCGGGATTGCCCGCATGGATGTCTCCCGGACGATCCACATACTCGGCCGACAGCACGTTCGGTAGCAGCCACAGCGTGCGGTAGGCCGCAAGCAGGAGGACAAGCAGCCACGGGGTCGGGGTACCACCACCGTACGCATGCACCGCTCCGGGCGCCTGCGCAGCCGACATTGAAAGGGCGGGCAGCGCTACAACGCCTACTCCCCATACGAGGGCAATGAATGGACTCCGCGCCGGGCCGAGCAGGCGCTTGAGGCTCCACGCTGTGGGCAACGCGTACCAAAGTCCGAGTGCGCCGGCCGCCGCGCCCGCCGCCCAGACCCGCAGCGGGAATGGGCCCAAGAGAATCGGCAGCATCAAAAAGTTCAGTGGAACCACGCTCGACTCTCCGCCTGACCCCTTGCCGGAATGGCGCAGGTTTACCTCGTCTTCCGGCCGCGACCCGAAATTTCTATCTACGGCGTATACCAGAACTGCTCCCGCCGTACCAGCCAACAGGAGCGTCGCATGCACAGGGCTACCCAGCAGCCACATGCTCGAAAGCAGAAGCGCCGCAGCAACAAAACCAACGTGGACGCTCCTGCCTATCGTTCGGAGTATGTCCAAGGTGCGGCTACTTCACGGCTATTTCAGGAGCGTCATGGTGCCTGTTGCCGTCCGCGTACCGGTCGGCCCGCTGGCAATGACCTGGTACAGATAGATACCAGAAGACATGTCGGACGCTGTGACTTCCACGTACTGATCCGTTCCGGCAGGCATGGCTCGTGCTGGCAGGGTCAGCATAGTCCGCCCCAGCATGTCCATGACACGCACTTCGACGTCAGCCGCCTCCGGCAAATCGAATTCAATGCGCGTACGGTCAACAAAAGGATTGGGATACGTTCCACGCAGCAGAAACTGTCCAGGAATAGATTCATCCAGTTCCGTATCCGTCACGGCGCCCCGCGTTAGTACCGTCGATTCCGTCTGCCCCGCTTCAATGGCTGCACCATCGGTCGAGGCCAGTCGCCAATACACGGTGGCAGCTGCACCCGGCTGGGGAGCCCCTGTAATCTCATCGACCATGGCCGCCGCTTCGGCAACCGTTACAGAAACACTGTTCGCGGCACTATCGGTGACGTCGTAGGCAGCCAGGATCTGACCCAGGTCAGCGAGGCTTTCTTCCGCGCTGGCAACAAGCACCAACCTGACGTCATCGCCGTCGGAGTCCACCGGCGAGCCGGTCCACGTTATATCGAAAAGAATATCTCCGGGATCACCCATCACGTCAGCGGTGAACGGAGCAGTCACACCAACGGTCGATGGCGCGTTGTTACTCGCTGGTTTCAGTTGCGCCCTGAGTTCGCCCTCAACCCGATCTGTCGTCCGAATGTTGACAAACACATTACCGGCCCGATACGCATCAATGAATTCCTGTACGGTAACTCCCCCGGACAGGGAGACGGTATCGAGATCGAATGTGTTGGACCCGGCCTCGAAGGTGCCGGAGTCTGCGCCCGGGTTGCCACCCTGCATGGTCGGCGTAAGTGACAGCACACTTGAGCCACCATCTCCAAAAGCACCCACCCCGACCTGCGCCGACGCAAAAAGGGATTCCAGTCCCATGAAGGACCCCGTGATTTCGAGCATATTGTCTTCTTCGGTGTAGCGTGCGGTTACCGCGCCGCTACCAGCTACCTGTTGCAGTACCGGCTGATGAATACCCGACAGTTCACCGTGGCCCGTTTCGACCAGCTGTACGGTTATGGTAAAAACCGGTGCCAACACCTCGATATCGCCATCGGTAACAACGACCTGCACGGCGAACGATCCGGCAGCATCAGCCGACCAGGAAAAAGTACCGGTAAAAACGTCTATAAAAGCACCCGCGGGTCCGCTCACAATACTGAACGACAATGCGTCATTTTCTGCATCCGATGCCACGAACTGCCCTTCTACCTGGGCACCAACTTCCACCGTCACATCCGCAATCGTATCGGTAAACACCGGTGCATCATTTACCGGATTGATGGTGATCGTGACCGTAGCTTCAGCCGTAGCCGATCCGTCACTGGCTTCATAAACGAACGAATCTGACGTCGTCTCCGATCCATCATGCATGTAGACAAATGAACCGTCTGGATCAAGATCAAGCGTGCCACTGGCGGGACCGGTAACAACAGCTGCGGTCATGGGATCTCCGTCAGGCTCGACGTCATTCGCCAGCACACCTGATCCAACGATTACCGTCAATAATCCCCCCTCATCAACCTCGTAGGCATCGTCAACCGGCTGGGGTGGACTGAGCACGTTCAACCCACTTTCTGGCACATCAGGTTCAAACGGTACGGGTGGAGCACCTTGTCCAGGAATGGAAACATTGAACCTCATTTCATCTAATTGCAGAATACCCCCTCCTGCTGTTCCATTTATGCTGAGTTCCAGAAATACCAGAACGCCATCATCCGTAATGGGATTGGAGGACCCACCGAATGCGGTCACAAGATTGTTGCCCTCCTCAAAGTTGTTGCTGCTCCATCCACAACCGCCACAGACTTTCGGCTCAAGAATGGTTCCCGTGGTGGATCTGCCCACGTAGGACATGTTCGCCGTAGTAGATACAACACGGAAGGAGAACGACGTAAACCCGGATTCAGGAATATCGGTGAGGGTGACGGGTACGGAGACGACATCACCCACTTCACCCTGTATATCCCCAACATCGACCTGGATCTGGGCAGATGCGCCCTGTATCAGGATCAGGCCTGCGGCGGACAG
>JAJCYR010000043.1 GCA_029262775.1 Bacteroidota bacterium
CTACATCGCCCACATCCTTTCAGCGCCGGATCCCACTGCGGAACTTCCCTTTCTCCGCTGCATTCTATTAGACTGGCTCAAATTTGGCCAACAGCATCCAGGATTCGCGCAGGCGGCGCCAGCATTCACATCTGACCGCCCCATCCCGGAGCTCCAGATCTCTATTCCGACGGCGGCGCGACCGCACTCTTTCCCCCGAATTTTTTGACTTCTTTTTCCGACCTGGGACTCATTGAGCCCCTCGTGCGTGCTGTTGCAGCCGAAGGCTACGACACACCCACCCCCGTACAAGCTGCGGCCATTCCCCACGCGGCCCGCGGCCGTGACGTACTGGGCGTAGCCCAAACCGGCACCGGCAAGACGGCTGCCTTCACGCTGCCTATTCTGCAGCAGCTCGATGCCGACCGGCGCCGACCCGAACCCCGCGCCCCCCGCGCACTCATCCTCACGCCGACACGCGAACTTGCCATACAGATTGGCGAGAGCATGACCACCTACGGTAAGTACCTCCGCCTGAGCCATACCGTCGTTTATGGCGGCGTAGGCCAGAATCCGCAGGTGCAGGCCATGCGCCGCGGCGTGGATACCCTCATTGCCACACCGGGCCGCCTGCTCGACCTGATTGACCAGGGCTGGATTGATCTCGGCGCCGTCGAAATCTTCGTCCTCGACGAGGCCGACCGAATGCTCGACATGGGCTTCATCCGCGACGTGAACAAGATCGTCTCCGAGCTGCCCCCGCGGCGACAGACGCTGTTCTTCTCGGCCACCATGCCGCAGGCCATAACAAAGCTTGCCTCGGAGCTGCTCCACGACTACGAGCGCATTGACATCAAACCGGAGGCTACAACCGCCGAAAAGGTGTCCCAGCGCGTTCTCTTCGTCGAAAAAGCAAACAAACGCGAACTGCTCGGCGACCTGCTCGACAACCCGGCGCTCGACCGCGCCATTGTGTTTACCCGCACGAAGCACGGCGCCAACCGCGTCGCCAAATTCCTCGACCAGCGCGGTATCGGGAGCGATGCCATCCACGGCAACAAGTCCCAGGGCGCCCGCCAGCGCGCGCTCGAGGGTTTCAAGGAAGGCCGCACACGCGTGCTCGTAGCGACTGACATCGCATCGCGCGGTATTGATGTGGACGACGTCAGCCATGTGATCAACTTCGATCTCCCGAACGAGCCCGAAAGTTACGTCCACCGCATTGGCCGCACGGCCCGCGCCGGTGCGGACGGCGCCGCGGTTTCTTTCTGTGACTTCGACGAAGTAGCCTACCTGCACGCCATCGAGCATATTATCCGTCAGAAGGTCATGGTCGATGCGGAGCATGCCTACCACGACGACCGGATTGCCGCTCGGCACGCCGACGGGCCGCAGCGCGGTGCACAGGTCAAAAGTGGCAGACCTTCCGGGGGCCGCTCCTCGAATGGTCGTTCGTCCGGGGGTCGTTCCTCAAACGGCCGCTCCTCCAGCTCCGGTTCTTCCAGTGCACGCTCCTCCCGGAACGGCCGCGCCGCAGGAAACGGCTCCTCCCGCCGCAGACGGTAAACGGCATGACATTCCAGGATTTCAACCTTCCGGAGCCGCTCATGGCGGCCGTCCGCGACGTGGGCTACGAAACACCGTCACCCATTCAGGAAGAGGCCATTGGGCCGCTCCTCGAGGGGCGCGACCTGGTCGGTCGCGCCCCGACGGGCACCGGAAAAACGGCGGCCTTCGCGCTGCCTCTGCTCGCGCGGATTGACCTCAAAAACCGCAACGTGCAGCTTCTCGTGCTCACGCCGACGCGCGAACTCGCCATCCAGGTGGCCGAGGCGCTGCAGAGCTACGCCAGCCATCTGCACGGCTTCCACGTGCTCCCCGTCTACGGCGGTCAGGCCTACGGCGGGCAGATCCGTCAGCTCAAGCGCGGCGTACAGGCCATCGTAGGCACGCCCGGCCGCATCATGGACCATATGCGCAAGGGCACGCTCAAGCTCGATTCGCTGCAGGCTCTCGTTCTCGACGAGGCCGACGAAATGTTGCGCATGGGGTTTATTGACGATGTAGAGTGGATTCTCGAGCAGACGCCCCCGAAGCGCCAGATTGCGCTCTTTTCGGCGACCATGCCCACGCAGATCGTCCGCATCGCAAAGAAACACCTTACCAACGCGCACGAAATAGCCATCAAGGCGCAGGCGGCCACCGCCGCGCTCATAAAGCAGACCTACTGGCTTGTGAGCGGGCTGCACAAACTCGATGCGTTGACCCGGATTCTCGAGGTCGAGCCCTTTGAGGGCATGCTGATTTTTGTGCGCACGAAAGTGGCAACCACCGAGCTCGCCGACAAGCTGGAGGCGCGTGGCTATTCGGCCGCTGCGCTGAATGGCGATATGGCGCAGCCCCACCGCGAGCAGATGGTCGAGCGCCTCAAGTCAGGCAGCCTGGACATCCTCGTGGCCACCGATGTAGCTGCGCGCGGTCTCGATGTGGACCGCATTACGCATGTGGTGAACTACGATATTCCGAACGGCACCGAGTCCTATATCCACCGTATTGGACGCACAGGGCGCGCCGGACGCGAGGGCAAGGCCATTCTGTTCGTAGCGCCGCGCGAGCGGCGCCTGCTGCAGGCCATTGAGCGCGCCACACGCCAGAAAGTCGAGCCCATGAAGCTGCCGACCGTCGAAATGGTGTCGAACAAGCGCATCGCTGACTTCAAGCAGGGCATTACCGATACGCTCGGCGCCGGGGAGCTCGACTTCCTGCAGCGCCTCGTGGAGCAGTACCAGGAAGATCACGACGTACCCGCGATCGAAATCGCGGCTGCACTCGCAAAGATGGCCCTCAGTGGGCGCGACCTCGTACTCCAGCCCGACGCGAAACAAGGCCGCACGGAGCGGACCGGCCGGGGAGATCACGGCCGATCGGACGATCGCGGTGGTCGCAGCAAGCGAAACGGCTCGGACGATCGTGGTGGCCGCAGCGACCGCGGTGAACAGTCCGGTCGCAGGGAGAGATCCGGCGCGGGACCTTCCGAGCGCGTGGGCATGCTGACCTACCGCGTGGAAGTTGGCCAGTCGCACGACGTCAAGCCCGGCAACCTGGTGGGTGCCATTGCGAACGAAACAGGGCTCGATGCGCGCTACATCGGCCACATCGACATCCAGGACGATCACAGCCTCGTCGACATGCCCGCCGGCATGCCCAAAGACGTGTTCCTGGCGCTCAAAAATGTCTGGGTCTGCGGTCAGAAACTGGATATCTCAACGCCCGGTGAAACAGGTGGCACGAAACCTCCCCGCAAGCGCGTGCCCTCCAAGCACAAGTCCGCACCAAGCAAAAACGGCGCCCAGGCGCGACGGCGCCGCTTGAAGTAGAAGGCGTCAGCGAGCTTTGGAAACGTGTTAACAGGCCCTACTTATCTGCTGAACCCGGCGAACTGGGTGTGATACACCATGGGCAGGTCCCGCGTGGCCTCTCGGAAGGCGTCGCTTACGCTGCCATAGCAGTCAAGCCGCTCGACCGATACGAGTGCGAGCAGATTTCCCAGCACCGGGCCCATGTTGGCCAGGTGTGCGAGGGCGGCCTCGCTGCTGGCATAGCGCTCATGGATGTGCAGCCGGCTGTTATCGTCCGAGAACGACCACTCATAGGCCAGCGCCCCCGGCTCCGTCTTCGTTCTCTCGACAAAGGTTTTGGCGAGCGCCCGCAGCGCCGCCTCCTGGCCTTCGTTCACGTCGGCCACAAGGACCCAGTATAGATTGTCCGTCATGATTGATGTATCGGTAATGGGTTTGGAAGTGCCACTCAGCAGGGCCACTCAGCAGGGCCACTTACGTTGCGTTCAGCGCCCTCATGATACGAGCGAATTCCCTTCGGTGCACCGGCGATAGGCCCGCGCACGCGCCGTCCACCACCGCCCAGCGCCCAGCCGTCAGGACCCGTTCGGCGTGAGGAGGGGTCGCCGAGAAAACGAGCGCGGAGAGCAGCGTGTCCGTATCGTTTGTCGCAGCACCCTCTGCCATAGAATCATTCTCGGCAAAATCGCAGCCCGCAAAACGCGGGTCATTCCTGCCAAACACGACCAGATCCGCCGGTGCGCCCGCCACCAGCCCGACGATTTCCCGGCGGCGAGAGGCGGAATCCCGCCCATCTTCGCGGACAGCGTCCAATCCCGCCGCCCGATGCCCACCCCTGAGCACGGCATCGAACAAGACTTCGGCCGCGGGCCGAGACGCTCCAACGGCATGAGATGCCACGTTCCGCGTCCCCGTCGCAAGCCGCTGTCCGTACTCGAGCCAGCGCAGCTCCTCATAGGCGTTCGTGCCCACCTGACTGTCCGATCCGATGGCCAGCTGCCCACCGGCCCCGAGCCACTGGCGAAGCCGGAAAAAGCCATCGCCCAGATTGGCCTCCGTCGTCGGGCACAGGCAGACGACAGCCCCCGACCGGGCCAGCGCCTCCGTTTCGGCCTCATCCATGTGCGTCGCGTGGACGAGGCACCATGACGCATCTACGCCGGCCTCGGCAACGAGCCACGCCACCGGTCGCTTCCCTGTAGCCGCCACACAGTCTTCCACTTCTTGCGGCTGCTCAGCCACATGTAAATGCATGGGCCGCGCATGGCGGAGCGCCCAACCGGCCACGCGCCGCGTCATATCCATGTTCGCGGCCCGCAGGCTGTGCACGCCCGCTCCGACCCTGAAAAGCGCACTTTCCGCACGGTGCGCCTCCTCAAGATGCGCCATGTAAACAGATTCATCCAGCACAAATGGCCGCTGCCCCACCGTCGGCGGTGCGCCCGTTCCCGGCGCTTCGCCGCTCACGCGCCCGAATCCCGAATAGGCATACAGTACCGGCACCCAGATGAGCCGGATTCCTACGTCCTCGGCCGCACCCGACAGCGCCCGCATCATGGCCCGAGCCCCGTCCACCGACCCCTTCGCCCCGGGCTCCCCCGCGAACAGGTAATGGAACTCCACGACACTCGTGTACCCGCCGGTCAGCAGCTCCGCATACAATTGCCGCGCTACCGTACGCAGCGCATCTGGGGAGATGCGCGCCGCCAGGCGGTACATGCCCTCGCGCCACGACCAGAATGTATCGGCCTCGAATGCGGCTTCGATTTCACCTGCGGCTTCGATTTCACCTGCGGATTCAATTTCACCTGTGGATTCATTTTCACCTGCGGCTTGGGCTTCGCTTTCGGCCCGCGATGGCGCCCGGACGGGCGCTTCCGTGCTCGCCACCAGCGCCCGCTGAAAGGCATGACTGTGCGCGTTGACCAGGCCCGGTAGCGCCGCATCGACCCGGATATCCTTCGGACCGGCCACCTGATCGGCCTCCACCGCCTCGAAGCACCCATCCGACACGACGAGCCT
Source organism: Bacteroidota bacterium (assembly GCA_029262775.1). Lineage (GTDB taxonomy): Bacteria > Bacteroidota > Rhodothermia > Rhodothermales > UBA10348 > 1-14-0-65-60-17. Next base: position 5,361 of record JAJCYR010000043.1, read on the forward strand.
CACATTCCGGGCCCACCCGCCTGGGAGCCACGCCCGCTCGGCAAAAATGGTTTCGCGTTCGGATTTGGTGTTGGTTTCGGTGTTGGTGGGGCTCATTTCAGTTACTTTTCATTCTGAATCGCATCGCTTCGTGCGTATGCGCCACGAAAGGTACCATACGGTGCTCGCCGGCGCACGCCACTCCCACTACCACCGCCACAAGGAATCATGCCAGACTGGGACGTACTCATCACGAATGCCAACCTCGCCACGCTGACCGGCGCCGTTCCCTCCGGCTCCGCCACCGGCACCGCCACACCCTACGGAGCGATACCGGGCGGAGCCATCGCCATCCGGAACGGCCTCATAGACTGGGTGGGCCCCGCGGCCGACCTCCCAAAGAAGACAGCGGGCGATACGCACAGCGCCGAGGGCCGCTGGATTACGCCCGCGCTCATTGACTGCCACACGCACCTTGTTTTTGGAGGAAGCCGGGCCGAGGAGTTCGAAGAGCGCCTCACCGGGGCCAGCTACGAGGACATCGCGCGCCGCGGCGGTGGGATCATGTCGTCCGTCCGGGCAACCCGCGCAGCCACCGAGGACGAGCTCGTCCAATCGGCGCGCCCCCGCCTACGCGCCCTCATCGCTGGCGGATGCGCAACCGTCGAAATCAAATCCGGGTACGGGCTCGACCTCGAAACAGAACTGCGCATGCTCCGCGCGGCGACGCGGCTCGGCCAGGAGGCCGGTATCACCGTGCGGCGCACGCTCCTCGCCGCGCACGCCCTGCCGCCCGAATTCAAGGGCCGCATGGATGCCTACGTCGACCTTATTCTGAACGACATCCTGCCGGCAGCGCACAAGGAGGGTCTGGTGGATATGGTCGATGCGTTCCTCGAGTCCATTGCCTTCCATACCGAACACGTGGAACGGATCTTTGAGCGCGCCCGTGCGATGGGCCTGCCCGCGCGCCTGCACGCCGACCAGCTCACGCCGGGCGGCGGAGCGGAGCTGGCCGCCCGCTTTGGGGCGCTCTCGGCCGATCATCTGGAGTACACGTCGGACGCCGGCGTCCGGGCCATGGCCGCCGCCGGCACGGTCGCCGTGCTGCTGCCCGGCGCCTATCTCATGCTCGGCGAATCGAATCCGCCCCCGACAAAAGCTCTGCGGGCGGCCGGCGTCCCGATGGCTGTCGCCACCGACTGCAATCCCGGGACGTCCCCCATGGCCTCGCTTCGCTCGGCCATGTCGCTGGCATCGGCCCTCTTTGGGCTGACACCCGAGGAATGCCTCCGCGGAGCGACGCAGCATGCCGCCCGCGCGCTCGGCCTCACAGACCGCGGCGTGCTGGCTCCCGGCATGCGCGCTGATCTGGCGTTCTGGAATGTGGATCACGTGCGGGATCTGACCTACTGGATGGGCACGCGGGATCTCGCCACGCTCTGGGTGGCCGGCGCGCCGAGAACCGCATGATCCGACGACCATATTGACGACCATATTACCGGCAACAGGCATATCAAATATATGTAACAATAAAAGTTACATATGGATTTCTGGACAAATTATGCGTTTTATTGGCAATGGGACGGCTGTACCTGTAGTTTGACGTAAAATTGTTCAGATAGCGTAATACGCGCCTCGAACCCGGCGTCAACCCAACAGCCTTCTAAAAAACTCTGCACCACATGTCGACCTCCACTGTCCAAGCCGTCAACCCCGCCACAGGCGAAGCACACGAATCCGCGTACCAGGTGGCCACTCCTGCGGACATCACGGGTGCGGCTGAAGCCGCGGGCCGCGCGTTCGGCCCTTTCAGCGTCATGCCAGGCAGAGAGCGCGCCGCATTCCTGCGGGCAATAGCCGACGAGTTGGAAGCCAGCCGCGACGACCTGATCGCCCTCGTCCCGCGCGAAACGGCGCTCCCTGAGGGCCGAGTGGGCGGCGAGCTCGGACGCACGATGGGCCAGCTTCGCATGTTTGCCGCTCTTCTCGACGAAGGATCCTGGGTCGATGCGCGCATAGAGCGGGCGCAGCCCGATCGCACGCCTGTTCCCAAGCCGGACATCCGCTCCATGCTCATCCCGCTCGGCCCCGTGGCCGTCTTCGGGGCCAGCAATTTTCCGCTCGCATTCTCGGTGGCAGGCGGCGACACCGCGGCGGCGTTTGCAGCGGGCTGCCCGGTCGTGGCCGTCGCCCACTGGGCGCATCCGGGTACCAGTCAGCTCGTAGGCCAGGCCATTTTGCGCGCGGCCGCAAAAACCAATATGCCGGACGGCGTTTTCGCCCTGCTCCAGGGCACGGGCCAGCAGGTGGGCGTGCCGCTCGTTGAGCACGCGGCCATCAAGGCGGTTGGCTTCACGGGGTCACGCGGCGGTGGATTGGCGCTCGCCGGCGCGGCCGCGGCGCGGCCCGAGCCGATTCCCGTCTTCGCCGAAATGTCGAGCATCAACCCGGTCGTTATTCTCCCTGGTGCCGCCTCGGGCCGCGCCGCGGCCATAGCCCAGGGCCTCGCCGGCAGCGTAACGCTCGGCGCGGGGCAGTTCTGTACCAACCCCGGCCTCGTGTTTGTCCCTGAAGCGGCGGCGGACGCCTTTGCGCGCGAGCTCTCGGACGCCCTGGACGGCGTCAAAGGAGGCACGGCGCTCCACCGCGGAATCGCCGAATCCTACGCGGCCAGCGTCGCTGCGCGCACGGGCCGCGACGACCTGGAAATCGTAGTCGGCGGGCAGGGACGTGGCGCTACCGGCGGCGACCACGCCGGGAAAGCCATGCATCCATTCGTCTTCAAAACAACGCTCCATGCATTCGCGCGCGACAGCAGCCTGGCCGAAGAAGCCTTCGGTCCGGCCACGACACTCGTGACGTACGCATCCACCCAAAAACTCGCCGACATCATTCGCGGCATGGAGGGCCAGCTGACCGGAACCATTCATTACGATGAATCGGATCGGCCGCTCAGCAGCGATCTTGTGGAGGCGCTCAAAAGCCGGGTCGGGCGGCTACTGCTGAACAGTTTTCCGACGGGCGTCGAGGTGTGCAGCGCCATGGTGCACGGCGGGCCCTATCCTGCAACGAGCGATGGGCGCGAAACCGCCGTCGGTACGGCCGCCATTTTCCGCTGGACGCGTCGTTTCTGCTGGCAGGACATGGTCAAGGAATCGCTGCCGGAAGAACTCCAGGATGAAAATCCGCTCGGCATTCAGCGCATGGTCGACGGGAAACCTGAATAAGAAAAACGGGCATTCTGACAAAAGAAAGCATTTTGTCATGTTTCTGTGAGGCGCCGCGCCGCACCAGTTGGGTAGATTTCGAATAGTTCAGTCAGCAGCGTTTTCGCGTGTCTGAATCCCATACTTCCCATACTGATGTGCACGGCCTTCGTATTCCCGAAACGTACACAACAGTCCTGCTGGCAGGGAACGGACAGCACCAGTTTCCTGGGTCTCACTGGTGCTGTTCCGCTCCGCCGGCTGACCATTTTTCGAACACGGACCTAGACGGCTGTTTCGGTGTAACAGGCCGCATGAAGAGCCCACACACTGGGGGCACGGCTCGCAAATGGCAGCCCAAGCCCGCCGGACCCCAATCGACCGTAGATAGCCTCGCCGCCGCACTCAATAATATGCCCGAGCCGTTGGCCCGGGCACTGTGTGTTCGCGGAATTACCACGTATGATGCCGCCCGGACCTGGTTTCGAGCCGGTCCGTCGAGCCTGCACAGCCCCTGGCTCATGCAGGACATGGATCGGGCGGTGGACCGCCTGCAACAGGCACTCGACCGCAGCGAGCGCATTGTAGTCTACGGCGATTACGACGTAGACGGGACCACAGCCACGACGCTCCTCGTCCGCTACCTCCGCGACGTGGGCAACAAGGCGTCGTATTTCGTACCGACCCGATTCGAGCACGGATACGGCCTGTCCAAAAAGGGTGTTGACGAGGCGGTGGCCGATGGCGCGGACCTGATTGTGGCGCTCGACTGCGGAGTGACGGCGATAGATGAGGCGGAGTACATTCGCAGCCTCGGAATTGATCTCATTGTGTGCGACCACCACACGACGCTCGAAACGCTTCCGTACGCCGTTGCCGTACTGAACCCCAAGCGCAAGGACTGCGCCTATCCGTTCAAGGATCTGTGCGCGGTGGGCCTCGCCTTCAAGCTGGTCGCCGCCATGGAGGAGCGGCAAAAGCGGAGGCGCGGCGATATCTACGATTTCCTGGATCTCGTGGCGCTCGGCACGGCCGCCGATGTGGTCTCGGTGACCGACGAAAACAGGATTCTCCTGCGCGAGGGGCTCGCGCGGCTCAGGCAGGGCGCCCGCGTTGGGCTGCGCATGCTGGCCGAGGAGGCGGGGTTGCGACTGAGTTCGTGCACGGCCACGCAGATCATGTTTTCCATTGGGCCCAGAATCAATGCCGCTGGCCGCGTCGGTAACGCTGAGCGCGCCGTGGCGCTCATGCTGGCGCCGGACGAAATCGAGGCCGCGGCGAGAGCTCGGCAGCTCGAAAGGCTCAATGAAGAGCGCCGCGAGCTCGATCGCGAGGCGCAGATATCCGCCTTCAAGGCGGCCGACCAGGTGCTGGCCCGCGGGCATCGGCATACGCTCGTGCTGCATAACGAAGACTGGCACATGGGCGTGATCGGAATCGTGGCGAGCCGTCTCGTGGAGCGGCATTTCCGGCCGACGGTCATGATGACCACCGTGAACGGACTCGCCAAGGGGAGTGCCCGCTCCGTGGCGGGTATCAACATCTACGAGGCACTCGAATCGTGCAGCGATATGCTGACCGAATTTGGCGGGCACAACTTTGCCGCGGGTGTCACGCTGCCACTCGACAGGGTCGCCGAATTTGCGGAGCGATTTGAGAAGGCGGTAACCAATGCCATTACGCCCGACGTCCTGACACCGGTCATGGAGTTTGATGCCGAGCTTCCCGTCTCCCTGATCGATCAGAAGCTGTGGAAAACGCTGCGCCAGTTCGCGCCGTACGGGCCGGACAACGAAATGCCCGTGTTCTGGGCGCGCAACCTGGTCGTAACGGGCCCGATATCGACCGTTGGCAAAGACCGTTCACACCTGCGTTTTGCGGTCCGGGATCGGGATGGTGGACCAAAAAGGAACGTGATCGGATTCAAACTGGCCAAGCATCTGGACGTTGTGACCGAAAGCCAGGCAACGGGTGCGCCCCTCGAAATGCTCTATGCGGTCCAGGAAAACACGTGGAACGGGCGTACGTCGCTGCAGCTCGAGGCCAAGGATATCCGGCTCGGAGAACCCGCGCCGTAACCACCTGGCGGGCGGGCCCGGCCTGGTCGTGAACGCTGCGGGCCCGGCCTGGTCGTGAACGCGGCTGGAAACGTCCCGGGGAACGGCATTGGCGTCATGTCGGTTGGTACGGTTTCGGCACCGGCCACACGGGCCCCGCCAACCATGCTGACCCATCCGCCGGACCGTACCCATGCTTTTCCGACAGATTTTCGACGAGAAACTGGCGCAGTATGCCTATCTGATTGGCTGCGAGGCCACGCATGAGGCCATCATTTTCGATCCCGAGCGCGACATAGACCAGTACCTTGCCTTGGCCGAAAAGGAGGGGATGACGATCGTCGCGGCGGCCGATACGCACATCCACGCCGATTACCTGTCCGGGCTGAGGGAGTTTGCTGAGCGCGGTACGCGGGTGTACGCATCCGACGAGGGGGACGCCGACTGGAAATACGAATTCCTTCGTGGCTCGGCGTTCGACCATGTACTCCTCACCGACGGGGACGCATTCCAGGTCGGCAATATCCGTTTTACGGCCGTGCACACGCCGGGCCACACGCCCGAACACATTTCCTACCTCGTGACCGACCTGGGCGGCGGTGCCACCGAGCCGATGGGCCTGATCTCGGGCGACTTCGTGTTCGTCGGTGATCTCGGGCGGCCCGACCTGCTCGAATCGGCGGCCGGCGTGACGGGCGCCATGGAGCCCTCTGCGCATCGCCTCTACCACTCGGTACAGCGCTTTCTGGGGCTGGATGACTACCTCCAGGTCTGGCCGGCCCACGGCGCCGGGTCGGCGTGCGGGAAAGCCCTCGGCGCGGTTCCGGAATCGACCGTGGGGTATGAACGGCGTTTCAATGCCGCCATCCGCGCTGCGGACGGCGGCGAAGAGGCCTTTGTCCGCGCCATTCTGGATGGGCAGCCCGAGCCGCCCATGTATTTTGCCCGCATGAAGCGGGACAATCGGAAGGGGCCGGCCGTTCTGGGTGCGCTTCCCGTGCCGCGCAGCGTGGCCGCCGACGAACTGGAGGCGCTCCTTGGCCGGGACGACGTGGTGGTCCTCGATACGCGTCTCGACAAGAGCGCGTTCATGGCGCATCATCTTCCGGGAGCGCTCTATGCGCCGCTCGACAAGTCCTTCAATACGGCGGCGGGTAGCGTTATTGGCGACACCGAGTCGATTGTGCTCGTAATTGACGAGGAAAACGTGGCGACCGCCGTCCGGGATCTCGTGCGGATTGGACTGGACCACATTATCGGCTATCTGACGCCGGTTGCGCTCGGCGCTTATCATGAGGCCGGCGGCCGCACGGCCACTATTCGGGAAATGGATATCCTGGAGCTGCCCTCGCACGCGGAGCAGAGCCCCGTCCACGTGCTTGATGTGCGCGGCCGCACGGAATACGACGAGGCGCATGTGCCCCATGCCCAGAACATTGCCTACACGCGGCTCGTGCCGCGGCGCGGCGAAATCACGACTTCTCTTCCCATTGCCGTTCACTGCAAGTCGGGAGCGCGCTCGGCGGTCGCGGCGGCGCTGCTCACCCGATGGGGACACGACGTCATCCACGTGGGCGGCGACTTCGACGCGTTTGCGCGCGCACAGGGGCTCGGCCCGGCCGAGCTTCCCGCCCAGGCCACGACCTGAGCCGCTCCGTGAAACCGGTGCCGCCACCTCCCCGCCCGGTGCAGCCAGAATCCGCCTACGGGCCGAACCGGCCTGAGCTGGCATGGACCCGCTTCGTGCCGCTCATCCGAACGCTCCGCACGTACCGCCGCGCCAGCCTACTGCCGGGCGATGTGAACGCTGGCCTGACGGTCGGCGTAATGCTCATTCCCCAGGGCATGGCCTATGCCCTCATTGCCGGCATGCCGCCCATTTACGGTCTCTATGCCGCGCTCGTACCGCTCGTGGTCTACGCCGCGCTGGGCACGTCCGGGCAGCTCGCCGTTGGCCCCGTGGCCATCGTGTCGCTGCTCGTGGCCTCGGCCGTCGGATCCATGGAGGCCGCTGCATCGACCGACTATATCCGGCTGGTCCTCGTGCTCTCCTTTCTGGTGGGCGCCTTCCAGATCGGGCTGGGCCTGGCCGGGCTGGGGTCGCTCACCTCGCTGCTTTCACGTCCGGTTTTGAGCGGATTCACGTCTGCTGCGGCGATTGTGATTGGCAGCACGCAGGTCAAGCACATCCTCGGCGTATCTATTCCGCGGGGGGACTTCCTGCATACGCTGTCGGCGCTCTGGCAGGCGCTTCCGGGCGCCGACGGGCCGACCGTCGTCATGGGCCTTGGCGGCATGGCGCTCATCGTCGCCATCCGCCATATCTCTCGCCGGATGGGCCGAAAACTGCCCGCTGCCATGATCGCCGTACTCGTGGCCACGCTTATCACCTGGCTCCTGCGGCTCGACGAGACGGGCCTTCTGATTGTTGGCTTCGTCCCGGCTGGACTGCCGAGCGCCTTCCTGCCCACGGCCTCCTGGAGCGAAGTCCGCACGCTCGCGCCAACGGTCGTCATCATCGGCCTCATCGGCTTCATGCAGTCCATTGCCGTCGCGCAGAGCTTTGCCACGCGCAGCGGTGCACGTATTGACCCGTCCCAGGAGCTTCGGGCGCTCGGCGCGGCGAACGTGGCCGGCAGCCTGTTCCAGGCATTTCCCGTGACGGGCGGGTTTGCGCGATCGGCCGTGAGCCACGACGCGGGAGCGCACACGACAGTGGCCAGCCTCATCAGCGTTGCCATCGTTGTCCTTACGCTGCTTTTCCTGACGCCGCTCTTTACCCATTTGCCACAGGCCCTGCTCGGCGCCATCATCCTCCTGGCTGTGAAGAGCCTGATTTCCTGGGGCGACGTCGTGCGTCTTTACCGCACGAGCCGGCCCGACGCGTTTGTGCTGGCGGCAACGTTCCTCTCGACCCTCTTACTCGGTTTCGTGGCGGGCATCGGGCTCGGCATTGTACTCTCGCTGGCGCTCTTCACGTGGCAGGCATCCCGCCCGCACACGGCCCGGCTCGGCAGGATCCCGGGTACGACAAGTTACCGCAACACGTTGCGCTACAATGAGGCCGAGGTGCCAAGCGGCCTCGTCATTCTGCGCATCGATGCCTCTCTGTTTTTTGCCAACATGAATTTCGTCCGGGAGCAGATCGACGGCGCCGTGCGCGAATACCCCGCGACGCGGATTGTGCTACTCGACATGTACCCCGTGAACCGGATCGATGCGTCGGCCCTTCACGAACTCGACGTGCTCATGTCCGATCTTGCCGAGCGCGGCGTGGAGCTCCGATTCGCGGCCGTGAAGGGCCCTGTCCGCGACAAAATGGAAAAAAGTGCCATCGGCCGGCGCATCGAGGCCAACGACCTCCGGCTGGATCTGCATGAAGCGGTCCTACTCGCAGAAAGGTATCTTGCGGCATGATATCACTGTTTCCATCGCTCGCCGGCTACACGCGCAGTGCACTCCGGGGCGATGTCACCGCGGGGCTGACGGTGGGCGTCATTCTGGTCCCGCAGGGTATGGCCTATGCGCTGCTGGCCGGACTTCCGGCCGCCTACGGCCTCTACGCCGGACTGGTACCCCTCCTGATCTACGCGCTCCTCGGCACCGGGCGGCACGTGGCCCTCGGCATTGTCGCCATTGACTGCCTTATCATTGCCGCAGCCGTGACGCCGCTCGCTGCGCCGGGCAGTGCCGGGTACGTTGCGCTTGTACTACTGCTGACGCTCCTTGTGGGCCTCTTTCAGTTGGTTTTGGGCCTACTGCGGGTTGGTTTTGTGGTCAATTTACTGTCCCGGCCTGTGCTGGCGGGGTTCGTCTCGGCTGCGGCCCTCATCGTGGTGCTCAGCCAGATCAAGGGTCTCATGGGGCTGCCCGTGCCCATGCAGAGCAGCGCCATCAACCTGTTTCGATCGGCCGCCGGCGCGGTGTTCGCATTCAATGGTCCAACGTTTGCCATAGGCCTGGGAAGTCTCGGGCTGCTCGTAGCCCTGCGCCGCCTCGTTCCCCGCGTTCCCGGCCCGCTGGTCGCCGTCGTGCTCTCAGGCGCTCTCGTCTGGATGTTCGGGCTGGAATCACGGGGGGTGGACACGGTCGGGGTCGTGCCGCCGGGTTTGCCCCGCCCACAGCTGCCCATCTGGAGCCTGGAAGCCGCCCGCACCCTGATCCCGACCGTCGTTACGCTGTCGCTCATCCAGTTTGTCAACACGATTTCAATCGGCAAGCTGTTCGCATCCCGATTCGGATACAGGATCAATGCCAACCGCGAGTTCCTGGCCGTCGGCCTTGCCAATACCATCGGGAGTCTGTTTCTTGCGCCGCCCTCATCGGGGAGCTATTCCCGCTCGGCGATTGCCGCCGCGTCGGGGGCCAAAACCGCGCTCTCGAATGCCGTGGCAGCACTCGTCGTCCTGTTCAGCATTCTCTTTCTGACCTCCCTGCTGACGCACCTGCCCATTGCCGCGTTTTCGGCCATCATCATCGTAGCCGTGGCCACACTTGTCGATGTGCGCGAGCTGCGCTACCTCCTGCGCACGAAACGTACCGATGGCCTGATTGCGCTGTTGACGTTTCTCGTCACGCTGCTCGTGGGTATCCAGCAGGGCATTCTGGCGGGTATTGCGTTTTCCATTCTGGCCGTCATGGCCCGAAAAAGCCGCCCCAACATCTCCCTGCTCGGTCTCATGCCCGGCACGCAGACGTTCAAGGAGCTGGAGCACCATGCGGACGCCCGGCCAATCGCCGACATTGTGGCACTTCGCATGGATGCCTCCTTCACGTTTATCAACGCCGAGCGCCTGCGCGATGCCGTCCTGGAGCTGACCGCAACGACGCCATGCCGCGCCATCATCATCGATGCCCAGCCCATAAACGACGTGGATACGACGGCGCTTGCCGTGCTATCGGAACTGCACGAAAGCCTTGCCTCGCGGCACATTGTCCTCGTATTTGGCGGCGTCAAGCCCCCGGTCATGGATCTTATCAGGCAGTCGGGCCTGATCAACGAGCTCGGGGACGCCTGCTTTTTCCTGAGCCCGTATCAGGCGGCCGAAAACCTGATGCACACGTGGGGCCGCGAGCTGCACACCTCCACATCGGCACAATACGTGCACTGAGCGCCGCCTATTGTATCTTGACCGGCATGTATTACTTCTACATCGACAAGGTCCGAAAAGCCAAAAAAGGAATTTCACCGGAGCGCTTTTCCCAGAAGCGGCTCTACCGGCTGCATCGGGAGGCAGAAAAAGCCGCAGAAAAGACCGTCAAGAAGGAAGTCCTGGTGGTCGATACGACGAAGCTCGAAGCGCCTGTCGCCGAGACCGGAAAGTTGCCGAAAGAAGCCCTGCTCAACGTGGGACCCTTCCTGCCCACACACGAAGTCATCGCTGGTGGGGGTGTTATCACGCGCATGGGCAGGAAGAAAATGAAGGTGCTGCTCATTTTCCGGAAAGGGAAGTGGGACATTGCCAAAGGGAAACTCGACCCGGGCGAGACCATAGAGCAGTGCGCGAAGCGGGAAGTCTGCGAGGAGCTCGGTATTGACAGCGTCCGCGTCCTCGGTTTTCTGGATACCACGGTGCACGGCTATGCCGAGGACGATTCCTTCGTTGTGAAAACCACCTACTGGTACCACATGCTGACCCCGGAGCGTCATTTCACGCCGCAGCTCGAGGAAAAAATCACCGACGTGAAGTGGTTCTCGTTCGAGAAGGCCCTGACCGTGCTCGGACACACGACACTCATTCATCTGCTGCAGCGCATCGAGGATCAGCTGCGGGCGAACACACCGCCCCGGAGTTTGAAGTAGGGCCGGTTGGCGCGATGCCAACACAACCCGCTGAAGCTGACGTACATAGGCGTGAGGAGCGCCCGTAGCGTATATTCCGTCTGCACGCCGACCCGCAGGGAGTCCGGCTATGGTGTCCACCCCAACCTCGTCCGAACGCCCGTGAACCTCAAAGGTCTGAATCTGAACGTGAAGCAGAAACGCACCGTCCGTACCAAGAAGCGTCACGACATGAGCGACCGCAAGACCGGTCTGCCAGCGGTTGTTGTCTTCTGGCTGGTCGCGCCCGTAGGTGCGGCCGGCGCCGTATTGCCGCTGAGTCTGAATCTGGGCTGGGCCTGGATGACGCTGTCGGCCATCTTCGTACAGGTGGCCATCCTGATGACGAACGACCGCCGCGGGTTCATCAAGAGCCGCGAAATCCGGCGCGCCTACGAGGCACGGCGGCACTTCTCGATGTTCGAGACAATCATACTCTTTTTGCTCGTCATGACCGACATCCTCGTTTTGGCCTACGCGTTCCTGACGGCCACCTCGCCCTGACCCCCTGACGGACGGCCACCTCGCCCCTTACTGCCCCACCAGAAACAGTGCGTTGGCCACGAGCCGGCGGCCGCTGTACCAGAATGCCCGGTATAGCGGATCATCGAGCAGGTAGACGACGCTTCCCCGGCCCATGGACTCGGCGCCAAATGACAGCGTCCCGTCAACCCGCTCCTCGGCCCGATACCCGATGTGGCCCGATACCCGGCGGCCGAGAATGCCGACATTCCAGGCCGAGCCGTCCAGCATGACCTCGTGCCCGGAGCCTTGGCGCGAGAGCATCCAGGAGGTCTCGCCGAAGCCGTATCCCAGCGGATGCGTTCCGTCGACGGCGACCTCAAAAATGGCTCCGGGGTTGTCCGTCGTCAGCCCGTCGCGCTCACGATCGGCGTAGCGTTTGGCTGCGGCCCGCTCGGCGCGCACGCTGTCTTCGGGAGTCTCGACCTTTTTCACTTCCTTGAGCGCAAATCCCTCCTTGCCCGCCAGCCATGACGCCGCGCCGCCAAAGGCCACGAGGCGTCCACCCGCGCGCACCCAGTCACGCAGCGCGCCGAGTCCCTCCTCGTTCCAGACAGTTGACCAACTTCCGGAAGGCAGCACGATCACATCCCACGTACTGAGATCGGCGCCTTTGAAATCATTCGGCTCCATCCGCGTCACCGGATAGCCGATCACCTCGTCAAAATAATGCCAGAGCTGCCCGGCCGATGCGCTCGATGCCGGGCTGCCGAACGGCATGGCAATGCGCGGCGCCTCAATGTAGCGCACGTCGCCCGATCCCAGATCCGGGCCCTTGTCGACCATGCCTGTCGCCGAAAAAGTCGCCGCTTCTTCGTGCGCCGCAGCGATTTCAGCCAGCATGCCATGCAGCTTCCCGCCGAAAGCCTCATTTCCGCGCCGGGTCACAATCAGCGTACCGCGCGGAAACACGTCGCCGCCAAGCGTAATGGGCTCCGTATTGTAGCGCACCCGGATACCCCGCCGCAGCAGTTCAGCCAGAAATGCTGGATCGTCCCCCTCGAAATACCACGCATACGTGCCGGGCGGCGCCACGTCCGCGCGGGTCGCTGTTTTTCGCGCAGTTCCGGTAGATACGCTGCTTGGCGCCAGGTCCACCGCCGCGCCCCTCGCGAGCGAGAACGCGTCCAGGTCGTAGACATAGGGCAGCGCCCAGGCCGTGATATCGTACGTCAGGGAGTCGGGAAGGGCGGAGGTCCGCTCGAAAAGAACCCGCGCGAGCACCCGACGCGGCTGGTCGGCGGGTACAATGATGTCGCGCTCGTGGAGTTCGACACGGGCATTTTCGCCCGAGCGCCACGCCGTGGCGTCTACACGCTCGCCGGCGCGCGATGGGTGCCCGTAGAGAATGCCCAGTCCGTCCAGATGGCGCGTGAGCGCGTCGAGCGCCTCGCCGCTCCCGGCGCTTCGCACGAGCCAGGCGGCAGCGCCATCGCTCTGGCTTTTATGCGCCGTGGCCGGCGACGTGCCCGCGAAAAACGCGGAGAACTGCGCAAGGAGCTCGTCGGCATACCGAGACGCGACCTCGACCGTTGACATGCCGGTCGTGTAATGACCCGCAATACGATCCGAGAGGCGCAGCGTGTCGCCCTCGGCGGTTTCAACGGCGAGCCCGGCGCGGCCCGATCCGCCCTGCTCGTAGGTCATGCCAATGGCGCCGTTGTAGATCGGGAAGGTATCGCCGTAGCCCGGATAATAGAGGTCGAACACCTGGCGCGTGAAGTAGAGCCACCCGTTGGCGTCGAAATAGGACGCGTGGTTGCGTCCAATGACCTGCTGGAATTCCCGCTGCCAGTCGGTGATGACGGGATGGTAGGGCTCGGCCGCCGGCGCAAAGTAATACGGGCTGTCCACGCCCTGCTCGTGAAAGTCCACGTGGACCTGCGGCAACCATTCGCGGTAGCGCGCCATGCGTTGCCGCGTTTCGGTCTGCGTCAGCCACGACCAGTCCCGGTTAAGGTCGAAAAAGTAGTGGTTCGTGCGCCCGCCCGGCCAGGTCTCATTGTGCTCAATGGCCCCGGGCGTCGCATCTACATGCATGCCCACCATGCGGTTGTACCAGTTCACGTAGCGGTCGCGCCCGTCCGGATTGATCATCGGATCCATGATGACGAGCGTGTTCTCAAGCCACGTGCCGGAGGACGGGTGCGTCTCGCGCGCAAGGTCGTAGAGCGTCTGCATGGAGGCTTCGCTGCTGACCGACTCGTTGCCGTGCACGTTGTAGCTGAGCCAGACAATGGCCACATCACTGTCCATCGCGGCGGCGCGCGGCGTCACGCCGTCAGCCGAGAGCCCGGCCCGCCGGAGATTGGACGTGCGTATGTCTGCGCGACGCACCAGATTCCCGGGCGTTGAAACGTAGAGAAGGATGAGCGCGCGGCCCTCATAGCTCTTTCCATAGGGCTCGATTTCAACGCGTTCGCTGTGCTCGGCCACGTGGCGCGCGTAGGCCAGGACGCGCTCGTGCCGCGTGAACCGCTCGCCGAGTTCGTAGCCCAGGAAATCGGCCGGCGAGAGGAGAGCCTCGGCCGGCGCAACCTGCGCCTGGGAAGATTGCGCCTGGGAAGATTGTACTTCGGCAGTTTGCGCCTGCGCGGAGTGGACAAGGCCTGCCGCGATGAAAACCAGCGCAGCCAGGAAGAGAAGTGAAGCCGGAGACAGGAACTGGAGCCGTCGGTATATCATAAATCGGTATATCATAAATGGGCCTTTTGCCGTTTATTTCTACTCGTTGGAATTGTTTACCAGAACATAGGACGCTACCGTGAGCCCTGCCATCAAAAAACCTGTCCGCCTGCGCGTCGCGCTGCTCGTTGTTTCCACAGTTCTTGTGACAGGACTCTTCTTCTGGGGCGTGCCCATGCGGCTTTCGCAGCCGGACGGCGGCGCGATGGGCCACCCTGGCCGCACCGCCGAGCCCAAATCGTCGAAAGCGGAAAAAGGACATCCGGACCGCTTCCAGCAGATGCAGGCGCACATCCGGACGGCCGAAGGGGACGCGCAGCAGGGCTACGCGCCGTCCTACCGCATCGAGGCGCTTCGCGCGGCGCGGGCGGCGCGCAAAGGCGCCGCCGCGGCGCTACCATGGGAGGAGAGGGGCCCCTCGAACGTGGGCGGTCGAACGCGGGCCATCGTGGTGGACGCGCGCGATGCATCGGGCGACACGTGGCTGGCAGGCAGCGTGGGGGGTGGCATCTGGCGAACGACAACGGCGGGACAAAACTGGGAGCCGCTCACAGACGACTGGCCGACGCTCTCCATTTCATCGCTCGTGCAGGCGCCGTCCAATCCCGATGTGATCTATGCTGGCACAGGAGAAGGCTTTTTCAATGTTGACGCCATCATTGGGACGGGGATCTTCAAGTCGGTAGATGGCGGCCTCACGTGGTCGCAGCTTACGGCGACCTTTGGCCTTGCTGATTTCAATTTCGTGAACCGGCTTATTGTCGATCCGGCCAACGAGAACGTCGTCGTGGCGGCGACCAATACCGGGCTCTTCCGCACGACCGATGGTGGCGTCTCGTTTGCGTTCGTTGCAGATGCCGGGGGGCGGGTCTCGCAGGTCGTGCACGAGCCCGGCAACTTCAGCATCCAGTATGCAGCGGTGACGGGCGTAGGCGTCTGGAAATCCGAAGACGGCGGGCAATCCTGGAGCGCCTCGAGCGACGGACTGTCGCTCGAGGCGGGGGCGCGTGTCGAGCTCGGCGTTTCGCCCGTCATGCCGTCCCGCGTCATTGCCTTGGCCGAAGTTACCGAGGGCCCGGAAACCATTCACGTGTCGGACAACCGGGGAGCGCTCTGGGGAACACTCTCGCAGTCTTCCACGACGGATATTGCGCGCGATCAGGGCTGGTACGACATGGCCGTCACGCCGCACCCGTTCGACGAGAACATCGCGTTTGTGGGGGGCGTGAACATGCACCGCGTCACGCTCAGCGGGGAGGGCACGTTTTTCAGCGCGGACGTGGAGGAGGACGGCACAGGCGCCTTTTTGACCAAGGTCAACTTCGGCGGCGAGTTCTGGCAGGGGGGAATGCGGCTCGGGACGGCCGACGATGAGGCCGTGATTGCCGCTGAAGACCTGGTGTCGGCCGAAATCCGTTTCGGTCCGGGTCGGTCGCAGAAGGCGCACCGCTTCACGCCGCCCGACGGGCCGGGCATACCGTTTTCAACGTATCCGTTCGCTGACTACGTGGACGTGCCCTTCGAGGTCTGGGACACGCAAAACAATCGACAGCTGCACGTGTCCTTCCGCGACCGCCTGGACGACGGGGCCTTCAACCTCATACCACGGGACGACAGCAATCTGGGTCGTGAATACATCCTGATTCACGCCAAAACATATACCCCATCCGCGCCCGACCCGCAGATTTCGGCCAGCGGCGGTCTGGTAAACGGCCTCATGTATTTCATCTGGCCCATGCTCGAGGACGAGGTGGAGTGGACGCCCGAGAGCCTGCCCGTCTCCACACTGCGCTTTACGCTTACCTCCGGCACGGCGCCCGCTGCGTTCAGCGAAACACAGATCGGCGCGGCCGTACACGTCGACCATCACATCCTCCTGCCACACATCACGGATGCGGACGCAGGACAGTTCGAGCTCATTTCAGGCAACGACGGCGGCGTCTGGCACTCGCCCGATGGCGGTATTTCCTGGAACGAACGCAGCCGCTTCTACAATACAAGCCAGTTCTACGGCGTGGACAAGAAGCCGGGTGCCCCGATCTATATAGGTGGCTTGCAGGACAATGGGACGTTCCGATCGTTTGCGCCGTTTATGGGCAATGTGCCGGGATGGACGCCTGCCATCGGGGGCGATGGGTTTGACGCCCTTTGGCACCAGGAGAATAACACCTGGCTGATGGGCGGCTTCCAGTTCAACGGCTTCCAGCGCTCGCTCGACGGCGGCGTCAACTGGTCGTCGGCCACGAACGGGCTTGCGGACACGGGCGAGAGCCCGAATGCGCCGTTCATCAATTCGCTCGAGCGGAATGCCTTCAATTCGGATATCATTTTTACGCTCGGCGGATCGGGCGTCTGGAAAAGCACGAATTTCGGGGCAAACTGGCAACTGAAACCCATTCCGACATCCGCGTGGGGCTTCGGGGCGTCATCGCGCGGCGTCGTCAGGCCGTCGCTCGCCGCCACAGATGTGGTCTGGGCCGGCTACGAGATGGATCCGTTCGACAACGACAACGGAGACGTTCTCGGTCAAATTCATGTCTCAATCGATGGCGGCGAAACGTTCTCGGCTACGACCCCTTCGCCGCTTTCGCCATCGCCCATATCGGGGCTGGCCACACACCCTGCGGACGCGGCCACAGCGTATGTCCTGTTTTCCGCAGCGGGACGGGCCAAAATATTGCGCACCAGGGATTTGGGGCAGACGTGGGAGGATATTTCGGGTTTTGAAGAGGGTTCCTCCGGCGTTCTCAGCGCACGCGGCTTTCCTGACGTTGCGGTGTACGACCTGCTCGTCATCCCGGATTTCCCCCATATCCTGTGGGCCGGAACTGAAGTCGGACTCTTCGTCAGCGAAGACGACGGTGCGTCGTGGCAGCTCTCCGACAGCGGGCTGCCTTCTGTCTCCATTTGGCGCATGAAGGTGCTCGATAACGAAATCGTGATGGCCACCCACGGCCGCGGCGTGTGGGTTGTGCCCGTGGGCGCGGTGACGCCGCTCACAACCGACGTGGCCACGGGCGACGACGTGCTACCGCACCGGCTGGCCCTGACCGGCGTCTACCCCAATCCGCTGGGTGCCGAGGCCACGATCACATTCGAACTACCGGCTGCCGCACACGTGCGCCTGGAGGCACTCGATCTCGTGGGCCGCCGCGTGGCACTCGTTGAGGACGCGGTTCGGAGTGCCGGCCGCCACGACGTGCGCTGGCAGGCCGGGCCACTCGCGGCAGGAACGTACTTCATCCGCCTCACAACACCCACGGGCAGCGACACGCGCACGGTGGTAAAGGCAGGTCAGCAGTAACACGGCGCCCGCGACGGGCGCCCGCGGGCTGTAGGAACGCGCGCCGGCGCATCGCAAAAAATGGATTTCCGGACGTACTCTCCATGCGGACGAACCGCCGCTTATTCCTCGTCCACGATTTTCTGTGATCATGTCCTTTTCCCGAGTCGACGCCAGCGCTGCCCGCCACGGGCGCGTACGCTGGACGCTCTTTTTTGCAGGTGTGCTCGCCATACATGCACTCCTGCCGCGCACGGTAGACGCGCGGCAGGCGAACGTGCGCGTCGTATACCAGGTGGAGGAGGTCCGAAGTGGCCGGTTCACGGCCAACGTATTCATGACCAACGTGACGCCCGCTCCCATTGCGTCGTGGTCGCTGGCATTCGAGTTTCCATCGCCCATTGACCAGATGGACAACGTTACATGGACACAGACCGGCGGACTCTTCCGCGTTGAGGGCGCCGGATGGACGCACCGGATAGAGCCCGGTGAGGTCGCGTGGTTCACCATTCATGGCGTTGCAAGCGGGCCGCTGGCGCCACGACCAGCATCGTGCGCGTTCAACGGCGCCGCCTGTACGATCGAGAACGCAGATGAGCCCGATGTGGCCGAAACCGACCTCTCGCAGCTGCGCATTGCGGCCTGGATTGCCGAGGAGGATCAGACGACGTACACAGGGCATGTTTTCATCCGCAATCCGACGGAAGTGGATCTGGAGCCCTGGCGCATGACGTTCTCCACGTCGTCGCTCATTACGGGTATGGACGGGGTGAACTGGACGCGGAGCGGATCGTCCTACGAGGTCAGGGGTACGGGCGCTACGAACGCCATTCGCGGCCAGGATTTCGTGTTTTTCACGTTCTCGGGCGTGCATTCGGGCACGGCGCAGCTTCCCACATCGTGCCAGATCAACGGCGTGGCATGCACGTTTGTCGAGCCCGACGAGCTCATTGAAACGCCGCGCATGAACCTCTTTTTCAAGGTAGAAAAAATCACAGGGTCTATTTTCGAGGGGTTCATTGAGCTCATAAACCCGTCGGCGCAGGATCTTTCGTCCTGGACGCTGCGCTTCAACCTGGAGGATCGGATCACGTTCGTCGGCGGCGATGTGTCATGGTCGCGTGCGGGCGATCTGTATACGCTGCACGGCATCAACGGCAAACGACGTGTACGCGGTGAGGGGTCGGTGTTTTTTCCCATTGCCGGCACCTTCGAGGACGACATTGAGCCGCCGAGCGACTGCACGGTCAACGGGGTCGTCTGTCTGATCGAGGCTGAGGGCACGACCGTGCAGCCCGATGAGACGGACCCGGGGACGGGCGGTGGTGATACTGGAGGAGGCGATACCGGGGGTGGCGGTGGCGGCGATACGGGGGGCGGCGATACCGGCGGAGGTGACACGGGCGGAGGCGATACAGGGGGCGGTGATACCGGAGGTGCATGCACCGATGGCGTCGAGCCGACGAATCAACTCCCGGATATCGATTTCCGTTTTCTCAGCGTTACTTCGTCCCAATACGTTGCGCTCGTTCGTATTACGAACAATACGAGCGGGTTTATCCGAGGCTGGAGCCTGCAGTTTTCGCTCATTGAAAACATGACCGTAGGGCGGCATTGGGAGAGCGTCTTTACGCAAAACCCCGACGGCTCCTACCTGGTCACGAACATCGAGAGCAACGCCTGCATCCCGGCGGGCGAGAACATTACGTTCGGGTTCGACGGGAGCCACGACGGCACGTTTGCCGAACCTCTCGGATGCGCCTTTGACAGCCGGTCGTGCACATTCCTGCGGATGGTGCAGGTTTCCAACGAGTCTGACAGGACGAATGAGCTCCCGAGTGGCCTGGAATTGGGATCACCCTATCCGAATCCGTTTCACAGCGAAACGCGACTCGACCTTGCGCTCGGTGCCACAAGCCACGTGCGCGCTACCCTCTGGGACGTCTCCGGACGCCTCGTGCGCGTTCTGCACGACGGCATACTGGCGGCCGGAAATGGTCACGCACTGCGCGTCGACGCCGGATCGCTCAGCCCCGGACTCTACCTCGTGCGTATTGAGGACGGACGAGGGCACGCTGAAACCCGAAAAATTCTGCTTGGGCGCTGATTCCTCACATTTTTCATGACTGAATCGATTGAAATCGAGGGCTGATCAGCCGACTACATGAAAGAAGTTGTTTGCCATTTATTGGTGTCCGTTGTGAACAGATCCCTGCGTATAGGCGTCCCTCTCGCCGCCGCAGCACTCCTCATGGTGCTCGTGGTAGGACCCGCTGCGTCCCAGTCGGCTCCGGGCAGCAGGGCCCTGGCCTCTGGATCACATACGGTTCGGATCGGCGTCGCACCCATCATGGTCATGGTGGTGAGTAGCCATCCCGTGCCCCTGATTCTTGACCGGAATATGATCGCAGGCCGCGCGGTGATAAGGGACGAGAGCACCTTCTATAACCTCACGTCCAACGTGGACAACGTCCTGATTGAGGTCAGCCTTGATCGCCCCATGCCGCCGGGCACGCGCCTGTCCGTCTCCGTTGCCAGTTCGCTCGGTCGAAGCAATGGGTGGGTCGATGTGACGCGCGGCGGACGGGAGGTGGCCGCTGTCACAGGTATGTCGCGTGGGCTTGAAAATGGGCAAACGATTTCGTTTCAGCTCGAAGTGGCCAGCCACATTGGGGAGCTCGACCTCGAAGACCGCCTGCTGACGATTACGCTCACTGACCCCGTCTCGCGCCAGTCCCACACCGCGTACCAGAGCGTGCAGTTCGGCGTGCTGTCCCGGCTGTAACACTGCTCGCGGCTGCGGGCGTGTGTCCGGCGGGAAGCACGCGCGGCTCAGGCCGCCTGGCGCAGCGACGACTCCACGGACGGCCGCATTTTTTCGAGGGCCCGGCGACGAACCTGTGACACCCGCGCCTCGGATATGCCATAGAAAGCCCCGATTTCGGCCTGCGTCAGCCCCTCGTTGAAGAACAGGTTCAGAATCTCCTGTTCACGCGCGCTCAGCCGGCTACCAATCTGGGCCAGGTGGCGCGCTACATCCGCCCACTCAGCATCATCGAACCGCTCCGTAGCCAACGGATTTTCCAGCAGGTCCAGAAATTCCGAATTTCCCGATTCCCCAACAGGAGCGTGCAGCGACAACCGCTCGCGCCAGCGCGCATCGAGCCGCGTTGTCTCAACGCGAGCCGGATCCACACACAGTGTCCGGGCCACATCCTGTACGGCCGGCCACTCACCATATTGCTGCGCCAGTTCATTTTCCACGCGGTACAGGGCGGCAACCGTGGCTCGGCGGCGACGGGGAAGGGGATCCATGCGCCGCAGGAGATCGATGATTTCTCCGCGGATACGCACCCACGAGAAGGTCACAAACCGGACCTCCATGTCGGACCGATACTGATCAAGCGCCTGCAGCAGGCCCACAACGCCCGCCTGAAACAGGTCGTCGTGCGTCATGATATCGGCGCCGGGCGCCCTCAGTCCCGAGATGATATGCCTGATGACAGGCTCCATGGAGCTGACCACGCGATCGCGGCGTTTCTGTACAGGGTCCGCCAGCCAGGCACGGACGTACTCTTCGGTCTTGTAGGAAGTTGACATGGCGGCATTTTGTTGGGTTCGCTGCCTGTTGCCATGTCAATTCGGGTGCCGTTTGCGACCATGGGCGCCGTTTGGTCTTCTGGGGCCTTTTTCCGGCAGTCCGGGTCGGGTCAGCGTTTCGCCAACGAAACACTCGCGCTGCGCGGCCGCTACACGCGAACGCGGTACACAGGCACTACGGCGCCGTGTGCACTACTGCTGCGAGTAGCGACGAATGGCCTCCCATTCTGCCTGTGAGAGTGGGCCTGCGGCGGGCAG
This sequence comes from Bacteroidota bacterium, assembly GCA_029262775.1. Classification (GTDB taxonomy): domain Bacteria; phylum Bacteroidota; class Rhodothermia; order Rhodothermales; family UBA10348; genus 1-14-0-65-60-17. Next base: position 26,775 of record JAJCYR010000043.1, read on the forward strand.
GCACAAGCTGGCCCCAAGGGGAAGCAGGTCCGGCGAGCGGAGCACATCCCGGTTGGCGAGCCAGATCCGGATCCAGTGCCACTCGCTCGCATAATAACGGCGAGCGAGCGAAAAGAGCGTGTCGCCGTCCCTCACGCGGACCGTGTCCACGGCTTCTGTGGGCGCAACTTCTTCCGGACCTTTTTCCGGTCCGCCTGCCGGACCAGCGTCTTCAGCCGACACGCTTACCGACACGCCTGCTCCCGGCGTAACGAACCGGATACGGCGTTCGGTGGGCTCGAGGTAAAACACGGCCTCGCCAACACCCCCCGGAATGAGCTCCACGGTCGCCGCGCCTGGCTCGGTACGATAATTTTCGGGTAGCGTCCTCTCCAAAACGAACACCTCCCAGCGCCCGGGCACAAGCGGCGGAAACTGAGCCCGACCATCGGTATCGGTCAGGCGCCGAAACCGCACCTCGCCCGAGCGGGCTTCCACAACCAGCCCGGCCAGCGCTGCGCCGCGGAGGCCGCGCTCGAGCGCCGCATCCAGAGCCGCTTCCTGCCCGCCGGGCAAAACCCGCGCCACGAGCCGCGCCGGCCGCACAATCCCGACGTCCACGGGGCCGCGCTGAACGGCATCAACTTCTACCGGAAACGGCACCGTCGGCATGCGATCGAGTCCAATGCTCTCCTGATCCAGCAGTACAAACCGCTCCTCGCCCGTGAGCACGAGCCTTGCCAGCCCCTCGCTGTTCGTTTCAGCCCGGACGCGATCTGCCACAAAGACCACTCCTTGCAGCGGCTCCCCCGTTTCCTCGTCGCGTACGCGGAAGGAGATGGTGGTCTCAGCGCCTGGCCCGGAAAACGGGGCCCGCACCGAAAACGGAATGCGATAGGCGAGGCTGAACGTTCCCGTGCGCACGTCCGATGAAAAATTCGTCTGCGATCCGCGTGCACGCAGTTCAAGCTCGTGACTGGACCACATTTCGGCCGCGACGCGCGCATCAAACAGGGTGAATGTCTGCGACAGGGTACCGGACACCCGGCTCTGGAACGCCGAGGCCGACGCGCGGAGCCCCCGGCCCGCATCGAACGAAAACGTTGAGCCTACGGTTACGCGTTCTTGCCGGGTAGGGCTGAAAAACGTGACCCCTTCCAGGTACGACGCCGTCAGACTCAGCGACCACGCACCCAGCACCTTGAAGGCGGAGCCGCGCACCGAGGAAAACGTGCCGTCGGCAAATGCGGTGTCATCAATCCTGCCGGTCTCTCCCGCCACATTGAGCCCGAACCCGCGCTGGTTGAAATTCAGGCGCAGCGTCACGCTTTCTTCCGATCGGTCGAGCCCGGTCTCGGCGACGCGGCGATCCTGGAACTGCCCGAGCAGCATGGCCTGCAGGCGACTTCGTCCAAAGGAAAACGACCCGCCGGCCCCCCCGCGGAAGAGCCGGTTTTCAAGAGCACGGTCCTCATTTCTGGATGCATCGAAAAAGCGGCGCTCCGCACGACCCAGCCCTTCGAGCCGGATCCAGTGATCTCCACGCACGGCGAAACTTCCTCGCACCTGCTCCGAATTCTGGATGCCCCCCAGAAAGAATGGGTCGGCCGACTCGGCGTGCCCTGAGAACACGATCCAGGGAAACGATCCCTGCGCGGATAGCTGCACCGCGCTTCCTTCTCCAATGTCGTAACGGCCGTGCGCCACCTCGGCCGCCAGTTCGGCGCCGTCGACGGGCAGCCACCGCGCGGCCACGGACCCGGCCTCGCCCGGCTCGAATTCCCCACGGGACAGCGCGCTCAGCTCAACGGCCAGCCTACGGTGTGGCCACAGGTGAACAAACCCACCGGCGCGCTCCGTCTCCGGAAACACGTGACGCGTGCGCGATGCGAAGGCGGCGCCCTGCAGGCGCTCCCGGTCGTAGGAGAGTTCACTGCCAAAACCAAAGAACGACGTGTCGAGCAGATCCGACACCTGGAAATTCTGATCGCCCAGCCGTAGACCGACGCGTCGCCCCTCCACCGATGCCGCGTACTCGTCCCGCTCCCCGAAGGACGCCGTCGAACGAATGTCCGGCCCGCGCAGCCGGGCCGTATACACCTGGTCCCCGATCCGCGTGGCGGGAAGATCGAGTTCTGCCTGCGCGTCGGCCCGGCCGGACTCGGCCGTACCCCGCGCCGTGAACATGATGGGCAGGCGGCCTTCCTCGAGGCGCCTGGCCCGGCGCCGGACGGGCACAATCTGCGTCGTGAGCCGGGCTTCGCCGCCGGCCACCTCCGTGCCGGAGGCCGACGCGCTGACCCGCAGCACATGCGATATTTCATTGACCAGATCGTCGCGCGTGCGGGCCGTCACGAGAATTTCTGTGCGCGCCGACGGCACAAGATCGACCACGTCCGACGGCATGCGAATCTCGTAGCCGAGCGAGCTTTCCGCCTGAATCCGGAATTCAGCCCTGTGGTTGCCCGTGTTTTCAATGGAAAACGTCGCCGTGATGGCCGCGCCCGCCCGGACCCGCGCGGGCGCCTCAACGAGCAAAAGTGCCAACGACGTCCTCTCGGCGACCACAATTTCGGTTTCGGCCGACGCCAGCGTGCCCTCGTTCTGGTCCTTTGCAGGCTCGCCGTCCACACCTTCCCGACGCAGGCGAAACTCCACGCGCCAGGCGCCGGCTGTGGCCGTTGCCGGAATCTGGATCGATACGATCCGCGTGACAGGCTTTCCCGGTTCTGCCCGGATGACAGGCGGCGGAATCAGGATGCTCCAGCCGGGTGGCAGAACGGGATCGACCCGGAGAATCCTTCCGCCGGCCGATACCGCGCGAATGGGCAGGCTGATGACCGACCCGGGCGCCGCTTCCGCACGCACAGGCGCCGATACCGATACGTCCTGCGCAAGTGCGGTGCGCGGCGCCAGAAGGCATGAAAGGACAACAAACCACCCTACACCAACCAGTAGGGCGGCCTGATCTGTGCCCCTCATTCCGATCACGGTCAGAGCGTCAATTCAAACTGCCCGCCAAAAACAGCGTCGCTGCCCGCATCGACCACAAAAACGGCCTGATACGTCCCGGCAGGTACCCCGTCCAGCTCGATACGCTGCCGGGTGGAGGTATTGGGATAGAGTCGATACTGAACGCCAGGAAACGGACCGTATTCCTGCCCCTCAGCATCAAAAAGGCGCATATATACATCGGGGCGCATCATGACCTGACCCACATTGAGTACATCGATCTGGAATACGGTGCGCCCGTCTTCGAGCGCCTGCAGACGGACATTTTCGAGCTCGACACCCGGTTCGGCGCTGGCCGAACTGACGTGCGTAGCCAGTTGTACACCGTAGCGCGTGACCTGACGAAAGCCGACTTCCCGGTCGCCGGGCGCGTCCTCGCCGAGTGTCGACTCGGCCGACTCGCGGTCAATGGCTTCCACCATGAGCATACTCCACCAGGAGCCGGCACCGGCAGTGTCGGGTACGTTGATCTGGTAGGACACGGTCATGGATCCGCCCGGCGGCACGGTGGCCTGCTCGGGCGAAAAAGAGATCCAGGGCGCGTTCGAGCGCGCGGTGGTACCCGGGTCGTCGTAGGCATTCGTGCCATCGGCGAAAAACAAATAGTCGCGCTGGTAGATCCGGGCCTGCTGCAGTTCGTTCGTGTCGTTGGCGATCGTGACCGATCCGGTAAGCGTAGCGCCGGGCACGGTCTCCAGATCATGGGCCAGTTGGCCGCGCACGGTGATCTGCGCCGAGGCCGCGAAGGATCCCAAAAGGAGCGACAGGTAGAGCACCAGGCAGAACATCGGCCCCCATGCACGGACCCTCAAGCGGAAGAAACGGACAGGAAACATGGGTTACTGCTCGGTAAGGGTGAACGTCACTGTATGCTGGTCACTCGCGCCGGTTTCGCTCGACTCGTCGGTAATGGCCGCCTCTGCAATGTAGCGGATGTTGGCAAAGCCTGCTTTGCCCTTCCTGATATTCACGATCAGATCCGTGTCGTTCATGCCATCACGAAGCGCTACGCGGCCCGCTGGTTTACCGCGCTTCACGTTCACGGCCTCGGCGTAGAGCCGGTACGTCTGTCCGGGAGCAAACGTCGAGACGGTAACCTTGGAGCGCGATCGGGTCTCGTCCCACAGGATTTGCGTTGAGTCGTCCGTGTCCTGGTACGTCTCGCCGCCATACGGCGAAGGGGACACGCTGAGCTGCACGGCTGCGCTGCCGAGCATCATCAGGCGCTGGGCCGACGCGGGCGTGGCCAGAGCGCCAAAAAGCGCAGCAAGGAAGAGGATATGTAGGAGTCGTTGCATCACACCTGTAATAACGGCAAATACCGTGCCTGTCACATTTCCCAGGATGGGAGCTCGTCCCTGGGCTCCGCTATTCTGTAGACGGGACAGGCGCCACAGGCAACCTTGTCAAGCCGAATCCAGTCGGGGCGCTGCCGAACCGGGCGAACCGATACGAGTCGGTGCATGCGCGCCACATGTTCGTTGTCGGGCGCGATGAGAAAAAGAGGTTTCCAGGCGGTTTGGACAGATGTCATGGTGGTAGCGGTTGGTGTCTGCGCAGCAATGGGCAAACCCCGTACCGTGCCCTGGCTCCGGCTTTGCATCGACCAGAATCAGCCTGGCAGGGCATATGGACACGCGAACGGTCCGTCATAGTGTTTCGTTTTCGAAACAGTCTTGGGGCTGAGTCGACACGGTGCGTATACTTGGGGCGTGCGGCCCGTGCCCGCGTTCCGGCTCGTCTACACATACCGGTTTTTTTCGTGACCCCGCTTCAAGCGCCTCCTGCCACTGCCCTCATCCTCGTTGTTGACGACAGCAAGCTGAACCGGGATCTGCTGTGCGAATACCTGGATGCGCTCGGCTATGCGTCCGAATCCTGCCAGAACGGGACCGCGGCCGTGGCGCGTCTCGAGGAGCGTTCGTTCGATGCGGTGCTTCTCGATATTGATATGCCCGAGCTCGATGGGTACGGCGTGCTTGAGTACATGAAAACCCGCGATGCCCTGCAGTTCATTCCGGTCATCATGATTTCGGGCCGGGATGATGTGCCGAGCATTGCCCGCTGTCTGGAACTGGGCGCAACCGATTTCCTGTCAAAACCATTCAACCCGAAAATCCTGGAGGCGCGGCTCTCCGGGAGCCTCGAGAAAAAGCGGCTTCGCGAAGCCGAGCAGGAACTGATCCGAATGCGCGACGCACTCACCCACATGATTGTGCACGACCTGGGCAACCCGTTGTCGGTCATTCAGATGAACCTCCAGATGATGCGCATGCTCGGAGAGGGGGACACCGAGCGGCTGGGGCATTTGGACCGTGCGGCCTCCGCCATGGGGACCATGATCGAGTCCATGCTTGACCTCTCGAAACTGGAGTCGGGCACCATGCCGGTCCGTCTGGCCGAGGTCGACATGACCGCCCTTCTCGAGCAGGTAGAAGCGGAATACGCGCCGTTTGCGTCGGATCGTGACCTGGTACTCGGCGTCGAGGTGGAAAGCGGCCTCGTGGCGATCGCCGACGTGCTGCTCCTCGGACGCGTACTCGCCAATTTGCTGACCAATGCGTTCAAATACGCGCGCCCGGCGACACGCATCCTGATTTCCGCCCGGCGCGATAATGGCGATGTCCGCCTCATTGTTGAAGACGACGGCCCGGGCATACCCGATGAGCTGCACGAACGGATTTTTGACCGGTACTACCAGGTGGAATCGGCCGAGTCGGGCGTTAGGGCAGGCGTAGGACTGGGGCTGGCTTTCTGCCGGCTCGCCATGAATGCCATGGACGGCGCCATTCGCGCCGAGTCGGCCGCGCCGCACGGGACGTGCTTTGTGGTTACGCTAATCGACGCTAATAATCGACGCCGAATTTCTTGAGCTTGGCGTAGATGTTCGAGCGCTGCAGGTCTATTTCCTCGGAGAGCCGGGATATGTTGCCCTCGCATTGAGACAGCTTGCGGCGAAGGAAGGCCGCCTCGGCGGCATCCCGGAAGTCGGCAATTTTGGGGTGCCGCTCGGCCAGGTAGGCAATGGAGTCCTGCGGCGCCTTGCCCGGATTGGCGAAGAGTTCGACATCGTCGACGCCGATCTCGTCCTCCTCGCTGAGCACGATCAGGCGCTCTACAGCATTATGGAGCTCGCGCACGTTCCCCCGCCAGGGAAATGTGCGCAGCAGCTGCAGCGCCTCGTCCGAAAAGTACTTACCCGGCATGCCGTTGCGCACACTGAGCTGCCCGCAGAAGTGCTTTGCCAGAAGGTCAATGTCCTCAATCCGGTCGCGCAGCGGAGGGGATTCAATACGGATCACGGCCAGGCGGTGAAAAAGGTCATCCCGGAATGCGCCGTTTTCAATGGCTTCTTCCAGGACTTTATTGGTGGCCGCCACAACGCGCACATCGACCGAGATGGCCTTGTCGCCTCCCACGCGCCGCACCTGATTCTCCTGCAGTACGCGCAGCACCTTGGCTTGGGCGGTTGGCGACATGTCTCCGACTTCATCGAGAAAGAGCGTGCCGCCGTCGGCCTGCTCGAAGGACCCGATGTGCTGCTTGTGGGCACCCGTAAATGCGCCCTTTTCGTGTCCAAAGAGCTCGCTTTCAATCAGCTCACCCGGAATGGCAGCACAGTTGAGCGCCACGAACGGCCCCGATCTGCGCTCGGACAGGTGGTGGACCCACTGGGCAATGAGCTCCTTGCCGCTGCCCGCTTCGCCCGTTACCAGCACCCGGGCCTCGGACGGGGCGACTTTGCCGAGCAGCTTCTTGATGCGTTTCATGGCCGCACTCTCACCGAGGAGCGGTGCAATGGAGGTATCTATTTTTTCGAGGCGCGCCTTCATGCGCGTGTGTTCACGCTGCAGCCTGTCTGCACTGAGCGCATTGCGGACCGTCACCAGAAAGCGCTGCAGGTTGGGCGGCTTGGGCACAAAATCGTACGCACCCTCCTTGATGGCCTCCACGGCCAGCTCGATGGTGGCATTCGCCGTGAGCATTACGAAAGGAAGCTCCGGCCAGCGCGATTTGGCGGCCCTGAGCAGCTCCATGCCGTTCATCTCGGGCATCATCATGTCCGAAAGAACCAGGTCGAAGGCGTCCTCCTCGATCTTTTTAAGCCCTTCGGCCCCGTTCCCGGCTTCGACCACCTCATACTTCTGCATGGTCATCAGCTCCTTCAGCGTGCGGCGTATGGAGGGCTCGTCATCGACGATGAGAAGACGTGGCATGGCACTCTCGGCGGGTAGGTTCACGGACCAACAGGATTCGGGGAGCAATATACTGTGCTGTGGCGTGTACCTTTCCGTTTTCAACGCGGGGGCATGACTCGACTTTTTTTCACCCGATACCTGCGCCGGATCTTCGTGATCACGGCCGCCATGGTCGCGACCGGTACCGGTCACGCCCAGGTACCAGAGTTTCCGCATGTGCGTCATTTTTCGCCGGCCGAGTACGGTTATCATCCGGGAAACCATGACATTGCCGTACTCGATCAGGGGCTCGTTTATGTAGCCAACGAAGAGGGGCTGCTCGAGTACGACGGTCTGACGTGGAGGCTGCTGCCCCTGCCCGGGCGCCGGACGCCCCAGAAGCTGGCCATACACAACCATGTGGTTCACGTCGGTGCGACGGCCGAGTTTGGCCGTCTGGCTCCCGATTCGCTGTATCGACCCGTTTTTACCACGCTGCTGGACGCCGCGAGCGAGGCCCGTGGCCGCTTTGACGACGTGATCGCCGTATTGCCCCACGAGAAGGGCGTGTACTTCGTCACGGCCAACCGCCTGTTTGACGCCCGGCCCGACACGCTCCTGACCACCACCACGGACGCGCCCGTTCAACATGCTTTTTCGGCCGATGGAAAGCTCTGGGTTTCACAATGGGGCCGCGGCCTGAACCTCGTTGACAACGGCGACTTTGCGCTCGCTCGCGGTGAGGCGGGAATGTTCGCCCGCGATGCACTGACCCTGTCCGTGGCGACGTCCGATACGACGCAGCTCCTCGTCTCCGCCTCGGGCGCGTTCATGCATTTTGAGCGCGGCCGGGTGTCCCCCTGGGACGCGTTTCTGGCCGATCAGCTGAACGCCTACAGGCTGCTTTCGGGTGTTCTCCTGCCCGACGGGCGCCTGGCATTCGGGACGCGGTCAAGCGGGCTCCTCCTGGTGGACCAGAAAACGTCGTCCATTACGCGACTCGACCACGCGGCAGGCCTGCCTTTTGGAGAAATCCGATCCCTGACGCTCGACAGCGCCGGGCGCGTATGGCTCTCCACGAGCGACGGCCTGGCAATGATCGAGTTTGGCAACGCCCTCTCGGAGCTCCCTGAAAACGCCCGGCCTGCGGGCGCCGTACGGGCCATGGAAACGCACGACGGTCGGCTCTGGGCAGGTACGGAGCGCGGACTATTTGTGGCAGGACTTCCCGGCCTTTCGGCTCCGGCTCAGGCCGCATCTCCCGCTCCAACCCGTTTTGACGCCGTCGCTGGCATGACCGTTCCGGTTTTTGACGTGCTCTCCACTGGGCAGGGCCTGCTCGTCGCCGCTGGGGACGGCATCCACATATGGCGGGCACAGGGACTTCCCATGGAGCGCCTGGACATTCCGGGCGTACCTCAGGCCATGGTCCCGTATGGCACGCCCGCAGACTCGACCGGCGTGCACGCCTGGGTGGTTGGCCACACGCGGGGACTCACGCTGCTCGAGCACGACGCCCTGTCAGACACATGGACTGCCACGCAGCACGCCGAAGACAACCTCGGATTCGTGTCGCATCTGGCCATTTCCGCTGACGGAACCATCTGGGCAGGGCTTTCGCCTTCTGGTATTGTCATGACACGTTATGACAGCACGTTTACCCGCACCACACAATTTGATGAGCGGAGCGGTCTCGGGGCGGGTCTCACGCGGCCCGTCGTGTTCGGTGGTCGGGCCCGGTTCCTGGGCAGGGCCGGCCTGCAGCGTTTTGACGCCGATGCCGCACGTTTTGTAAACGATACGTCGCTCATTCGCCTTGTGAACGGCCCTCCCGATCGTATCTCCTGGGTGGGGGAGGACGGGCTCGGCCGCACGTGGATGTTTGCCCCCTCGCTCTCGGGCCGCATCCGGACAGAGAACGACACCGAGGGGGTGCTCGAGCGATTCGAAGACCTCGAGCGACTCTCGGGCACGCGCCTGACCGATTTTTTGTGCACGTCTCCGTCCACGTGCTGGATTGGTACGGACCGCGGCCTGTTTCTTTTCAATGAGTCGCGTGTACGGCCCCGGCGGCAGACTCCGGCGCCGCTTATCCGCCAGGCGCGCACGCGCGCGCACCTACTTTTCGGAGGACTCGCCCCCGAGGCCGATGACATGCCCTCATTCACACTGCCGTTCGTGGAAAACGGCTTCGACATTGATTTTGCGGTTCCTGATTTTGACCAGATCGGCTCCATACGCTACCAGACCCGGCTCCTCGGAGCAGACGACGCGTGGTCCGAGTGGTCGCTCAATCCGGCCGCCTCGTGGGCAGGCCTGATGGAGGGCGCCTACACGTTCGAGGTCCGGGCGCGCGGCACCATGGGCAGCATCAGCCCTGTACGCAGCATGTCGTTTGTCATCCGCCCCCCCTGGCACCGCGCCTGGTGGGTCTACCTGTTCTATGCACTGTTTTTGAGCACATCCATCTTTCTGGCCGGAAGGGCCCTCTCCCGCTTCCACGTCTCGCGACTGGAGGCATCGAACCGCCGCCTCGAGGAGCGGCTTGGCGCGCAGACGGCAGCGCTCGAAGAACAGCGCCGCGAGCTCGCCCAGCGCAACGACGAACTTACCGGGCGGAACCGCCAGATCCAACAGGCCCAGATGCAGCTCCAAATCCAGATCGACGAGCTGCGCCTGACCAAAAACCGGACCGAGGAGCAGGCCCGGCAGCTCTCAGCCCAGAACACGGAAATGGACATCCAGCGGCGGGAAGTGGACCGGCAGAAGCGTCTGCTGTCCAAGGCCAACGAGGCGCTCGAGCTCAGTAGCGAGCGGGCCGAGCGCTTCGCCGAAGATGCCGACCGGGCCAACCAGGCAAAATCCCGCTTCCTGGCCAACATGAGTCACGAAATCCGCACCCCGATGAATGCCATTATCGGGTTCACGGACCTGTTGGCACGCCGCGTCACCGAATCAGACATGCAGCGCTGGGTCGATCACATCCAGACGTCCGCCCGCAGCCTGCTCACGCTCATCAATGACATTCTGGACCTGTCGAAGGTAGAGGCGGGCAAGCTGGATATTGAGCCGCGCGTGTGCGACCTCCGCCAGATCGTGCACGACATGGGGGTCGTCTTTCATCAGAAAGCGGAAGAGAAGGGTATTCAGATTCGCACGGAAGTCGACGAGGATGTGCCGCGCATGGTCACCCTCGATGACCACCGACTGGGACAGGTACTGACCAACCTCGTTGGCAACGCCGTCAAATTCACGTCCAACGGGCACGTGGTGCTTCGCTGCCGAGTGGATGCGCCTCCGGCCAGCGGGTTGACCACGCTGTTGATAGAAGTCGAAGACACAGGAATCGGTATCGCAGACGACCAGTTGGATACGGTTTTCGGCGCCTTCGACCAGGCGGCTGGCCAGACAGCGGCCGAGTTTGGCGGAACGGGTCTGGGGCTTGCCATTTCGAAACGCCTCGTGGAGCTCATGGGGGGGACCCTTTCCGTCGGCAGCGAACTCGGCAAGGGATCCACGTTCCGGGTTGTACTTGAAGACGTTCCCATTGGCCAGGATTCGGACCCGGCCAGCGCTGCAACCGGCCATGTCGAGAGTGGCGAGCGTCCCTTCCTGCCGGCACGTATTCTGGTCGCCGATGACAACGCGCGCAACCGCGAGCTTATGCGCGCCATGCTCGAGCCGCTGGGGCTGCAGGTCGAGGAGGTGACCAACGGCGTCGGTGTCCTCGAAAAACTCGCGGAAAGCCCTCCCGACCTGCTTCTGCTCGACGCCAAGATGCCGGTCATGAACGGCCTTGAAACCGCACAGCGCATCCGTTCGGCGCGCGCGGTCGCTGATTTGCCGATTGTCGTGGTCAGCGCCGCCGTCATGAGTGATGACGTGGCCGAGCTGCGACGCCTCGCTGACGCCTACCTGCCCAAACCCATTTCACGCGATGAGCTCATCCGGACGCTGGCCCAATTCCTGGCACAGGACGTGACGCCAGCGGCCGCGCCGCATCCACAGAAACACGCCGCAGCAACGCTGACCTCGAACGAGGTGGCCATCATGGACGCCCACCTCCGGGACGAACTGAGCGCACTTGCGCCGGCCTGGGAGGCCGCCAACGAGCGACTCGTCATCGGAGACATCGAATCTCTCGCGCATTCCATGGAGGAACTGGCCCGGCGGCACGAGCATGCCGATCTTGCGCGCATGGCACAACGTCTTTTCGATGCGGCGGCTTCCTTTGATCCCGACCACATGGAGCGTGTGCTCGGAGCGGTTCGCCCGCTTGTTCAACCGGCAGAAAACATATGACCTCGACGCCTTCCCCTTCCGACGCAGCCGCCCGGCCCGGGCACGTGCTCATTGTCGACGATACGCCCAAAAACCTGCAGGTTCTGGGTAGTATCCTCCGGCAGGCCGGGCACGATATCAGCGTGGCCGTGGACGGACGAAAGGCGCTTCAAGCGGTTGGGCGGGCGCGCCCGGATCTTATACTGCTGGATGTGATCATGCCGGTCATGGATGGGTTTGATGCCTGCCGCGCCCTCAAACAAAACCCCGCGACGTCCGGCATTCCTATCATCTTTCTGACCGCCAAAGTGGAAACGGAGGATGTGATCCGCGGCTTTGAGCTGGGGGCGGTAGACTATGTCACCAAACCGTTCCAGTCCGACGAGCTGCTTCAGCGCGTCGATACCCATCTGACGCTGGCGCGACTTCGCGCCGATCGGGAAGTCCAGATTCAGGAACTCGGGCGCGCACTTGCACAAATAAAGCGTCTCCATCGCGAACAGGATGCCTTCCTGCGCCATGAAGTGAACAACGCGCTCGGCCCCATTTCGGGCTACGCTGAGCTGCTGGCTGGCGGCGCCTCAGACTGCCTCACGGAGCGCCAGATGGCCTGGCTTGCGAACATCCGGGACGGTACGCGCATGGTGGAAAACCTGCTCGTCGCCATGAAGCGCCTGCAGTCATTCGAGCAGGAAGATGTATCGCTGAGCCTGCGCCGAATGGATCTGAAACTGCTTCTCGATGACCTGTTGCAGACGGGCATTCGGAATTTAGAACCCGAACAACTTTCTTTCGACGTAGCGTCTGGACAGCCTTTTTTTGTCGATGCGGACCCCGATTTTTTGCCGGGCGTATTTACAAATCTGATCAAAAACGCCCTTGAACACGTTGCCCAGCATCCGGAAGCGCCCGATCACACGGTGCGCATTCGGCTTGCGCGGGAGGGAGGCGACGTCGTGGTAGACATCCAGAACGGCGGCCCGGAAATAGCGCCTGCTCGCCTTGAGACCTTTTTCGACAAGTTCAATTCAACAAAAGCGGACCGCGGTGGCACGGGCCTCGGAACGACATACGCCGCCGTGGTCACACGTGCCCACGGCGGCGATATCGCCGTCCGGTCCACCCAGGTGGAAGGCACAACGGTTACCGTCCGGCTACCCGTTTCTGCAGTCCGGCGAGGAACGTCCACATTGACAGGTGCTGGGGAATAAACCTCGTGTAGCGTGGATCATTGACCTCTATTGTCATGTTTCAGAACGTGTAATTACAGGTCGCCATGCCCAACGAAAATCCAGCAAAATCACGGCACGAACAGGTCTCCGATTGGCTTCGGAACCAGATTGAGCAGGGCGCACTCGCCGAAAATCATAAATTACCGAGTGAGAGCGCTCTCGGATCCCGCTTTGGTGTGAGCCGCATCACGGTTCGGCGTGCCCTCCAGACGCTCGAGTCCGAAGATCTCATTTACCGGCGCCAGGGACTTGGCTCCTTTGTCAGGGGCAGACAGGCGGGCCGGGGCGTGGTCCGGCTCACAGATTTCATCGAAGACATGCAGCGGGCGGGACTCGAGCCCTCCTCACGCATCTTGCACCATGCCCGGGAGGAGGCGTCCGCGCACGTGGCGCATCATCTCGGTCTGGAGACGGGTACCACGGTACTCCGTCTGGACCGGCTGCGCCTCGGTAGTGGGGAACCGATGGCCATGGACAGAACGTGGCTCCCTATGACCTATGCGACCCTTGTCGCGCCACACGACCTGGAGGCGGACTCCATTTTTTCCATTCTTGAACGGGACTACAACATCTGTGTCTGCCGGGACCGGTTTCGTCTTGAATCGGTCAATGCGCCAAACGACGTAGCGCAATTCATTGACGTCCCATGGGGCCGCGCCCTGCTCTTGATTGAGCGCACCTCCTACGCGGAGGGGGATCGTCCAATCTATTATCAGCAACGATGGTACCGTAGTGACCGTGTCGCATATGAAATCGAATTGCGGCGGCGAAGCGGCCATGCGTCGAAAGCACCCCTTCCCCTGAGCGAGTTCGAGCCCGTATTCAAACGTTCATAATCCCTTCTTACAGGTCTCACCTTATGCTTCACACTGATTTTTCAGGCGTTGACGTCCACCTCCCGGCCGACGTCCTTGGCAGCGCACTCGAGCGCGCTGCCAATGCCCACAACCTGCTGGTGTCCGGCTCCGGACCAGGATCCGAGTGGCTTGGTTGGCGGAGCATGCTCGACAGCCCGAACGATGCACTCCTTGAGCGCCTGGACCGTCTGGCCATGGAAATCCGGGAGGAGGCAGATGTTTTGGTGTGCGTGGGCATTGGTGGCTCCTATCTCGGTGCCGATGCGGTGATTACGGCCCTGGCTCCTGCTTTCCGTTCCCACGGCGTGGAAGTCATTTTCGCAGGCCACCATCTTTCGGGGGCCTACCTGGCTTCGCTCGTCCGCCATCTGGAAGGAAAGTCCGTGTACGTCAACGTCATTTCCAAAAGCGGCACCACGCTGGAGCCGGCACTCACGTTCCGCGTTTTGCGCGCCTTTGTTGAGCGTTCGTTCAGCAACCCGGAAGAGCGGATTGTGGCCACAACAAGCCGCGACAGCGGCGCCTTGCAGCACCTGGCGGCCGACCAGGGATACCGGCAGTTTGCGATTCCCGACGATGTGGGTGGGCGTTTTTCCGTGCTGACTCCCGTAGGACTGCTACCCATCGCTGTCGCGGGAGGTGACATCCGCTCGTTGTACTACGGAGCCGTGAGCATGCATTCCAACTCGGGGCGCGTACCAGCCGAGACGGCCGATGGCCTTCCAACTGCGGCAGCCTACGCTGCGCGGCGTATTGCTCTCTATGAATTGGGCTACAAGACTGAAATTCTGGCCACCATGGTGCCGGAGCTTGCCCGCCTGGGCGCCTGGTGGCAGCAGCTTTTCGGCGAGTCTGAAGGCAAAGAGGGTAAAGGCCTCTTTCCAGCCGTATGCACGTTTACGACGGACCTGCACTCACTCGGGCAGTTCATCCAGGACGGCGATAAATCGGTTCTTGAGACCTTTCTTACCGTCGAGGCCACATCCGACGCACTCACGATCCCTGAATCTGATGATAACCTGGATGGACTCAACTATCTCGCTGGTCGCACCTTCAGCGACGTGAATCGCGCAGCGTTTGAAGGAACACGCGAAGCCCACATATCTGGCGGTACGCCCGTCATTCATCTTACTCTTGCCCGGCAGACCGAAGAACACCTCGGAGCGCTCATCTATTTTTTCGAGCACGCCGTCGCCACGGGGGCCTACATGCTGGGCGTCAACCCGTTCGATCAGCCCGGCGTCGAGGCCTACAAAAAGGGCATGCTCACGCGCCTTGAAAAGGAGTGACTATCCGGTCGTCAGAGCTGTTGATAGACTGTGGGCATGCTGTCCAAAGTTCGTTCACAAGCCTTCGGCCTGCCTCCACGCACAAAGCACAACCAATTTTCCCACAAACAGACGGTATCCAAGAAACATACTGAAACCAACCACAAGCGACTCCTTCCACAGGCTCCATGATTGTTGTCCACATATCCACACGACCTACTACTACTATCTTTTCAAATTATTTCAAAAGAATACTGAAGAGTCGTGTGGATGACGACCTTGCTGACTCTCATCCCGTATCATACTTTCGAACAGGACACTTCCCCGTAACGCCTCATGATCAAGCGCATTCTCGTCGCTCTCGACCCCGATTCTGATACCCCGGTTGCCACCCGCTACGCCATAGATATGGCAAAGCGTTTCAACGCCCGCCTGACCGGACTGGCAGTAGTCGATATGGAAAGCATTGAATCAAGCACCCGTGGGGGCGGTATCGGATCCATGTACTACGCCGAAAAACTCCGCGACAAGCTCACCAAAGAGACGCGCGGCCGGGCCAGCTCGCTGATAAAAGAGTTCAAGCAGATTGCCGATTCATCGGACTGTGACCACGTTGAACTCGTCGAAGAAGGTGTTCCGTTTGAGCGCATTGTCGAAGACATGAAGTACCACGATGTGCTCGTCATTGGTCAGGACCCCCATTTCTTTTATGCGCATCCAAAAAAAGAAACAGAGACGCTGGCGCGGGTCATAGCACAGACCATTGGTCCAAGTCTCGTCGTTTCTGGATCTTACCGCCCAGTGCGCCGCGTCCTCGTTGCCACAGACGGCGGCGAGCCCGGGGCGCGGGCCTTGAGACGGTTCATACAGATGCTGCCCTTCGGGTCTGATATTGAGCTCGATGTGCTTCACGTGGAGTCCAAGGACTCCGCTGAAAGTGCGCTCTACCTCGAACTGACCCGCGATTATCTGGCCGATCACGGTTTTACGCCGAACATCGTCAGCATGAAAGACAACGATGTGGAAGCGTGTATTCTGAGGGAGGTCAAAAACCGAAAGGCTGACCTGATTGTTGCGGGTGCCAAGACGAAATCCGGCATGAGGAATCTGCATCTTGGAAAATCCACAAAGGAGCTTCTGACGATGGCGACCGTACCTGTTTTTATCGATCACTGAGCACGAAAGCGCCGTGCGTCGCCGTTACGTGAACGCTGTCGGCACGCGCCCGCCACGTGGCAACGACATCCTCATGGGGATGTCCGAACGGGTTCCTGCGACCTGCGCTCACAACGGCTACGCGCGGCGATGTTCTGGTCACAAACGGTATTGTGCTGCTCGAACGAGACCCATGGTGGGCGACCTTCACTATATCCACATCGAGTAGCGGACCAAAGGCTCCCGCAAGGGTGTGCTCGGCAGCCTGCTCCGCATCGCCCATGAAAAGAAGGGATGTCGATTCCACCTGCAGGCGCAGGACAAGTGACGCCTCGTTCGTTGAGAGCTGGTTTTTTTTTGGTGGATGCAGCACATACAGCCGGCCAAGACCGCCGAGTGCAAGGGTATCGCCGCGGTGTGCCCGCGTGTTGTCCATGAATTGGACGATGGGCATGGCCTGTGCCAGGTAGCGGCTTCCACCCGTGTGATCGGCGTGGGGGTGAGAGTGGATGAGAAGGTCAATACGGCGCTGGCCGAGCGAGCGCAGGTGCCGCTCCACGGCGCGTCCGGCGAATTCCGACGCGCCCGTGTCGATCACGATGGAAACCGTTCCTGATAGTATGATTACTGTCGCATCTCCTTGTCCTACATCGATTTGTGTATAGTGAAGAGGTGGTGGTACGGGCCACGCCCCGATCACGCCCGATGCCAGGACGAGCGCAAAGGTAGCCTTTTTTACACGCGCGCGCCTCGACGCGGGGGCGCACACCAGCAGGAGCAGCCACGGCCAGACCATCACATGCATGCCGGAGAGCCGTGTCCACTCGGGCCAGTGACTGCCCCAAAGCGCAGCGTACCGCAGCAGCGTGACGAGCCAATCGGCCACCCAGGCCGAGAGGGGACCGGGATCTACGAGGGCGAATGCGCCCATGACCAGGATGGGAGGCATGAGAGGAATGACCAGTGGACTCGTGACGGCGCCCGAAATGGGAACCTGCCCCATATGGAAGGCGAGAAGGGGAGCTGTTCCGAGTGTTGCCACAGCAGACACAACGATGCTGGCCAGTACGGGCCGCGTGCGAAGCCGTGAGAGCGTCGGCAGAAACAGGAATATGGCCGCAACGGCGGCAAATGAGAGCGAGAAGCCGGCCGTTTTCCACGCACCGGGCGAGCTCAAAACGCCGGCTGCGAGTGCCCACCACCAGGCCACCCACGGCGAGTAGGCTTCGCGCCGCACGAACGCACCGAACAATACAAGGCCCATGAGCGCGGCCCGGAAGACCGACGGGGTTGCCCCCATCCACAGCGCGATAAGCGATATTCCGAGAATGGATAGACTGCCCGACAGCGCCCGCCGCGCCTCTTCGCGCACCCGAAGGCGGCGGAACAGGGAGCGGGCAATAGCCAGCATGATGAGCGCCAGAAGTCCTATATGCAGTCCCGAGACGGCCAGCACATGCGACAGACCGGAATCGGAAAACTGCCCTCTGATGCTGGCGTCGAGTGACGACCGATTGCCCGTCAAGAGGGCAATCAGAATGGAGGCTGAAGGCGGGTTGGTTACGCGCTCTTCAATGCGCCGGGCGACAAGGCCGCGGGCATGCGCCACGCGGTGGGCCAGGCGCTTTGGATGGTGCTCAATGCGCATCCATGAAGGGCGCTCGACAAAAGCGGCGACGCCGAGCGAGCGGGCCAGCTGGCGCTCATCCAGATCATGAGGGTTGCGGGGCGGTATGGGAATTTTGACGTGGCCGCGCACGAGCACGTCATCTCCCACATGGAGGTAGGGAGCGTCTTCCCGTGGTGCTACCACCTGGACACATAAGCCGTGGTCGCAGAGCGAAAAGCGGTGCTCACGGATTGACGTGACCGTTCCCTCGAAGAAACCTGTATCGTTCGGCAAACGGACGTCGTCATGCAGCAGACCGGTCGTTAAAGCAAGCGCCAGAAGGGTCCAGGAGCAGACCGTTCGGTGGTCACGGTGCGCTACGAGAAATGCGGCAAGCACCAACCATGCACAGGCTGTCGCGCCCACAGGAAGCGCAAGTCGTTCGGAGAGCAGCAGTCCCATGAGCATGGAGACCGCGGCGCTGATCCGCGGGTCGAAGCGGGAAACAAGCCAAGGCATGGCCTATGGACCCTTCTGCAGGGCACCGATAACCTGGCCCATACCGTTTCAAGGGCGAACCCTTCATGAATTGATGCATCCTGATTGCCTATATGGATACGGGCGGTCTATTCTTCCCGGATCAATCCATTGTTATTTGAAAGGTCATGAGCACCCGTAGAGAGGCCAGAGAGCGCGCCATGCAGGCCCTGTATGCGTTTACTGTCGGAATGGACAGTGCGGAGCATGTGATTGAGACCATCATTGACGAGCAGATGGACGATGCGGAAGGCCGAGCGTTTGCCAAACGTCTGTTCCTTCGCGTTCTTGACATGCAGCCGGAGGCGGAGCGTCTCGTGTCGGAGTATACCCAGAACTGGGAGCTGTCCAGAATTGCACTCATTGACCGGGTTGTGCTGCGGATGGCCATCGCCGAACTGCTTCATTTTCAGGATATTCCCCCGAAGGTGACCATCAACGAGGCCATTGAAGTGGTCAAGAAGTATTCGACCGAGCGATCCGGTCAGTTTGTGAACGGCGTACTCGACGCGATACTGGATGACCTGAAAAAAAACGGAACGCTGAAAAAGAAGGGCCGCGGACTCATCGATACGGACGCAAACGTAAAGAAATGATATGGGACTTGTAGTGGTAGGAGACATTCACGGCTGCGCTCGAAGTCTCGACGATCTGCTGGCTGCCATCAACCCCGGCGCGAACGATCATATCGTCTTCGTGGGAGATTACATAGATCGGGGTCCCGACTCGAAAGGCGTCATTGACCGACTGCTTGCCCTCAGGGAGTCGGTATCGTGCACGTTTCTGCGTGGCAACCACGAAAAGCTGTTTCTGGACTATCTGGACAAGGACGAGTACGAGCTCTTTGCCATCAATGGTGGAATTACGACGCTGGAGAGCTACCGCGATGAGGATGGAGTGATTTCCATTCCGAAGGCGCACATTGATTTCGTCCGCGAAACGGAGCTCTGGTACGAAACCGAAGACGAGGTGATTGTGCATGCAGGGCTCGACCCCGCGCTGAGTATTGCCGAGAACCTGGAGCGGGCCGACCCGGAAGTGCTGCTTTGGGAACGCAGCCACCTGAAGCGACCCACGCTCAACTGGGAAAAAACGGTGATTTGTGGGCATACGCCTGTGCCGAAGCCCGTCAACAAGAGAAACCTGATCAATATTGATACGGGGTGCGTGTTTCACGGCAACTCGGCGCTCGGAACGCTCACGGCCGTGCGTCTTCCACAGCGCACCTTCCTTTCTGTGCCGTACTCGGGCTGAGACGAACGGGCCGGTTTACCACGTCTGCCTCTCAACAGCCTTCTCAAAGCGTGTTGAAAAACCATCACACACCCTATCTGCGGCGGCGAAACGCCATCTACTGCGTTGTCCCTCCTTCTTGCGCCGGTACCGGCGCAGAACGCGCTGCTATTCGGCGTCGGGACGCCTTGTATCTGGCATTCCGGCGCTCGCATCCTGGCGCACGCTGGTTCTTCAACACGCTTCTCAGGGATGAAGCCACAGGCCGATCCGGAGGGCGGGTTTGATGGTACCCACGTCCAGGAACCAGATCCGCCCGGCGGGCCTCACATGGGAAATACGGACGGAAGGCTCGACAAGCAGAGAGAATCGGCTGTTTCGGGCCACCGTATTGTCGCGCGAGGAGAAGGAGAGCGCAGGTCCCGCCCGGATACCGAGGTCCACATCATAACCCCGGTAGCCCACGTTGCCAACGGTTCGTTCCACTCCGAAGACGCGCAGCGATGCGCCAAGAAGAAGCGCTGTACGCACCTGTTCGCGGCTTTTTCTGAGCAGCGGGTCGAGTTCTGCCACCAGGTGCGCCTCGCGCGTGTGCATGCGACGCGCCCCGACGAGTCCAAGGGATGTGCCATAGCCGCCAGCGGCAGCCAGGCCCGCCTGCAGGTACACCCCTTCCGGCGCCTTCTGGCCCGATTGACGCGCCAGTATACCCGGCGCCGCGGCCAGCATGAGAACCGTACACGCGGCCAGGCCGAGCACGCATTTTCCATGCAGACGAAACAAAACACCGCCTGTATGCTTGATGCGGGCAACTTCTCGCACGACACCCTCCTGTTATGGCTCTTCGATGTGGAATAGTGGGATTGCCGAATGTAGGCAAGTCCACCTTGTTCAATGCGCTCAGTCAAGCGGGCGCCGAATCGGCAAATTACCCGTTCTGCACCATTGAACCCAATGTAGGCATGGTTCCGGTTCCGGATGAGCGGTTGGGCGTGCTGGGCCGGCTGAATAATTCAAAAAAAGTGGTGCCCGCCACCATTGAATTCGTGGATATCGCTGGCCTGGTGGCTGGCGCATCGAAAGGAGAAGGGCTGGGTAACAAGTTTTTGGCCCACATCCGCGAGGTGGATGCCATTGTCCACGTCGTGCGGTGTTTCGATGACGAGGACGTGGTACATGTGTCGGGGCGCGTCGACCCCGCGTCGGATATAGAGATCATTGAAACCGAACTCCTGCTGAAGGATCTCGAAGCGGTTGAAAAACGGATTGAGCGTACCACGAAAGTGGCTCGAAGTGGCGACAAGGTGGCCCGCGAAGAACTGGCGTTCTACGAGCGTGTACTCGCCCACCTGTCCGATGGCGGGGCGGTTCGGGCCCTGTCGGTGTCTGAAAAAGAGCAGGCGTGGCTGGGGTCGCTTTTCCTGCTCTCGGGAAAGCCCGTGCTCTACGCGGCGAATGTATCCGAAGCCGACCTGCCAGGTGGCAACGCCCATGTCGACGCCGTGCGGGCGCGCGCCGAGGAGGAGGGTGCAGGTGTTGTTGTTGTCTCTGCCGAGCTCGAGGCGCAGGTAGCCGAACTTGAACCCGAAGAACGCGTCGATTTTATGTCGGAGCTTGGACTGACGTCCGGTGGACTCGAACGGCTCATCCAGTCGGCCTATGCGCTTCTGGATCTGATCACATTCTTTACGTCAGGGCCGACCGAAACCCGCGCGTGGACCATACCGCGCGGACTCAGGGCGCCGCAGGCTGCCGGGCAGATCCACTCCGACTTCGAGCGCGGATTCATCCGCGCCGAGACTATTGCCTACGAGGACTATGCCCGTCTCGGCAGCGAATCCAAAGCCCGCGATGCGGGCCTCATGCGCTCCGAAGGAAAGGAATACACGGTCCGCGACGGTGACGTTCTGCTGTTCCGCTTCAACGTTTGACACAACAGAGGACCTTCTTCAACGGTTTTTCAAGGTGCCGGGTGCTCCCTGGAGACGAGATCAGCGTTGCCGCCCGAAGTGGAACATGATGAAGGGGGTCGTGAGCACGTTGTCGGGCGCCTTGACCGCAGGCTCCAGCAATTCGATGGCCTCGTTATAGACGTTCATCCGAAAGCCGAGGCGGACGCCCTGTGTCAGGCCTTCGAGCTCGCCAAAATTGGCACCGATACTGACCGATAGCCCAAGTCCCGGCACAAGGTGGCCTTTGAACATACCACTCAAGACGCCGAACGTGCGCTCTCCCTCGTCGAATGTGTCATTTCCGTTCTGGTCCCGGAAATAGGGGTAATTCCAGCCGAGGACGGGTCCTCCAGCAATGTGGAAATAGGGCCGGAAGTTATCCTCGATGAACGGCCGGAACAGCCGCCTCTCGAGGCCAATAAGGATGGGTACTTCCACAAGATAGGTCCGCTTGTTGGGCACGTCACGGTCTCCGAACCGGTCAAAGAAGCTGACTTCGCGCTCATCTTCAGCCGCGGACAGACTGATTTCGAGGGTGGCCGTCTGGTCGTCTCGCAGTAGTTTTCGCACGTAGCCACCCAGACCGAAGCCCGCGTTGGTGAGCAGTACCTGCGCACCAAGACCGCGGGGCGCTTCCTGCTCGCCCGGCTCGCGTAGAGGCTCGGACTGCTGGGCCGCAACCGCGTCCTGGAAACCCCAGGTGCTGGAAGCGAGGAGGATCAACACGATGTATACGGTGATTTTCGGCATCGGAAATCAAAACACCCCATCCGTGCGTATTGTTCGTTCTGGGACGTATTTTTGCCCGGTACGTCTGCGTAGTCCGGATTTCCAGTAAACAAACCCATGCCCACCATGAGATATATCCCATTATTGCTTCTTTTTGCTCTGGCGGCGTGCACGTCGAAAGCGCCGACGCCGGAGCCTGAGCTCGGCCCGGTGGTTTCTATCGAATTGCCGCCCCTTGCCACACGCGCTGACACCCTCGCCATGCGGTCTTTTGATGCGGTTGGAGGACCCGATGCGTGGTCACGCGTCCGCTACCTGAAATTTGACTTCGGTCGCGAGGCCGGGATCGGCAAAACGGTTTTTCGAACGCACCTTTGGGACCGGGCAACGGGCGACTATCGTCTCGAGTGGAACCAGGATGAGGATCGAATTGTGGTCGTCTTCAATGTGAACACGCGGGAAGGAACGGCTGCGGCCAACGGGGAGGTGCTTCCGGCTGCGGAGCAGGAAGATCTACTGGCGCGTGCCTACCGGGCCTACATCAACGACACGTACTGGCTGTTGGCCCCCATCAAGTTGCTCGATGAAGGCGTTACGCGAACGGTCGTTCCCGACTCAGCAACGGCCGAACAGGAGGTCATCAAACTGACCTACGACAATGTCGGGCTCACGCCGGGCGACCGGTTCTGGTTCTGGCTCAACAGGACCACGGGTCAGCTCCAGAGATGGGGCTACATCCTGGAAGGACGCGAGGATGCTCCCATCACGAGGTGGGACTGGCTGGGATATACACCGTTCGACGTGGGAGACGTGACCGTACGCCTGTCTAAGCGGAAGACGGACATGGCCGGAACAACGCACCTGATGACGGACAATATTTCGCTTCCGGACACCGTGGACGCGCGCTCCTTTTCGAGTTTTGAGCCCTTGTTCGACGAGGCGGCTTCCCGCTGATGGATTTCCGGCTGGCCATTGCGCAGCGCTACCTCTCCGGACGGCGCTCCATGCCGCTCATTTCCAGGATTACAGCGATATCGGCCATCGGTGTAACCCTCGGCGTGGCGGCGCTCATCGTGGTGCTCTCCGTTTTGAACGGGTTTTTCGATTTTGTGCGTGACATGCTGCTCTCGCACGATCCCCACGTGCGGATTGTCCAGGTCGATGCAGAGGCTGGCATGGATGAAAATGCGCTCATGGCCCTGGCTGCGGAACACGCGTCGGTTGTCAGCGCGGTGCCGTATATCGAAGGCAAAGCGCTCATCATGCATGACGCGGCGGCCGATGTCAACAAAATTGTGCGTGTGAGGGGCGTAGATCCGGCGCATGTGCCGACTACGTCCGGTGTGGCGTCGGCAATTTCGTTTGGGCACTACGCGCTCGAAAGGCAGAACCAGCGGCCCGGTATCGTCATTGGAAAAAGGTTGGGAGAGCGGCTGCTGCTCACGCCGGGTAGCCCCGGCCAGCCTGCCTCGCGCATTGCACTCGTTTCGGCCCCCGCCATCGAACGTATGTTCACCCGCGTGCTCTCGGGTAGTCCGCTTCGGCAGTTCGAGGTGCGCGGATTGTTCGAACTGCAGTCCGTGTTCGATGAGAGCTACGTGGAAATACACATCGAGGAAGCGCGGCGTCTATTCGATCGGCCTACCGGCCTGACGGGGCTGGACCTGCGCCTGGTGTCGCTCGACGATGCCGACGACGTGAAAACGTTTTTGGCGGCGCATCTCGATCCGGAGCGGTTTACCATTCAGACCTGGTATGACCTGCAGCGCCCGCTCTACAACGTCATGCAACTCGAAAAGTACGGTGCGCTGCTTGTGCTCCTGCTTATCGTGCTCGTGGCTGCATTCAATATCGTAGGCTCACTGACCATGATCGTGATTGAGAAACGGCGCGATGTGGGGGCGCTTCGGGCCATGGGGGTCACCAAGCGTGATATCAAACGGATATTTCTGCTCGAAGGCCTGCTGATCGGAGTGGCAGGAAGCGGGGCGGGCGTGCTCGTCGGCGTTCTGGTGTCGCTGGCGCAGAAGAACTTCGGGCTTGTCAAGCTGGCCGATGCCGGCTCCTTTTTGATAGATGCCTATCCGGTTGCGATTCGCGCCTCCGATGTCACGCTGATCGGGATCCTGGCGCTTGGGCTGTGTGTACTGGCAGCATGGTATCCTGCCGTGCGGGCGGCAGCGATCAACCCGGCCGAAGCCGTGGCCATGTCGGGCTGAAGGACCCGGCATCGCGCTGCCTGTGTCCGGCTTCACGAAAATTAGGCGGAACTGGCCGCAATGAGACCGGTTGCGAGGTTGCTTCGATGCAGTCCGGGGCAGTATATTTTCCAGTCTGTGCCGTTTGTGCGGCCGAGAATCGGGAAACAAGCTTACAATCACATGGCAAAGAAAGATCAGCTTACAGGGAAAGGTCCAGTGGCCGGAAACCACGTTTCCCATGCACACAACAAGGCCAAGCGGCGTTTTGAACTCAATTTGCAGAAGAAGCGCTTCTTTGTCCCGGAAGAAGACCGCTGGGTGACGCTGCGTGTGTCAGCCAAAACCATCAAGACCATCAACAAGAACGGAATTTCAGCGGTACTGAAGGATGCCCGTGCCAACGGCATCAACGTCTGACCTGACACGAGGTAACTACTATGGCAAAAGCGAAAGATGTCCGCCACAAGGTGATTCTGGACTGCACGGAAGCCCCAGGCTCGTCGCGGTATTCCACGATGAAGAACCGGCGCAACACGCCAGGTCGACTTGAACTCAAGAAGTACAATCCCGTACTGCGTAAGTACACGCTGCACCGGGAAACGAAGTAAGGACGTAAACCATGGCAAAGAAACAATCGTTCGGTGACAAGGTCCTCCGCCAGAAGGCAGACTCCAAAAAGATGGCCAAGGTGGTCCTCGCCGAAAAGAAAGCAAACGGGCAGTATTCCTTCCGGCACAAAATGGTGCACGTGGATAATGTCCAGGATGAACTCAAAGAAGCCAAGACGAAGCTCTAGGCTGTCCATACTCGGGGTGTAGCGCAGCCCGGTTAGCGCATCTGCTTTGGGAGCAGAGGGTCGCAGGTTCGAATCCTGCCACCCCGACACATATTTTCCGGCGGGTCCGACATTCCTGCGCCCGTAGCTCAACCGGATAGAGCAGCGGTCTTCTAAACCGCAGGTTGCAGGTTCGAGTCCTGCCGGGCGCGCCACAAAAACCTGGTGACGTGGCCGAGTGGCTAGGCAAGGGTCTGCAAAACCCTGTACGGCGGTTCGAATCCGCCCGTCACCTCCAATGCAACAGGCCCCCTCGTGGGGCTTTTTGCTTTGATTCAAACGCCTCCTCGCCTGTCCCTGCCCAATGTCCCTGCCCGGTGAACAGATCATATCGGCCTACCGCGAAGGTCTTCGCGTGGGTGAAATTGCCTCGGCCTTCGGGGTGACCTCCACCCGTGTGCATCGCATCCTCGAACAGGCGGGTCTGCGCTCGCGGGAGCAGGAGAAAAAAGCCAGGGAGGAGGAGCGTCGCCAGGTTCGACAGCGCATCATGTCCATGGCGCGCAAAGGGTTTCGGACGGTCACAATTTCCCGAATGACCGGGGTGGCACATACAGATGTGCGCCGCATGGTGTCGGCTGCATACATCGTTTCGCGCGATCATACGGGAGCCGAAGTGCTGCTGCCACGGCACGAGAAGAACCGGATCGAGCGGCCACGCAAGGAGCATTTCCGAAGCGGTTAAGAGAGGGGGAGCGGCGACAGCCTCTCGCGGGCCGGTATTACCTGACCAACAGGAACGTGGCACTATTCGTACGCTGCCGCCCAGAAAAGACAGCCCAATAAAGGCCCGGAGAAAGCGCAGACACGTCCAGCGCATGCTCTCCCGCGGCCAGCACATACGAGCGCACACGGCGCCCGTTCGCGCTATAGAGAGCGACCGATCCCGGCTCGCCGAGGCCCAGCATGACCTCATCACGCGCCGGATTGGGCCAGATGGAGAGCGCGGCCGTGAGATCTGGCACCACCGGCGCATCGTCCGTACCGACATCGGTGACGACGGTGACTTCGGCGCTCGAGAGCGCAGTGGAAATACCGTCACTGACCATAACACGGATGGTGTGTGCGCCTATCTGGCCACCTACCGGCGTCCAGACGAAGAGTCCCGTGGTGGGGGCAAGAAAGGCGCCTGCCGGAAAGTCGTTCGCAGCGAAGAGTAGAAACTGGCCGTCGGGGTCGGTGGCCCTATAACTGAACTCAAGGCGCTCTCCAACACCGATCGTTGTGTCCGGAAGCGCCGCCGTAAACATTGGAATGGCGTTCAGTATGCCCGTGACCGCAAACGGATTGAGCTGCAGGTTGAGATGGAATGCGTTCTGACAGATCCACCCCGACGGATCCGAAATGAGTACCAATAACTCCGATTGCCTCCCATTTGATACGCCGATATAGACCACGTTGTCACAGTGGGGGAGCGACACGGCCGTAAAGCCGTTAGCGAGCTGGGTGGGCAGCGCGGTGTCCAAATCACTGACGGAATCCTGTTGCCAGGCATCCTCAAGGGGTGTATTGTTGATACCGTAGAGAAAGCGGATGGTGCCATCGGACGCAAGCTGGTAAGCAAAAAGCTGGTCACCGGCCGTGCCGAGCCCGGGCACGCGGCCCACCGTTCCGTTCACCACGACGACCGTACCCCGGGAAATAAGACCGGGAGCGACGTATCGCATCGTATCCTCCTCCTCGCGAAACCTGCCGGCTGCCGTCCACCCGTTGTTGGTGAAAAAGATTTCGGTGCCCTCGGGGATATCAACGAGCGCAACGAAGGCAAATTCGTTGGGATCGGTCATGTTCATGCCCGTAATGGCAATATCCCCCGTCGAAAGCAATTGTGCGCGCGCAGGGTGAGGGATCAGGAGCGCGGCGCAGGCCATGGCGGCCAGCCATACTTTCCGTGAGACGTTCACGGGATAGCGATCGGCGAACGTTTTGATGCCGGATCGTCTCCCGTCTCGACGCATTGAACGAATCATGAAACTCTTGATAACCATGTGGATAGCATCGATGCTGCAGGCCATGATGATCGTGAAGTCACGAGCAGACAGTTTGAAGCTGGTCCCAATCTCGTACTCTCGGAGCGGTCGGCGGGTCCGCTCTCGGAATGGGATGCAACATACGGCGCGGCGGATATCCCGCTCAACGTGCTGAATGTCGATATCATAACCTGTGCGGCGCGGCCCACCAGCATTGCAACGCGTCGTGGGGTCATGCATGCTGTGAGTCATTTTGATGGCGGCCTGGCTGGTATCCTGTCCCGATGAAAGCCATTGTATGGATGCACCGTGATCTGCGCCTGGCGGACCATCCAGCCCTTTGTGGCGCGCTGGCTACCGTGGCAGAAGGTGTGGCTTCAAGGGTCGAGGTAGTATACGCGTGGAGCGATTGCGTCTACGGCGACTGGATGCCTGGCCAGGCGCAGCAAGGGTGGATTTACGAGCACTTGCAGGACGTATTGCTGCGGCTTTCTGAATACGGCGTGCGCCTGAGGGTGACCCGGCAGGCGCCCTCGGTGTATGTGGCTCGGGCGCGCGGCGTGCACGGCGTGCATTTCAACGACCCGCTTCTACCCGCCGCGCGTCAGGAAGCGGACCGGCTGTGCAGGGAAGCAACGCACCGGGGCATTGCTGTCACACAATATTCCGGTGACCTGTTGCACGACCCTGGCTGTATCCGAACCCAGCAGGGTAACCCCTACAGCGTTTTTACGCCATTCAGCCGCCGATTTAGGGAACAGGTGCCCGATGAACAGTGTGAGCCGCTGGCTGTGGACTGGTCCGGTGGGTACGCACGCGGGGGTGCTGGTGCGGAAGCGGGAGGGGGTACAGCGCGAGCTCGCGTTTGCGCCGAGACGGCCCATGCGCTGGCACACCGCGCGCAGGAGGATCTTGACGCGCTCGGCCTGCACGCGCAGCACATCGGTGCCCGGCCGCTTGAGGCCAGCTTCGAGGTGGGCGAAGCGGCGGCTCATCGCCGTCTCGAAACATTTGCCGAGGGTCCCATCATGGGCTACGCTGATCGGCGCAATTGGCCACATCATGACGGTACAAGCCGGCTTTCTCCGTACCTCGCAATAGGCGTGCTGAGTCCAAGGCAGGTCTTCACAGCCGTTCTCCGGGCCCGGAATGCCGCCGCGTCGGATGCAGACGCACGCGGCGTCGAGACGTATGTTCAGGAGCTTATCTGGCGCGAATTCGCCTACCACCTGTTGCACCATTTTCCCGGGACACCCTCCGAGCCACTTCGACTCGAGTGGAGCCGCTTTCCGTGGCGCGACGACCCGGCCGCGTACGTCGCATGGCAGCAGGGTAGGACCGGGTTCCCCATCGTGGATGCCGGGATGCGCCAGCTCTCGCAGACGGGCTGGATGCACAACCGCGTGCGTATGATTACGGCCTCCTTTCTGACGAAGGACCTGATGATATCCTGGCAACAGGGTGCTCAGTGGTTCTGGCATTCCCTGATCGATGCGGACCTCGCATCGAACACGCTGGGCTGGCAATGGGCAGGAGGATGCGGTGCCGATGCGCAGCCCTATATTCGTATCTTCAACCCGGAAACACAGCTCAGAAAGCATGATCCGGACGGGAGGTATGTGCGCACGTGGATTCATGAGCTTGGAGACTCGGCCTATCCAGCCCCAATGGTGGATCATGCGGTAGCGCGCGGGCGGGCGCTCGGTGCCTACACGTCGTTTCGAAAGAAGCTGCGTGCGTAGCGACGATTCAGAACGAGGCCTTGACCACGGAGGCGCGCGCCGCGTGGCCACTCGACGCGTTCATCTGTATGAAATAGACGCCGGGCGCAAGATGGCCAAGCGACAGGTCTATCCGGTTTTCTCCAGCTACAAGGGGCCAGCGCGTGGCCCTTCCCACCATCTGTCCAAGAACCGAGTGGATACGCACGTCGAGCCACCCGGACACGGGGCTGTCCACGATGACAGTGGCCTCGTGCGCGGCCGGCTGCGGATAGACGCCTCGTACGACGAACGCGCGCCCGGAGGCCGGCAGCAGTGGTTCGCGGGAGGTCACGGTCGGATTCAGCGGAAACACCGCCCAGGCGCTGGTGTCGGTGGGCGTAAGCGAGCGGATACGGATGCGCGAGGCGAACACAGCCTGGGAGGCCGCGAGCGTCCACGTGGTATCGCGGGTTGTGATGGCGGTGATCTCCTCCAGCGCAGCGTTTTCGAGTGCGGCCTCATAGCGCGCCACAGGGCGCGCCGACCACTGGACGACGAGCGAATCGGGTCCCGCCTGGCCGCCCGTATGAACGAGGACGGTGTCGGGTGCGGACGCTGGGATACGGAGCGCGACCTCGTCACCGGCCGCCACGAGAAGCAGCCGCGCCAGGAATCCGGCCCGCGCCGCGGCTCCGCTCACGTGCTCGGCGCGCAGCGTGGTGACGAGTGCGCGGCCCGAGCGCACGACGAGCGGGCGACTTGCCACGAGGAGCACGCTGACCTCGCTGGCCATGGGTTCGAGCGCCGCAATACGCTCGCGCGCTGAAACCTGCGGCGCCCAGCCCTCGAAAACGGGTGCAGCCTCGCCCAGCACAGAGAGGACGTCTGCTGCCGCGAGGCCGCTGTCTACGCCGCTGAATGCGCCGCCGGTACCGGGTGGCTGCACCAGAATACCAAAATCACGCTGCAGCCAGGCACGTGCCGGCTCCGGCACGGATTCCGGAAGCATGATGACGAGGCGCGTGCCGCCCTGCAGCAATGCGTTGATTTCGGCCTGCACCTCGGCACGCGCCACATCGGAAGCGGACGGCGCCCATGCCAGCATGTCGTGGCCTCGAAACGCCCCTGGTGGCGGTTGTCCGCGTACAAACGTGTCCCAGGTGGCCGCCTGAATACGTGCCAGGCCGAGACCGCTCCACAGATGCGCCGTGCTGCTCTCAAAGTAGGACGAGGTCCACAGACCTGTCTGCGCGCCCTTGTCGTACGGGCGCGAGGAGTAGACGACGCGGGTCATGCGTCGGGAGCGGTTGCCGAGCGCATCTTCGGCCACGAGTATAAGGCGGAAATCACCGGCCTCAGGCGGCGCAAATTCGCCCGAGAACACGCCGTCTCCCGGCACGAAGTCCTGAAAGGCGACCAGGTCTCCGTTGTCGGCGAGCGGGACACGCGCCACCTCCACGGTCGTATCGGCAGCGAACACCATGAGGGCATGGGTCACCACGAGATCCGACCCATCCCAGAAGGTGGCCTCGACGGGCGCATCCCCGCCTACGGGCGAAAAGGCAAGGCCGGGAAGGCGGGCGCGAAAGCGGGCCAGTGGCGCCTGGTGGTCGGGCTCGCCGACAGGAATGCGCAGTGTGTCGACAGCGAGTAGCACCCCGGAATCGGCGCTTCGTAGCGTGAGGCCAATGGAAACCGTGTCGCCCGGGCGCGCCTCGCCCGAAATCCAGATGAGCGGGAGGCGGGCCCGCCAACGGGCGCCGGGGCCGTTGGTACTCGGGTTGTCCGGGCCGTCTTGAACGGGTGAGGCGCGCCAGGCCGACAGGTCCGTTACCCATTGCCGGGCCCGCTCACCGATCCATGGCGCGGCCAGTGGGTCCGAGTCCACGTCGAGTTCAATAAGGATGGACGGGCTCGCGAGAGGGGCACCGGCCTCGAAGAAGAGCTCGGCGCCATAGACGCCGCCCGCTTCGGCCACCGTACGCCGCTCGGCGGCCGATTCTCCCGGTTCGAGCAGACGGGGCGTCCGAAGCAACTCGAACGATTCCAAGCTGAGGAGCGGCGCCACGTTGACGTCGAGCGGCTCCAGGCGAGGCAGGTCCACGGGGCCGGCCTCGAGCGGTGGCCGTTCTCCGGCGGAAAATTCAACACGAATAGTGTAGCGGCCCGCGGGCAGCCCCTCCAGGCGATACGCGCCGTCGCGCCCGCTCGTTGTCTCGGCCTCGACCGGTCCCGTGAGCCGGATCTGAACCGCATGAAGACCGGTTCCTCCCATGCGGATACGCCCCGCGAGTTGGTGCGTCGCATGGTCCCCGGCGTCTCCACCCGCCGCGGGGAGCGGCACCCGGCCCGTGAGCAGGGAAAAGGCCTGTGCTCCGCCTTTGAGCACCCCGGTGTGCGTCAGGTGCACCACGAAGGTGCCACTCCCGGGCGCAGCCACGCTCACCTGCTCCACGTTGTCAACGCGGTTTCGGCCACGACTGGCGGCGGCGCCGGGGTGGTCCGGATCCAGCGTCCAAGGCCAGATGACGGCACCGCCTGGTGTTTCTACCCACAGATCCAGATCATTGACGAGCACGGGCCGCCTGTCGTCAAGAACGCGCTCGGCTGGCGTCCCAGCCGGATCGGTCCAGGCAAGCGTAACGTGCAGCGGCTCGCCGTCGGCCAGCTCCACCGCCTGGGACACCGTCTCACCTTCGGCGAGCACGCCCTCCACGATCTGCCCGGAAGCTACGTGGGCCGCCGCCTGCGGCACGCGCACCAACCCCCACCCGAAGCCGTAATCCGGACCTTCCGCCGGCCCCACGTCGAGCGCCGTGTGGATGAGCAGCGCTTTCATGGAGGCCGCGCTCAGCGGGGCGCCGCCTGCGCGGCGCCCCACCTCCTGCAGCAGCAGGGTCGCGCCGGCTACAGCAGGCGCAGCGTGCGAAGTGCCCGTTGACGTGCCGTAGGCATCGTCCGAAAACGTGAAGGCCGACTCCACATACTCGCCAGAGGCTACGAGGTCTGGCTTGATGCGGCCATCATCGGCCGGACCCATCGACGAGAAGGACGAAAGGCGGACATCGGTAGCCGCGAAGCCGTCCCACGCCATGTCCCCCACCGACCCGACGGTGAGTACGTTCTTGGCGAGCGATGCATCGAGAATGGTGTCGAAGCCATCGGCGCCGCCATCTGCAGGCCTCGGGGTGACGGCGCGTTCCCACCGCGTCGTAAACTGGTTGTACGGCGCGCCGACCTCGGGTCCCCAATCGGCGCGCTCGTTACCCGCCGACTTCACGATCAGGTAGGCGGGCGCGGCGGCAGCGATCTCATCCCAGGAAGCGGCCTGTTCGTCGTAGCGCCCAAAGCGGGCATCTTCCGAGCCGCTTACGGACGCATTGCCCAACCAGGCCCAGAGGCCGTCACCGCGGGCATTGAAGACCCAGCCGCCCGCCGTGCCATAGGAATGGTTGGAAACGAGTCCGCCGTCGAGGGCCCAGGCGGCCATTTCTGTGAGGTCATTGTTCCAGTCATGGGCCACGAGGGTGGCGCCGGGCGCCGCGCCCCGGGCCTCGATGCGCACCCCGGATGCGATAAGCGTACCGGCCACGTGAGAGGCATGGTTGCGCCGCCCAACAGGGGTATCCCGCTGCTCGACGCGCCCCGCCCATTCGCGGTGCGAAAGCCGCACACCCGAGGCATCCCACAGGCCCATGCGCTCGCCTGAGCCGTCAACATCGAAGCCGAGCGCTGCGCCGGGTAATACCAGATGCGCCCCGATGGTGGCCAGGGCGGCCGCGTTTCGTCCGGTCATTGCGTGCGTAATGGCATACGTCGGCCGCAGGGAGGGCAGCACGCGGAGCTGCCGGAGGCGACCCTCCCCGTCGGCTGTGAAGAGCGGATCCGAAAATGCGCGCTGGAAGTCCGCCAGGCGGCGCCCGGAAGCGATTTCCTCCTGCGCCTGGCGCGACACAATACGCTCGATCTGGCTGCTGTCGGGACGCAGACCGAGCGGCGCGCCGCGGGTTGGCGCCACCTGTTGCGCCCGGGCATCGCGGACCGACAGTCCGGAGAGGGCAAAAACAAGCACCACCGTCAGCGCGATAACCCGCGTGAAAACGAGCGGAGTGGCGCCGCCCGGCCGCATAAGTGCCGCCCGCAACCTATACTGGACACCGCTCTGCTCCCCATCCCTTTCGCGCCCGAGCGTACGCCCCATGTTTGAATGGATTGCCGACCCGAATGCCTGGGTTGCCCTTGCCACGTTGACTGCACTCGAAGTCGTGCTGGGCATTGACAATATCATCTTCATCTCCATCCTGAGCGGGCGGCTTCCAGAGCACCAACAGGCGAGGGCGCGCTTCATTGGCCTTATTTTGGCACTCGTGGGCCGCGTCGGGCTGCTTTTGTCGCTCGCTTGGATCATGCGCCTCACAGCGCCGGTGTTTTCCGTCCTCGGGACGGCCATATCGGGGCGCGACATCATTCTGCTTCTCGGGGGGCTGTTTCTACTGGCCAAGAGTACGCATGAAATCCACAATAAGATAGAGGATACCGGGGGAGCGATGCCTGCCGTCAAGGCGGTTACGTTCCAGAGCGTGCTCTTTCAGATCTTCCTGCTTGACCTCGTCTTTTCACTCGACTCTGTCATTACGGCGGTGGGCATGGTAGACATCGTGCCGGTCATGATCACCGCCATCGTGATCGCCATCCTGTTCATGATGGTCCTGGCCGGGGCCGTCTCCCGGTTCATCGAAAAGCACCCCACGATCAAAATGCTGGCGCTCTCCTTCCTGCTCATGGTCGGGGTCGCACTCATCGCTGAAGGCCTCGACTTCCATATCCCTCGCG
This sequence comes from Bacteroidota bacterium, assembly GCA_029262775.1. GTDB lineage: Bacteria > Bacteroidota > Rhodothermia > Rhodothermales > UBA10348 > 1-14-0-65-60-17. Next base: position 60,339 of record JAJCYR010000043.1, read on the forward strand.
GCTATATCTACTTCGCTATGGCCTTTTCCATCTTTGTAGAAATGCTCAACCTGCGGATACGGGAGCGGTGAGCCTACGCCCGGATCAGGGTGCACGTTTGATGATGAGCAGCGTGGAGTCATCCTCCAGGATGTCCGACTCGTGGTCGAGCGAGAGGGCCTTGTCGAAAATCAGATTGACCATCTCTTCTGACGGTCTCTCACGGTAGGCGTTGACGAGGCGGATCAGGCCTGCCTCGCCGAACTCGGAGCCGTCCTCTTCAACCCGCTCCGTGATTCCGTCTGTATAGAGCACGAGAATGCCGCCTTTTTCCATGTGGACGTAGGCGCGTTCGAGCGGAATGTCCGGTAGCGGCCCCATCATCGGACCCGTCGGGTGCAGCATGGTCACGTCATCGCCGTCGAAAAGCAGACCCGACGTATGGCCAGCATTGGTGTAGAGAATACCCCCACTGGCTTCGAGCTCGGCAAAGAACACGCTGATGAAGCTCGAGGAGAAGGTGCTCTCGTGGATGACCCGGTTGAGCTTCTTCATGGTGTAGATCATTTTCAGGTTGGTGCCAATACCCATCCTGAGGCCCATCAGCACGTCCCTTACGAGCAGAGCCGCCGGGAGGCCGTGCCCCGATGCATCGCCAATGGCCACGCCCAGAATATCGTCGCCGAGATTCAGGAAATCGTACAAATCGCCCCCAACGGCTTCCGCGGGCTCCGTACGCACCGCGATGTCGTAGCCATGGAAGACAGGCGACTTCGTGGGCAGAAGGCTGCGCTGAATGGCCGCCGCCTGGTCCAGGTCCGAACGCGCGGCCTCGGCCTTGAGGCGGAAGTTGATGGCAAATCGGGCCCCGTTAAGACAAAAGGCAACTTCTTCACGCTGCCAACCGGGAAGCAGGCCGAAAAGGATCAGTGCCGAGGGTCCGCCGGGCGGGCCCTGGACCAGGAAGCCCACGAACGCCACATACGGACGCAATCCATAGAACCACTCGGCCGCCAGGTCCGGATCGTCAAAAATATAGCCGCCCTCCTGCTCAATACGCTCCAGTACGGGGTCGTCGGGCGCAATATGTTTGGGGAATACCGCGGGTGGATGCGTTACTTCTACCAGATGGAAGCCCTCGGTGGACTGCTGATAAAGGTGTCCGTTGCCAAACTCCAGGTCGGCCCCGAACGCATTTTCCAGTTCCACCAGGATGTGGCCTATGAATGTGTCACCGGAACCGGACTCGGAAATTTTTCCGAGCACCCGGTCCATTTTTCGGTAGAATTGTTTGGGGTCAATCATTGAGTGCTTCTGAACAGCCTGTTTAAAACGGCGCGTCGGAATCGTTGCCTGGAGAGGAGTCTCCTTCCGGAGGAACGTAATCGGTGGGCCCGTAGAAGGTGGTCAGGTTCTCGAAACGTGCATGTCGGTCCACGAACGCAAGCGTGATATCTCCGACGGGTCCGTTTCGTTGTTTTCCGATGATGATCTCGGCAATGCCGTCAGTCGAGTTGCCGTTGTCATCGACCGTGATGCCGTAACGCTCAGCGCGGTAAATGAAGGCCACCACGTCGGCGTCCTGTTCAATCGACCCCGATTCGCGCAGATCCGAGAGCTGCGGCCGCTTGTCGCCGCCCCGCGTCTCGACCGCGCGTGACAGCTGTGAAAGCGCAATGACCGGCACGTTCAGTTCTTTGGCGAGCCCCTTCAAGGCGCGCGAAATGCCCGCAATTTCCTGCTCACGGTTCGCGTTCTTACCGAGTCCGGATCCATGCATGAGCTGCATGTAGTCCACAATCACGAGCCCGATGTCATGCTCGGCCTTGAGCCGCCGGCATTTGGCGCGAAGCTCGAGCGCCGTCAGCCCTGGAGTATCGTCAATAAATATGGGTGCATCCGAGAGGCTTCCCGCCGAGCGGGCCAGGCGCGGCCAGTCGGCATCGGAGAGCCGACCGGTGCGGGCCGCCTGGGCATCGACCCGGGCCTCCGAGGTCAACAGGCGCTGGGCCAGCTGTCCGGAACTCATTTCGAGCGAAAAAATGGCCACGCCGGTTCTGTGGTCCTTGTGCATGGCCGCATTGCGCGCCATGGCCAGCGTGAGCGCCGTTTTGCCCATGGATGGCCGAGCGGCAATGATAATCAGGTCCGAAGGCTGCCAGCCGCCCGTCATCTGGTCAAGGCGCGTGAACCCGCTGGGCACGCCCGTAATACCGCCGTCGCGCCCATGGATGGATTCGAGTCGCGTGAGTGTCTCCTTGAGCACCTCGCTCAGCGACGTCGCCGATTTGCGCAGCTGCGACTCCGAGATCCGGAAAATATCCCCTTCCGCCTCGTCGAGCAGCTCGAAGGCGTCTGCCGCCGGGTCATAGGCCTTTCCGACGACCGAGGTCATGGTCTCGATCATCTTGCGCAGCAGCGACTTTTCGGCAATAATGCGTGCATGGTATTCAACATTCGCAGCCGATGCCACAGCATTCGTGAGCTCCGACAGGTAGTAGGCACCACCGACGGCCTCGAGCTCACCGGCTCGCGTCAGCTCATCGGACAGCGTAATCACGTCGACCGGGTTTCCGCGGTCAAAAAGCCCCAGGATGGCGGCGTAGATTTTGCGGTGCCGGTCACTGTAAAAAGCGTCCGGTGCCAGGATTTCCACCGCCCTTGGAATGGCATCGCGTTCAATCAGCATGGCGCCGAGTACGGACTGCTCGGCATCGGTGGCCTGCGGGGGCAGTCTCCCTGGCGAACGGGTCGTCCTGAATTCTTCAGGAGGTATCATGATGTTACCAGCGTATCGTAGTGATCCCGGAGCTTCTGGACATCCTCCCACGTGGGGCGTTTCCAGTTCGGATTCCGAAGCAGCGCAGCCGGATGGTAGGTGACCATCACGGGAATCCCGTGGAAATCATGAAACCGCCCCCGAAGATCCTTCAGCGAGGACTCCACGCCGAGGAGGGAAGTACCGGAGGTCCGCCCCACGCACAGAATCAGCTTCGGCCGGATGAGTGCCATCTGCTTGAGCAGGATGGGCATGTGGGCTGCGATCTCGTCCGCGTGCGGTTTCCGGTTCTCGGGTGGACGCGACTTGAGGATGTTGGCTATGTAGACGTCGTCGCGCGAGAACGAAATGGCTTCGAGAATCTTTGTAAGCAGTTTTCCGGCGCGCCCCACAAACGGCTCACCCTGCTGGTCCTCGTCGGCTCCCGGCGCTTCCCCGATCACCATCAGATCGGCCTCCGGATGGCCTGTCCCGAAAACCGGTCTGATGCGTGTCTCGTCGAGCGGAATGAGGACAGTTTCAGCCACCCACGCCTCGAGTTCCGCGAGCGTACCGATCGCGGAGAGTGCATCGTACGGCGGCGCGGTCGGAATCCGGGATTCAATCATGGACTGGGGGGCTCTGGGTTCGGGCTTGGTGGAGTCCTGCCCGGCGTCTTCGCAGGCACTTTCTGCTCCCGATACCGGAAAAAAACGCCCGTACGCCTCCACGTGCCACGCAAGCGTGTGTTTCAGGCGGCAGATTTCGTGGTTCATCGCGTCATGGGGCTGGCTCGCCAAAATACGGGATCACGGGCCTCTGCGTTCAGGTCAAGCTGCGGATTGGGAGTGAATCTGCGTCAACAAGTTTCCCACGCGCTGTTCACACGCCAAGGAGCGTATGATGCACAATGGCCGCGGCCACCTCGGCCTTCGGTAGCACGGGCAGCTTCACCGTTGACCCATCGGCGCCCAGAATCGTAACCTTGTTCGTGCCGGCCCCGAATCCGGCCCCCTCTTCGCCCAGGATATTGAGCACAATCCAATCAAGGTTCTTGCGCGCCAGTTTGCCGCGGGCATTCTCAAGCCCATCGTGCGTCTCGAGCGCAAACCCAATGAGCCGCTGATGGCGTTGCTTTCGCGAGCCCAGGTCGGCCAGAATGTCGACGGTAGGCACGAGTTCGAGCGCGAGCCCGTGCCCGTCCTTCTTGATTTTTCGGGTCGATGCGCTCGCCGGCGTATAGTCGGCCACAGCGGCCACCATGATGATCACATCGTCCGCGCCTCGGGCCAGAACCGCCTCGTGCATGTCGGCGGTGGTTTCCACATCCACGCGCCGCGCTACGCCCGCCGGAGTGGGAAGCGCCACAGGCCCGCTGATGAGCGTCACTTCGGCGCCGAGACGGGCGGCCGTTTCGGCGATAGCGAACCCCATGGTGCCCGAAGAGTGGTTCGAAATGAAACGGACCGGGTCAATGGGTTCGCGCGTGGGGCCGGCCGTGACGGTGAGCGCCTGGCCGGCCAGCGGCCCACTTCTGCGGGGCGCGGCTTCGGTCAGAACGCGGATCGTTGTGTTGACAATATCCGCGGGCTCGGGCAGGCGGCCCTCTCCGACAAGGCCGCTGGCAAGCTCGCCGTGCGCGGCTTCCATGACGATGTCTCCGCGATGTCTCAGCGTGTCCATGTTGCCCTGCGTGGCCGCGTGCATGTACATGTCATGGTCCATGGCAGGGCACACCAAGAGGGGACAGCGCCGCGAGAGGGCAACCGCCGTCAGCATGGAATCGCACGTCCCATCGGCCAGCTTGGCCACGGTCTGCGCCGTGGCAGGTGCCACGACCATAATGTCTGCCCACAGACCAATTTCGACGTGGCGCGTCCAGCTTCCCTTTTCGTTGGGCGGAAATATTTCAGTGTGCACCTCTTCCTCGCTCAGCGTGCCGAGCGTGAGCGGAGTCACGAAACGGTGGGCATGGGGCGTCATCAGGACCCGCACGTGGGCACCGGCCTTCTTGTAAAGGCGGACGAGTTCGGCGGCCTTGTAAGCGGCAATGCCGCCGCAGACGCCAAGCACAATATGCTTGCCTTCGAGCGCTGTCATGAGGGCACCCGGCAGGCGGCCATGTGCTGCTCGACCAGATGCGTGAGCGCCGTGAGGGCGTCTTCCAGGTCGTTGTTGACGACCGTAGCGTCAAACCGGTCGGCGTGGGAGAGTTCGTACCGGGCGCGGGTCATCCGCACCTGGAGGCTGTCGTCGGTTTCTGTTCCCCGCTCGCGAAGGCGCTGAAGGAGCGTGTCCAGGGACGGGGTGGCAATGAAAACGGCAAGCGCCGCATCGCCATACCGCTCTTTCACGTTCAAGGCGCCGTTAACGTCAATGTCGAGCAGGACGGGGTGTTCGGCGTCTGACGCCTCGACCTCGCTGTAGAGCGTGCCGTAGAAGCAGTCCGGGTACACCTGCTCGTATTCGAGCAGGCGGCCGTCACGAATGGCCTGCTGGAAGGCCTCGGCCGTCAAAAAGTGGTAGTCGTGCCCGTCGCGCTCATGAGGGCGCGGCTTGCGGGTCGTGGCAGATACGGAAAACGTGATCTGTGGCAGTCGCTTCATGAGGCCCCGCGCCAGGGTCGTTTTGCCGGCTCCGGAGGGGGAGGTGACGACGATAATGCACGGCTTACTCGACATTTTCGACCTGCTCCCGAATTTTTTCGAGCTCTTCCTTCATACCGACGACGAGGTGGGCCATGTCGGCGTCGTTGGACTTGGAGCCGATGGTATTCACCTCGCGGTTCATTTCCTGTGTCAGGAAATTCAGCTTCCGGCCCACGGGCTCGCTTAAGGCCAGTGTCTCATTGAAAAGGTGCACGTGCGAGTGCAGTCGCACGCACTCTTCCCGGACATCCAGTTTGTCGGCCAAGAGCGCCATTTCGGCCTCCAGGCGGCCCTGGTCCACGCGCTCATCGGCCAGGAACTCGGCGAGTCGCTGGCGCAGGCGCTCGTGAGAAGAGGTGACGCGTTCGGGCGCCAGCCGTTCAATGCGGGAGAGGCGCTTCGAGAGGCCTGCGATGCGGGCGGAGATCTCGGCGTGCAGGGCTTCGCCTTCCTGTTGGCGCATGGCCTTGAGCGCCTCGAGCGCCCCCTCCAGGGCCTGACGAGTGGCATCCCAGGCCGTCTCGTCCTGGGATGTGTCCGATGAGCTTTTGGTAAGCACCTCGGAGAAGCGCAGCACGTCCTGCAGCGTGATGCTTGTGGCCGGAAGATGCGCCGCCGCACAGACGTCCTGCAGGAGCCGCCGGGCTTCGGCCGCCGCCTCAGGGTTCACGCTGACGGGAAGCTCTTTTCCGACATGGATTTCCAACTGCACCTCCACGTTTATGCGTCCACGCGGAACGACCTGTTTCACGAGCCGCTGCATGAGGCTCTCGCGGCTTGTCAGCACGGACGGGCAGCGCGTCGAAACTTCGCAGAAACGGCTGTTCACGGAGCGGACTTCAACGGTTGCTGTCCGGTCCCCGATGGTGGCTTCCGCGCGGCCAAAGCCGGTCATACTCGCAATCATGAACGCGTCCGCAGGTGTGTGGAGGTACTGACGCGCGTGTACGCCCAAGCGGGCCAGCCGATCCAACAGCCGAGGCTCACGGCGTTCGCTCGGGAAACTGCCGGTTCATCAAGAAGCGGGTTAGAGGCTGTCCATCCGCACCGGTGCCGATAAAAACGAGGTCGGCATCGCCGTCGCCGTTATAGTCGCCGGCGGCAAACCGGCCAAATAACGACGCGGCCACATTCAGCTCCGGAAGCAGCCCACTGCCATCATTACGGTAGAGCGTGCCGAAGCGCCTCCCGAACACGGAGAGGGCCCCCTGCTGAAACAGGTCCTCATCCCCATCTCCATCATAATCAATCCATACACTTTGTCCGTGGATGAGGCCGGACAGGGGAGCAGATATGGGCTCAAAGCTCCCGTTTCCAGCGTTCCGGAATAGAAGCGATACGCCCTCGATCAAATTCGGCGTATACGTCCCGCCGGAAAGGGAGAGGTCGGGCAGTCCGTCTCCGTCCAGGTCGCCCCAGGCCACGGCGCCCGCAATCAGGTCAGGCATGCCCGGCACGTCGATTAGCGAGAACGTACCGCCGTTGTTTCGGAAAATGCCCGACAGCGGTTGTCCACTGCCAGCCTCGCCGACCAGCGCCACGTCCAGGTCCCCGTCTCCGTCGATATCCACCCAAGCCGCCTCGCCTCCCATGACGCCCGGAAGCAGATCGTCGTGCGCTGTGAACGATCCGTCTTCCTGCAGCGCCACAATAGTCACGGCCTCAAAGGGGGCTTCGGCCTGCCGGGTGCCCGTCATAAGCAGGTCCACATCGCCATCGTTGTCCACGTCACCGGCCGTGATGCTCCCGTTCCACAGCGCAGGAACGCCATTGATGGGCCGCTCGGTCATGGTCAGGATCGTATTGGCAAAGGCCCGCACGACCGGCTGTCCCGTGTCCGGGTCGCGCCCCGTAATGACAAGATCCGGTAGACCATTGCCATCCAGGTCACCCCAGGCCGTCATCGCATTGAGCAGCCCGGGGAATACAAACGATGTCCTGACGTATGTCTTGAACGTGAAGAACACATCTTCCTGGCCCGGCACGGGGAGCGTCATATCCTCGGCGCGAAAGAGGGTCGATGCAAAGCCCGAGCTGGTCGAGCCGCTCACGAAGAGGTCCAGGTCACGATCGTTATCCACATCGAGCATATTGACGGCGCCTTCGTTGACGTCAGGTAGGTCGAAATCAAAAAACTCCGGCTCGGCGAGTGTGGATTGGGGCGCGTCTGGCTGTCCGAAGGCAAATGTAGGCTCGTTCTGGGCGCCGCGAATGTCAAATCCGTCGGTTGCCAGAACGGTCCATGTGTAGAGCCGGTTGGGCACGAGTGCGGCCGCGCCGAGGACGAATGACGGCTCCTCCAGATCGGGAATGGATACATCTACGCCCGACCCGGAAATGACCAGCGTGTACCGGACCGGATCTCCGTCCAGGTCAATGGCCGGTTCCCACGAAAACGGAATGACGGTTTCCGATGCTGGAATAAAGCCGCCCTGGGAGGGCGAGTTGACCGAGAAGACGTTCGGTGACGCGTTTTGGCCCTGTCCTTCAACGAACTGCAGTATCTGGTTTACATCGAAGGGGCCATCATGGGACTCGACCCTTCCGCTGGGCCACGTGATAAGCACGCGCTCGACCGTGGTCGCCGCTCCCAGGCCTACGTGCGCCGTGAGCTCATCCGACTGGCTGGCACTCCCATCTCCGGCGGCAATACGGCGGAACAGGGATCCGTTTTGAGTGACAACCTCGACACGAGCGCCCACGGCAAATCGGTTCGCGAGTCCAGTCCGAGTCCGGATTTTGAGCCAGTTGTTCGTATCTGGCGTGTTGAGAAAGATCCGCGTGTTGCCAGGCGCAGGCAGGATGAGGTCTACCCAGCCATCACTGTTCACATCGCCGGCGACGACTGCCGAGCCGCCGGGAATACCCCCCGCGAAGGCTGTGCCAGCCACGTCCACGAACGTACCATCGCCCTGGTTGTGGAAAAGGCGTGCTGTATTTTCAGCGCGCATGACAAACAGGTCGATCCAGCCATCATTGTCGAAATCGGCGGCGACGGCGCGGATACTGTTCTCCCTCGTGGTAGGGGAGATGCCGCTCTGCTGCGTCAGGTTTTCGAACGTGATGGCGTTGAAGCCACCCTGTTGGCTCACGCGGTAGAGTTCATTTTCCCCGAAGGCGAAGCCGTTGCGTTCGTTGGCAATAAAGACCTCATCGCGACCGTCGTTGTCTACGTCAATCCATGTCGATGAGATGGAGGACATGGTGTTCATGCCGTTCAGGTTGATGCTTACGAAGCGATCCCGCGCTGCTTCGTAACGGAGAAACCAGTTCTGCAATCCGTTCTCTGCGCAGCGGGTGAAAAAAACATCCAGGTCACCGTCATTGTCCACGTCACGCACGCTTGCGCCGCAAATGGGGGCAGGGGCGTCGGCTACTGTGAGTCCCGCCAGGTTGGCAAACGTGCCGTCGGGTCTTCCAGCAAAGAGTCCATTCGTGCCTGTTGCTGTAGCGACAAACAGGTCCAACAGATCAGTACTCGCGAAATTGCCAAAAAAACCAGCCAGGCTTCTGGCTGGAACAGATAGATTGCTCGAGAATGGAGCAACACGGAATGAACTACCGGTTCTGTTCAGCCAGGTCCGGCTTCCCGAGCCCGACGAGGGAATATGCAGATCGAGCAGTCCGTTCCGGTCAATGTCCCCAAAGACACCGCCCAACGGGCCGTCTCCTTCGACATCGATGCCCGAGACGCCCAGGATGTTTTCAAACGACCCGTCCACCCGCTGCCGGTAGAGGCGGCCCGGATGATACAGGTCGAGCAGTCCGTCTGCGTTGAAATCTGCCAGGGCCGCGCCGGTGAACGGTATGGTTGCGTCGGACTGCTGAAGAATCAGCTCGGACGCCTCGGTGAAACGCTGTCCTGCTGCGGTGGGGGCTGTGCAAGCGGCTGCAAGGAGGAGTGCAGCCACAAACCGGATACGTGCTACAAATCGGAAAGTGCGGTTATTGAACATGCAATCGGAAATTGGGGCCATGTTGAGGACGAACGGGCAATGTAGAGATTGCGGCCGGAACAGGACAATGCAAAAATGTACGACTTGCAGACATGCAAAAGCCCTTCACGCATTCGGCGTGCAGGGCTTTTGTGGGTGCGGAGAGGGAGGGATTCGAACCCTCGATACGGGGTCTACCCGCATACTCGCTTTCCAGGCGAGCCCCTTCAGCCACTCGGGCACCTCTCCGTGGGGCGCGGTGTGCGCCGCGCGCTCAGACTTCCATGATTTCTGTTTCCTTGCGGTCCATCAGGCGGTCCACGTTCCCGATATGTCTGTCGGTCAACGCCTGCAGCCGCTCTTCGGCATCGTATTGCATGTCCTCGGGCAGATTCTCTTCTGCCTGCGCCTTCTTGATTTCGTCCTTGGCATGCCGGCGCACATTCCGGATGGCCACCTTGGCATCTTCCGCGCGGGTCTTGGCCGCTTTGGCGAGCTCTTTCCGGCGATCTTCAGACAGCGGCGGTACCGGAAGCCGGATGACAGAGCCGTCGTTCGACGGGTTGAGGCCGAGGTTCGATGCCTGGATGGCTTTTTCGATCTCCTGCAGCGCCGAACGGTCCCAGGGTTGCACCATGAGCAGGTCAGACTGCGGGGCGCTCACACTCGCCATCTGGTTGAGCGGCGTGACCGATCCGTAATAATCGACGCGGATGTTCTCGAGCATGGCGGGCGTGGCCCGTCCGGCGCGGATGGATTTGAACTCTCCCAACAGGTGCTCAATGCTGGCATCCATGTGCTCGGATGCATCGTCCAGTATCAGATTCAATGAGTCGGCAATCATGGTGCATCTCCCCAGTAGACAAGTGTTCCGACATCCTCGCCCTGAACCGCCTGGCTCAAATGTCCCTCCTTGTTCATGTTGAACACAATCAGCGGCATCTCCGATTCATGGCACAGCGTGAAAGCTGTCATGTCCATGACACGCAGGTTCCTGCGAATGACTTCCTCGCCGTGGATACGATCGAACCGCTTGGCATCCGGGTTTTTTTCCGGATCATGCGTGAATATACCATCCACACGCGTTCCCTTCAGGATCACGTCGGCATCAATTTCCAGGGATCGCAGCGCGGCCGCCGTATCGGTCGTAAAATAGGGATTTCCCGTTCCGGCGCCGAAAATCACCACGCGTCCCTTCTCGAGGTGTCGAATGGCTCTGCGCGGAATGAACGGCTCGGCAATTTCGTTCATGTTCAGCGCCGACTGCAGCCGGGTCTGAAGCCCTTCCTGCTCGAGCGCATCCTGGAGCGCCATGGCGTTGATCATGGTCGCCAGCATGCCCATGTAGTCGGCATGCGAGCGCGTCATTCCTTCCGAAGCATTTTTCATGCCGCGAAAGATGTTTCCACCCCCGATCACCAGCGCGACTTCGGTACCCAGCTCCCGGACGGCTCGAATTTCGCGGGCATACCGGCAAATCACCTCATTGTCAATACCGTAATCGGCAGTACCCAGCAGTGCTTCTCCACTCAGTTTCAGTAGAATACGCCGGTATCGGGGAGGTGATTGATCCATGGGGCTACTCGCCGAGCGCAAACCGGGTAAAGCCGTGGAGCGCCACGCCCTTGGATGTAAGCATCTGCTCCACCGTCTGGGAGGAGTCCTTCACGAAGGGCTGTTCGAGGACCACGTTGTCCTTGAAGTAGCGCTCCACCTTGCCCTGGGCAATCCGGTCCACGATGTTTTCGGGCTTGCCGTCGAGGAGTGCTGCTTCACGTGCAATGGTCATTTCATGCGCAATCACGTCGGCGGGTACTTCGTTCCTGTGGGTAGCCACCGGGTTCATGGCCGCAACCTGCATGGCCACGTCGCGTCCGGCGGTCTCCAGATCGCCCTCGCCTGACACGTGGGCGAGTACGCCAAGACGCGATCCGGGGTGGATATAGGAAATGAGTTGACCCTTGTCGACCGAAACGACAGCGACCTGTCGCACGTCGATTTTCTCACCAATCCTGCCGGTCATGTCCGTGAGCGCCGTTTCGACGGTACGCTCGTCCGGAAGCGACAGCGTGAGAAAGGCATCCCGATCGGCGGGCGTGTGCGCAAGCGTCAGGTCTGCCAGCGCCGCGCCAAAGGCCTGAAAGTCATCGTTTCTGGCAACAAAGTCGGTTTCACAGTTGACCTCGATAAGGCTTGCCATTTTTTTGTCGGCCGATGAACGCGACAGGATGAGACCCTCCTTGGCGTCTCGGTCTGCACGCTTCTCGGCCACTTTCTGACCCTTCTTGCGAAGCAGGTCAATGGCCACGTCAAAATCGCCGTGTGCTTCCTGGAGGGCCTTCTTGCAATCCATCATGCCGACGCCAGTGACGTCGCGCAACTTCTTCACATCCGAGGCGGAAATAGCCATGGGACTACTCGGGTTTAATGGTGGTTATTCGTCTTCAGCTGGCGTCATCGGTCGAAGGCTCCGCAGACAGGGACACGGCAGACCCCTCCGTTTTCTTGCGGCGCTTGCGCTTGGTCTCCTTCTTGGGTTCGGCCGAATCCTGGGCTTTCTGCTCCTTTTCCGCCCGGGCCTCCGCTTCAGCGACGGAGCGCTGCTTGTCGCCCTCCTGGACGGCCTGGGAGATGACCGATGCGATCAGTTCAATCGACTTGACGGCATCGTCGTTGGCTGGGATGGGATAATCCACAACGTCCGGATCACAGTTGGAGTCCACGATTGCGATGATCGGGATGCCAAGCTTCTGGGCCTCTTTGACGGCGATGTTTTCCCGGTTGATGTCGACGATGAAGATCGCACCGGGAAGGCGCGACATGTCTTTGATACCCGAGAGCACCGTCTGCAGCTTCTCCCGCTCACGCGCCCTCATGAGGCGCTCTTTCTTCTTGAGCTGGTCGAGCGTTCCGTCTTCTTCCATCTTGACCAGCTCTTCCATGCGACGGATGGACTTGCGGATGGTCTGGAAGTTGGTCAGTGTGCCACCCAGCCACCGCTCCACGATGTACGGGGAACCACACGCTTCCGCCTGCTCTCGGATGACGGCGCGGCCCTGCTTCTTCGTCCCTGCAAACAGGACGATCTTTCCACGTTTCGCGAACCGGGCCACCGCGTCGGCGGCTTCATCCAGGTAGGCCTGCGTGTGATTGATATTGATGATGTGGATTCCGTTGCGCTCCATGAAAATGTGGTCGCGCATCTTCGGATTCCAGCGGCTCGTCAGGTGGCCGAAATGGACGCCTGCCTTGAGCAGGACTTCTATGGACGCCCTGTGGGTCGTCACGTCAGTGTTTTCACTCATTGTATTCGGGTTTTAAGGCCTCTACATCCTTCCATTGCCATCCGAAACCGCATAGGCGGCCACCCCGGATAGCATCAGGATGTATGTGTTGTAAAAGAGTATCCGACGAGGCCGGATACGTGAAATATCATCGCTTGGAGAACTGGAAGCGCTTGCGCGCCTTGGGCTGTCCGTACTTTTTGCGTTCCACCATGCGCGGGTCACGCGTCAGGAAGCCAGCCTGACGAAGCGGACTGCGAAGCTCCTCGTTGAAGTCCACGAGTGCCCGGGAAATGCCCAGGCGAATGGCTTCCGCCTGGCCGGTAATGCCGCCGCCCTTCGCGTTTACGACCACATCGAAGGAGCCCGTCGTTTCCGTGATATCGAATGGTGACGTGACACTCTTCTGGCGCCACGGGGTAGGAAAGTAGGTGTCGAAGGCCTTCTTGTTGACCACGATTTTTCCGCTGCCACCGGGACGGAGGTAGACCCGTGCGACGGCGTTTTTACGCCGACCGACGGCGGTGAACTGCTGAAGTGCTGTTGCCATAATATCGAATAGAATTACAGTGCCAGGGATTGCGGCTGCTGGGCATCGTGTGGATGCTCGGCCCCGGCGTATACGTGGAGCTTTTTGATCATCTTGCGACCCAGGCTGTTCTTCGGAAGCATGCCCTTGACGGCATTCTCCAGAATAAACGTGGGACGCATTGCACGCACTTCCTTGGGCGAGCGGCTCCTGAGGCCTCCCGGATAGCGGGAGTGGCGGTAATATTTTTTGTCAAGCTCCTTGGTACCTGTGAAGCGGACTTTCTCGGCGTTGACCACGATAATGTGATCCCCGGTATCCACATGGGGGGTAAACGAGGGCTTGTGCTTGCCACGCAGAATGGCGGCAACCTCACTGGCGAGGCGACCGACCACCATGTTTTCTGCATCCACTACGTGCCACGAGCGGACGACTTCTGCCGGCTTGGCACTGACGGTCTTGAAACTGTTGACGTCCATGGGACAACCTGTCATTGATAACCTTGGTGACGCGATCCGTGAACAGTTCAAACTGCCTCAAAAAATCGCAGACTGCTAAAATAAGAAACATCTGGTCGCTGGTCAATCACCTCCGCCGAGGGCTTATCCTGTTTGGGCACAACCGGGACTGTTTCTCAGCGTGAATCCACGGAAACGCACGGAAAATGTTCGCCCACACACGCCATAATTCGGCCAATCTTTGAATTGGTGCGCGTCTTTCAGGGGCCGATGTGAAAAAAAGTGCATGCCGGAGGTTGCGTTCTGCCTGTTTCCGTGTCGTGGTGAGGACGCTTTTTGCGTTTATGCAGATACCAGCCCTCCTGACGCTTCACCTCACCTGCCAGCGAAATGGACGTGCATCCAACGAAACAAAGACAGACCCGCACGCAACCATGTCGTATCGCACTGAATTGCGCTCCCTCGATACGTTGGCAGCCCACTTGCCCTTCTCGCTGGACGAATCCGAGAGGGTCAATGAGACCTATGCCCGCTACGCTGCTCAGAACCGCATTCCCGATGCCCAGATGGTGGATCTGTGGACGTATTGTTACATCCGCCGCTATTTCCTGATCAAATTCATCCGGTCAGGGGGGTACCGGAGTTCAGAGCTCGAACAGGTCGTCGAGAAAACCTATCGCAAGGTCGACCAGGCCCGGGGTCAATTGCAGCATCATGACCGGTACGCGCAGTGGGTTTCCGTCGTCTGCAGGAACGCGTTTTACAATTTTGTCTCCAGGCGGCTGCGGCTTGCGCCGCTCGACGATGTTGCCGAACTCCAGGCACCTGTGGCGGAATTGGAGTTGGATGTGGATTCAGGAGCGCTGTTCGTGGCCCTGACGGCCGCCATAGAGGAATTGCCGCCCTTTCTGCAGCCCACGGCGCGAATGCGTTATGTTGAAAATCTCTCCTATGAGGAAATAGGACGTATTCTGGGCAAGAGAGCGCCAACCATCCGGTCCTACATCCACAAAATCTGCCAGCGTTTCCGAAGGGACAGGGAGCTTTCGCTATGGGCCGAGCGCTATCTATAGAAGCGTGTTGAAAAACCATCACACACCCTTCTGCGGCGGCGAAACGCCATCTACTGCGTTGTCCCTCCTTCTTGCGCCGGTACCGGCGCAGAACGCGCTGCTATTCGGCGTCGGGACGCCTTGCATCTGTCATTCCG
>JAJCYR010000044.1 GCA_029262775.1 Bacteroidota bacterium
GAAACTGGTCGTTTGGTGCGGGTTTGCAAGCGGCCGGACTCATATTCGATTATGCGCTGCTGCCGTTCGAGGAGGGATTCGGTGGCGCCGCGCACATCCTTACGGGGACGTACTCGTTTTAAAAGCTTTTAAAGGCTTTTAGCCTGATCTATTCACGCGCAGCCCAAAGGTACAGATTTCGGGTCACTGGCACGGGCTCTGGAGCGGATCTCACCTTGCTTGCGGGTACTCGCGCGCTGCAGAGGCCGTTTGTCAGTATTGATCGGAGGAATTATACCACGACAGGCGTTCAGTACACATGTATTGCACATGCCCGTCTTTGATGTGGGCGCATACCCAGGTCAGCCCTGCACAGATCAGCGGCAAGGAGTACGACCAGACGTTAGTTTGCGGAGAGCGTTGCGAAGGCGCTATCCGGGCCGCAGACGCGCCGTGACAAGGAAGTTTCGCCGCAGGGCTGGCTCTACAGGGCAGCTCGAGGGAAGCTCTATCCTGATACGCGTCTTGAGCTCTCGTACACGGGCGGCAAGTTTGATGAGTCGCGTGCGCAGCGTCTCAATCGTCGCCGTCGCGTACTCGGTGCCGTGGAGCAGTTCACGCCGCCACGTGTCAAAGAGGACGTAGGCCGCCGAGTGCAGCAGCAGCCGGAATTGATTGGCATGAAAGCGGTGGCAGGATGCCTTGTCCGAGCGCAGATACCGCTTGTGATCCTTGATGTAGTTTTCAGCCTGCCCGCGCTTACAGTAGATATCCTGATAGAGGCGCCTGGCTGGGGTCTGTTCCATGTTCGTCACGACGAAGCGCGTGTTCGTTCCTTTCGCCGTGATCTCGACTTTGATGATAACACGGCGGTACCGATTCCAGGAACGCGCTTTGTAGCGAACCGAATGAAAGCGCAACACCTTCCTGCCGTCGCCCCGCTCAAAGCGCCGTACAGCCTCTTTGATGACGGGCGCGGCGAGGCGCTGGAGGACGACGTTCGATATCAGACCGCTCACATACATCGTGGAGGGTGCCTCATCGAGAAAGGCCATCACTTCGGGCTTCGTAAAATGACCGTCGCCGCGGTAGAGGATCTGCGTTTGCGGCCAGTGCTGCCGCACGTAATCGATCAGGCGCTTCACAATGGAGAGGAGCTGCAATCCATTGAGCTGCTTGGGCTTGAGGATCGTGGTGATGAGGCGACCGGAGAGCCCTTCATAGACGTGTAGTGGCATATAGCAGTACGCGTCGTAGTAGGTGTTGAAGAGTCGCAGTTGCTGACTGCCGTGAAGGGGGCTGTCCGTATCGTCGAAGTCCAATACAATGATCTCGGGCGGCTCGGCATAGGACGCGACGAATTGATCCGTCAGGCACTTCGCCATCCGATACAGATCAGAGCGGGAGGGCGTATTCTGGAAGCGCGAGATGGTCGGTTGCGAGGCCAGAGCACCGCCACTTTCGGGCAGCTGGCCTACCATCATCTTCATGATGGGGTCATCGCGCAGGCTGTTGCTGTCGTTACCGTCCTCATAGCCAGCCGCTATCTGGTAGACCGTCTGCCGAATAAGGTCACGCATGGAGTGTGCCGTATAACGCGGGTCACGCGGATCGGTGATGGCCTCGGCAAGCGCTCCGGTCAGACCAATCTGCTCGTCGACCTCCTTGAGTTGCAACAATCCCCCATCGCTGCTGAGCGTACCTCCGCTGAAGTCGATATGGACGGTCTTGCCCCGCACGGACGTGGCTTCGAGCGGCTCTTCACTGGTAGAGAAAAACGTCTGTTGGGCTTGATTTGCCGCCGAAAATAACCGTTCTTGATTCGAAAGAGAGTTCATGTGTTCAGGTGTCCGATTCGCTCTTGACAAGCAGCCTTAAAATAAGGCTTTACGGACACGATCGCATGGACTCTTTTTTATGCGCGTGAATTATTCAGGTTAGTGGTTGCCGATGGGCGACCCCGGTGGAATGACAACGTCGGGCGACGGGGCTTCGCCGGGCTGCCAGGGCCGGAAGAGCCAGCGGTCGACGGCGTCGAAGAGATCCATGCGGTGGGCCTCGGTCTCGGGGCTGCCCTCGTTCATGCTTTCCTGCAGCGCGCCGTGTAGAGTGCGCAGGTGGTAGACGATTTGGCTGCGAGCCGCGGCAGACTGCCCGCTGGCAGCCGCTGCGCCGAGCAGGTGCTCGGTCCAGTCGCGCTGCACGAGGCGTTGCAGTTCGGCCTCGTAGGCATTGTCCGGCACCGGTTCGCCCCAGACGCGCTGCGTGACCGTATCCAGTACGTCCAGCAGTCCCGGCAGGCTGCCGTCAAAATCATCCTGGTAGGCCAGCCGTGCCGTCCGGTTCGGGTGCAGGATGAGGCTGAACACCAGTCGCGATACGCTCGCAGCGGGCGTGTAGGGGTCGAATGTGAGTCCCGTGTCGCGGCCGAACAGTTCGCGGTGCGCGCCGAAACCCGGCGGGCGCGGCGGAATGCTGGTGCGCAGGTGTGGGGGGAGCGCGAGCTGATGAGGTGAAAGGACATCGAGGAGCGCTCCGAGCGCTGCATGTTGACGGTCTGCGGCAACGGGGCTCGGGAGGGCCTGGCCGTCGCCTTTCACGGCGTAGGTGTAGTGGACGCCGCCCACGAGCTTGCTGACCGCTTCGACCTGGTAGCGGTGGCCGAGGTAGAGCGGCACGAGCACTTCTTCGAGCAGGGCTACGGGCTGACCATCCCGGATGTTGGCCGCGCCGAAGCGCCCGAGCGCGGCCTCGCGGACCTGCATCTGGCTGCGGAGCGCCTCAACGGGATCGGCGAGGTTGTCCCAGAGGTGGGCGTCAGGGTGGGCGCTACCCGCCGAACGGGCATCGCTGTCGGTCATGAAACCGTACCCGGCATCACGCATTTCGCGCAGAATCCCATCGAGCGCGGCGGTTTCATTGACCGAGGCGGGGAACTGGGTATACCCGTAGCGGACCACGAACGTGTCCCACTCGCCGATACCCGTGTCGTAGGCCTGGCTGAGGTCAATCTGCCCGCCTGGCGTGAGCGTTGCCAGCGGCGCGGGGTAGTCCATGACGGAGGCGCGTCCGTTGGTAGATGCAGCGAAATTGTGCATGATGCCAATGGTGTGCCCGATTTCGTGGGCCGACAACTGGCGGATGCGCGCGAGCGCCATGTCCAGCATGGGATCGGTCCCTGGCGGCGGCGCGTTTTCGCCGTACGGGGCCAACAGCCCCTCGGCAATCAGATAGTCCTGGCGTACGCGCAGGGAGCCAAGCAGCACGTGGCCCTTGATGATTTCACCCGTCCGGGGGTCTGTGACGCTCGATCCGTAGCTCCAACCGCGGGTGGAGCGGTGCACCCAGTTGATCATGTTGTAGCGCACATCCATCGGGTCGGCATCGTCAGGTAGCACGCGGACCTGGAAAGCGCCGATGAAACCCGCGGCCTCGAAGGCCTCGTTCCACCAGCGCCCCCCTTCGAGCAGCGCCGAGCGGACGGGCTCCGGCGTACCGGCGTCGAGGTAATACACAATGGGTTCTACGGCCTCGCTTCGCTCGGCCCCCGGATTCTTTTTCTCCAGCCTGTGGCGCGCAATGTAGCGCACCCGCATGTCGCTCCCGATCTCCGACGAGTAGTCGGTGAAAGACGGCCCAAAGAAGCCGGCGCGGGGGTCCGCCAGGCGGGGCTCGTAGCCGGGCGGCGGCAGCTCTATGAACGAGTGGCGCTGCCGGACGGAAAACGAACCGGGCTCGGAGGCTACGCTGCGGACGAGCCCGCCAGGGCTGTCGCTCGTGAAGGTGAGCAGCATTTCGATCTCCGTGTTTTTCGGGAAACCCTTGATCATGTCGGTGTAGGGGGCGCTGCGCGAGGCATCGACCCGGAAGGTGCCCTGGCTGCTCTGGCGCAGGCGCGAAATGACGCCATGGGCGTCGCGGAGGAGGAACTCCGTCGCATCTACCAAAAAACGACCGCCCGATTCGGCGACCACCTTGAAGCCCTCGAGGACGCCGCTGGCAAAGGCATCGCGGACCGATCGGCGCTCACTCTCGTTGTCGGTCAGCGCCCGGTAGTCGAGGTTTGGCACGTGGAGCATCGCCTTGGGGCCGAAGCGCTCGAAGCGGACGACGCGCTCGCCGCCCAGCTGGTTGCGGTCCAGTCCGATATCGTTCGATCCGAGGCCGGCGGGCAGTGAGACGACGTAGAGGAACTCTTCGCCGACGCGTGCGACTTCGAGGAAGACCTTGCCGCCCTTCATGTCCAGGTAGACATCCATGAACCCGTCAATGTGCGTCATGTCGCCGGTGAAATCGGCAATCGTAGGCAGCGGGTCGGCCTGCCGTGCGGACGTGGTGGCGGGCAGGGCGAGGGCGGGCAGCAGCCCGGCCAGGAGCACGATTACGGGAAGCAGGGGTCGACTGGGGCGGAAGTGCAGGGTTAACATGTCGCAGAGCGGTTTTTGGGAGATCATGTATAGATCGAAAATACAGGGAAGAGTGCAGCGCGCCATGGTCTGGTTGGGCATGGACCGTAATGCGTCCTTATTTTCACCTGTCTGCACCCATCCATCTCAAGATCAGTCAGAATTCCATGGAAGCCAAGTCCGTCAAAGGTGTTGTTGTCCAGATCATGGGACCGGTGATTGACGCCGAATTTCCGGCGGGATCCGTTCCAGATATTTACGATGCCGTCGAAATTACGCAAGAAAACGGTTCGAAGATTGTGCTTGAGGTGCAGCAGCACCTCGGTGAGAACCGCGTTCGTACCATTGCCATGGATTCAACCGAAGGGCTCAGCCGCGGCACGGAAGTGGTGTCGACGGGCAACGTGATTTCCATGCCGACAGGCGAAGGCATTCGCGGCCGGCTGTTCAACGTGGTGGGTAACGCCATTGACGGCCTGGAGCAGCCGACGTCCGGCGAGCGCCGCCCCATCCACGCCGATCCACCGGCCTTCGATGAACTCGCCACATCGGTCGAGGTCCTGGAAACGGGCATCAAGGTGATTGACCTGCTTGAGCCCTACTCCCGCGGCGGAAAAATCGGCCTCTTTGGCGGCGCCGGTGTGGGCAAGACAGTGCTCATCCAGGAGCTGATCAACAACATTGCCAAGGAGCACGACGGCTTGTCGGTGTTCGCCGGCGTCGGAGAGCGGACGCGCGAGGGGAATGATCTGCTGCGCGAAATGCTGGAGTCCGGCGTGGTGAAGTACGGCGACGAGTTCATGGAAGGGATGGAAAAGGGAGATTGGGATCTTTCGAAGGTCGATTTCGAGGCCATGAAGGAGTCGACGCTCTCACTCGTGTTCGGCCAGATGAACGAGCCGCCGGGAGCGCGCGCGCGCGTGGCCCTCTCGGGCCTGGCCATTGCCGAGCACTTCCGCGACCTGGGTGGCCGCGACGTGCTGTTTTTCGTGGACAACATTTTCCGTTTCACGCAGGCGGGCTCCGAAGTGAGCGCCCTGTTGGGCCGAATGCCATCGGCTGTGGGGTATCAGCCGACGCTGGCCACGGAAATGGGTGAGTTGCAGGAACGCATTGCATCGACCAAAAAAGGGGCCATTACATCAGTGCAGGCCGTTTACGTGCCTGCCGATGACCTGACGGACCCGGCACCTGCCACGACGTTTGCCCACCTCGACGCCACGACGGTGCTTTCGCGCCAGATTGCATCGCTCGGTCTGTATCCGGCCATTGATCCGCTCGATTCCACCAGCCGGATCCTGGATCCGCACGTGATTGGCGAGGAGCACTACAAGACGGCGCAGGACACGAAGGAGCTTTTGCAGCGCTACAAGGAGCTGCAGGACATTATTGCCATTCTGGGTATGGATGAGCTCTCGGACGACGACAAGCTGGTCGTTGGCCGCGCCCGCCGCGCGCAGCGCTACATGTCGCAGCCGTTCTTTGTGGCCGAGCAGTTCACCGGCAACCCAGGCGTCTACGTGAAGCTGGAAGACACCATTCGCGGCTTCCGCATGATTCTCGATGGCAAGCTGGATCACCTGCCCGAGCAGGCGTTTGCCTACAAAGGAGCCATTGAGGAAGTGATTGAGGCCGGCAAGAAAATGATGGCTGAGGCCTGATCAAAGCCATGTCCAAGCACCTGCACGTTGATATTGTAAGCCCATCCGGGAGCGTTTTCAGTGGACATGCGCTGGGCGTGCGCGCGCCGGGAACGGAGGGGTCGTTCGCGGTGCTGTTCAACCACGCGCCCATGGTCGCGACCATCGAGGTGGGAAGTCTTGTAGTGACGAGCGATACGGATGAGCGCATTGAGGTGGCTACGAGTGGCGGCTTTCTGGAAGTCTCCGAAAACCGCGTATCGGTGCTGGCCGAGACGGCCGAGCTGGCGACGGATATCGATGTGGCGCGGGCGCAGCGGGCCGAGGAGCGTGCCGTTAAGGCGCTCTCCCATGAGCCGACGAGCGAAGAGCGTGCGCGTTATGAGTCCGCCCTGGACCGCGCCCGCAACCGCCTTCGTGTGGCCATGGGGGCCGTCGGGCATCACGCGTAACGTCCGCTACGGCTTCATCGAGCTGCTTTTGAGCTGTTGGGGACGGTGTTGTAATTCGTCTGGCGTTCATTGTCTGGCCTCCTCAATCAGAAGCTGGTAGTACGGCTCGTGTAGTATGTCACGATTTTCTCCCCGTTGTTCAAAGACCAACTCCGGAGATTCGCTGTCGTTCATGAAACAGACACAACGATCGACACGATGGCTGAAATCAGCAAATAAATCAACTCTACACGCCAACCATCACGTTGCAATCGTTCAATACGGTGTAGATATGTTCTTCCAGCCAATGTCGTTTCAAAAGCGAAATCTTCCCGGGATTCTATGCATGCCTCGATATTCCCGCAGAAAAATTCGACTGGCGGATAACAAATCCCGTTCGGGCGCGAGTGGTGAGATGCCTGCGGCGATCAGGTCAGCGTTGATAAACTCCGTACAACCAGCGACGTGTGGAAGATATTCCAGGGCGAACGTAGTCTTACCAGCTCCGTTTGGGCCAGCAATGATCCAGCAGGTTGGGGTCATCGTATCCTGTTTTCCGTGAATATATCATAAAAGGCGCTCGACGGCGCACGCAACCGCCTGCGCGTCGCCATGGGCGCGGTGGGGCATCGCGCGTAGCGCTTTCCGTCAGGTGCCCGACCATTCGAAAAGGAGAATGCCCGTCGGAAAGGCAAAAGAACGCCAGTTCATGCTGTCAAGGGGGATGACGTACCACCCGGGTGGCCAGACTTCAAGGTCCGGGGTGTCGTCTACGTGGTGGGAACGCACAAGGATGGAGCCCAGCCTGTACCTGAAGCGCGGCCATTGTCGAATGCCTGGGACCTCCATGTACCCGCTGGTTTCACCCGGCTCAATGCTAACGGGTTCGGTAGGAGGCAAGTGACTCGGATCGCGGTAGACGACAAGGGAATCTGCACGAACCGGATTCGTATTCTCAAAGCGGAGCATGATCTGGCTACCGCCCAGCGAGTCAATACGTTGCTGAGCCGGTCTCGAACCAGTTCTGCTTCCATGTGTCACGCCGGCGTCGAAAATATCCATGACCCGAATGGTGTAGTAGGCGGGCTGAAGCGGATCGAGCGAGGCGGTCAGGAGCTGGCTGCTGCAGATATCGCACGCTGGTGAGTCCCACCGAACCTCAAGTTCACGACCGTTCCGAGGCAGGTAGTACCAGGCCGACGTGTCGGATCTGGCTACCGATGGCTGATCAATCGGGGTTCTGTCGCGGATGATGCCACGGTCATCGCGCAGGACAAACCAGAGTTGAAACCTGGGAAAGGCATTTTCCGACGTGTTCACGAGGCGGACGGCGATCGAGTCCCGGGCAATGGGGCGCAGTGAGTCGGGCCGCGCCCGATCCGAGAAAAAACGCTCGCCCGGCTGCGCGTTTTCTCCAGGAAGCGGAGGGTCCGACGATGCGCCAGACGTGGTCAACCCGTCGCAGGCCGTGAGCAGAAGAGGCAGCAGCAGTGCTATGAAGGCCGATTGGTGCATACTACTGGTAGGTACCTGGCTACCTCAAGGTTTCCGCAGGGACGCGGAATTGCCCTCAGCGTAGGGTACAGGGGGATAGCCGTATTGCAGTTGCCTTCGGGCTCATGGGATGTGACTCCGGCAGTTCACTTACGGGCGCTGCATCCGAAGGTGCCACCGACGCACCTGTTTCGCTGTCTCTCTCCATCGTAGACGGTACGGCACTCGCCGGTTCAGACGGGGCAACATCCGCATTCGGCAAGTCCGGCACGATAGATCTGACGCGTGTACGCCTGCTTCTTCGCACCATACAGATCCACTCGGACGACAGCGATGCGGTCGGGGTGAGTCAATGCTTGTGCACGCCAGTGTCGGGTAGCCACTCTTCGATCGGTTTCGTCCACGATTGTGTATGGCGAGGGATTCTGTTATAATGCCGTCACCCTGACTCCCATTTAAACGGAAGAAAAATTGGCGGACAAACAGGACCTGGATTTCACGTACAGTACGATCGACAGGATCTTCCGCATGAGCATGGGTGAGACCGGCGACTTCAGCGGTGCCATGTACGATGGGGATTTCTCGATGACGCTCGAGGAGGCCCAGGAAAAAAAGCACCGCTACATCGTCGAGCAGCTGGATATCACCCCCGACAGTCGGGTCCTGGACATGGGATGCGGCTGGGGACCGCTCGTTTCGTACATCACGAATCAGGTCGGAGCAAAATGCATTGGGCTCACCCTGTCCGACGGACAGGCACGTGCATGCAAAAAAAACGGTCTGGACGTGCACATCAGGAACTGCCTCACCGTAACGCCAGATGATTTCGGTACGTTCGACGCCGTGGCATCGCTCGGTGCGTTCGAGCACTTCTGTTCGATCGAGCAGTATCTCGCCGGCGAGCAGGAGGACGTGTACCGTGGATTTTTCAAGACGGTCAGCGATTTGCTGCCCGAAGGCGGTCGGCTCTTTCTGCAAACGATGGTGTTCGGCCCGAACATGATTGACCACGGCGAGATGAATATCCGCGCGAAGAAGGGGTCCACGCCGCATGTGCTGGCGCTGCTCGAGCGGCAGTTCCCAGGCTCCTGGTTACCGTACGGATCGGAAATGGTGGTCGACTGCGCCGCGCAGCACTTCGACCTGGTCACAAAGAGCAGCGGCCGTCTGGACTATATCGAGACGATTACGCAATGGGAGAAGCGATACCGCTCCTTCAATCTGAAGAAGTACGCGTTCTTCCTCTCGCTTTTGCCGAAATACCTGATAGATGAAAACATCAGGGCGCTGCTCACGACCAGCCCGAACAAGGTCTGTTTCGAGCGGGAAGTCTTCGACCATTTCCGGATGGTTTTCGAAAAGAAGCCGTCCGCGTGACGGCGCGCCGCATTCGCACCATGGTGCATAAAACCGCAGGACATGGCAGCAGCGAGGCATGGTTCCTACCACAGGTATGAAATGGGAACAGCATGGAGTCGCTCCCCGAATGGCACGATTGAATCGCCGTCATAAAGAAGTATTCCGCTGGTGAATACGTCTTTGTGGGCGCGCTCGAGCAGGCGCAGGCCCTTGAAATCCTTGGTCGTTACCGTAGCCGATGCTTTCACCTTAATGCCTGCAAGGCGGCGGCCTTTTTGCAGGATGATGTCTACTTCAACCTGGTCCTTGTCCCTGTAGTGGTAAAATCGGATGGGATCCGGCAGACATGAGGCCTGCCGACGGAGCTCCTGGTAGACAAATGTCTCAAGGAGTTGTCCGAGCAGCGTGCGGTCGCTTGCAAGATCATCGGCTGCAAGGCCCAGGAGGGAGCATGCTAACCCGGTGTCGCCCAAGTGTATTTTGGGTGTTTTGATGAGGCGGCGCATTCGGTTGCTGCTCCAAGGCTGAAGTTCTTCGAGCAAAAAGACGTGTGAGAGAAGGGTTACGTACTCTCTGATGGTCGGACGGCTGATATGGAACGGTCCCGCGAGTTCACTGATATTCAGGAGATGTGCTGTCTGACCTGCGGCGAGCGCAAGAAGCCGAGGCAGCGCATGGAGTGACCTGATTGCGGCAAGGTCCTGAACATCCCGTTGAATCAGCGTGTCAACATAATCTCTGTACCAGGCCTGCCGACGCGTCGGGCTGTTTCGGAGCAGGGCGGCTGGAAAACCGCCAGATGCCACCAGGCCGGGGAGGCGGGAAGCGAGTGGTTCTGCACGACGGCCGGCAGGAAATCCTTCTTCAAACAGACGATTCAAAAAATCGGGTTTTTCGCGCCTATGAAGCTCTGACTGCGAGAGTGGATGCAGACGCAGGATTTCCATGCGGCCAGCGAGAGAGTCGGCAAGCTGGGGTACGAGGAGCACATTGGCCGAACCCGTCATGAGGAACCGACCCGGAATGCGATCTTCGTCGATGAGCAGCTTCAGCGACGTGAACAGCTCTGGGACACGCTGAACCTCATCCAGGATAACTCGTCCGCTCAACTGGCGGGTATATCCAACTGGATCTGACTGCGCTGCCATTCGTTGATTGTCGTCATCAAAGCTGATGTAATGGTAGTCTGCAGATTGCCCCACGTGCCGCGCAAGTGTGGTCTTACCACTCTGCCGGGGGCCGTGAAGCAAGACAACCGGTGTGTCAGTGAGGGCATCCATCAGGCGGGGAAGCACATGTCGGGGATAGAATGTTGTCATGGAAACGCTGCGTCCAATTGAAAGAAAATCCTCGTCCAAATGTAAATAAAGGCCCGTCCAATTGAAAGTTACTATCGGTTCAGGAGTGTATAATGTCTATAATTCGAGAATACGCATCCGGTGTTGCCGGCTTGAAGCGGCGTACGAAATTCACGCCATACAGAGAATCGTTCGGTCTTGCCAGGAAGCTCGACCACCTGCTGGAACTTCTTCAGCATGCAGATCTGTCGCCGGAGGAGGGCACACTTCGGATACTTGACTTCTTTCGAACCGACGAGGCTGTATTTGACACGTGTGACGACTCGGCCGGAGTCATCGGTGACGTCTACCGGTTCCGTGCATGCGATATGTTGGTCAGATACGCTTCGGCGTGTCCACGAAAGCAATTTCTGGCCGATGCCGTGCTCGACCTCGTCGGCGAGGGCGATGCGTATGGGATCCGGCACAATGCGCTGGGCGTGGCAGGTAAATTCCTGTCCCGAAGGGAAATGCTCTACCTCCTCGAATTCTTTGAGGACAGGGCGCGCGGGGGCGACTGGTCCGATTTCGTGTGCGCTCTTACGCTGGCCAAGCAGTTGAATGATGGTTCCATCATGGAGCGTGTACATGGAATCAGGGGGGATGACCTGCCCGCATATGCCATAGAGGATATATCGCGTGCATGGTTTGACTCGAACGCACCGGAGACGGCACTATCCTGGCTTGACCGTGTCCCGGCGACGGAGGCGTTTCGCAGCGAGGAACGCGAGGCACTGCGGGCAGACATTTACGAGTCTTTGGGACGGAAGGATGAGCGCGACGCCTTACTCTGGACGGCGTTTCGTGGAGCCCGTTCAGCTCAGTCATTCGAAGCGTTGCTTGAGCGGCTCGAAGTGGAACGCCTGGAATCGAGAAAAATCCTTCTTGCTGTCGGACCTGTGTTTTCTTATGGATACGGGGCACACGCAGGATGCAGCCCGTTGGTGCTACGCAGTACGGGATCAGATAGACGGTCATGCATACTGGATCCTGCCGGAGGTAGCGAAACGCTTTTCAGATAGCGGTGAAGCCTTGGCTGCGACCGTCATATGGAGGGCCCTTCTGGATGACTTGCTGGAGTCGGGCAGGTCGCGGGCCTACGGACACGGCGCCCGCTACCTGAAACGGCTTCGGGCCATTTCGACAATCAACGATGACTGGAAAGATTTTGCCGAGCATGCCGCCTACGAGCATAGACTGGCGGGGCAGCACGGCCGCAAGTCCAGTTTTTGGAGGCGTGTAGATTCTGCCGTAGGGTAAGCTGGGGGGATAGCCGTAGTTGATGTGTAAGGCGCGCAGAGAAGCGCGTCAGGATTAATATTTCATCATATCGAATCAAGATCATGAACGCACTCAAGCATCATTTCCTCTTCATTGCCGTGTTCGCCCTTGGCGTTGTCGGCTGCGATTCCGGCAGCAGCGCGTTGACGTCCGATGAGACGGCTCCGCTTTCCCTTTCCGTGACGGCCGTCGGCCCGGGTGCGACGACCGCGGCGCTGGGCACGGCGGAGTCCGGTATATCGACCGTGTCCCTGTCCAAATCGGCAGACATCGAGATTACGCGTGCCCGCTTTCTGGTGCGTACCATTCAGTTCCATGCGGAAGACGATCGGGGTGACGACGGCCGCACGGCCGATTTTCGTACGGCACCGCTCGTCGTGGATCTGGACCTGACGGGCCTGCCGAGCGAGGTTGAAGTGGGTGAAATTTCACCGGGGACGTACGACAAGGTGAGCTTCCGTATCCATAAGCCGGAGGGCAATGAGCCGTTGGCGGGGGAATTTGCCGACTTTCGCGATGGCGAGAGTGGGCGTGAGAGGTATTCGGCCATTATTGAGGGATCGTTCGATGGGCGCCCGTTCGTGTACCGCTTGCGCAAGTCCATGCAGCAGCGAATTGACCTGGATCCGGCGCTCGTGGTGGACGATGCGTTCGTGGGCCCGTTCAACGTAGCGCTCGAAGTGGATATGAGCCAGTGGTTTGTGGACCGTAACGGCGCTGTGCTGGATCCGTCCTCGGACTCGGAGCGGGTGGCGCAGGAGATTGAGCGGTCCATCCGTGAGAGCTTCCGGGCGTTTTCGGACCGTGACCATGACGGACGCAGGGACGACGATGATGACCGGCGCCGCGGGGACGACGGCGACGATGACGACGGCGATGACGATGACGACGGCGATGATGACGACGGCGATGATGACGACGGCGATGACGATGACGACGGCGATGACGATGACGACGGCGATGATGACGACGGCGACGATGACGACGGCGATGACGATGACGACGGCGATGATGACGACGGCGATGACGATGACGATGACGACGGCGATGATGACGACGGCGATGACGATGACGACGGCGATGATGACGACGACGACTCCGAAAACGACAACAACTGACGTGGGGTGAACGAACGGCTGGATCTGACCGCCGTGACATCCGTAATGGACTCGTATGTCACATGGCCCGGCACACCAACAGCAGCAGAGCGCAACCGCGCTCTGCTGCTCCGCTCGTTAATGACCCACAGCGCGTACGACTTCGTTTCTGCCCGCATCCGGGCCGGTGACCGCGAGGCCTTTCAGATGTTTTTCCACGACGCCTATCCACAGGCCGTGCGCTTCGCACAGAGTCGGCTCGGCAGCCGGCAACTGGCAGAAGACACAGCGCAGGACGTGTTCGTGCGCATCTGGGAAGATCGGCAGCGTATTGCGCCAGACAAGTCACTGAAGGCGTACGTGTTCAAGCTGGTTGCAAACGCGGTCATTGATCACTACCGGCACGAGAACGTGAAACAGCGACACGCCGAACATTTGTTTGCAGATGGGTCCGCCTCGACGCCCGCTTTCGACCCGTTGCACGAGGAGGAGATTCTGCGCGCTATTGACAATCTGCCCGAAAAAGAAAGTACTGTCTTCCGGCTGAACCGGTTTTCCGGGCTTACCTATGCCGAGACGGCCAAGTATCTCGGTGTATCTCCCAAAACAGTCGAAAAGCACATGTCGCGCGCTCTCGCCAGACTCGGCACATCGCTTCGCGACTTTCTGGTGCTCGTTTTCGTCCTCATGACGCTTGCGTTGGCCGGAGCGGCGCACGGGCAGGATCGGGGCGCGGCGGTGGCATGGGCGGAGTTCGGTACAATGCACGTAACCATCATGCTGGAAGGAATGCCGCTGCGCGACGCATTGAACCGGGTGGCGGAGCACGTCGGCGCGGGCGTTGTGTACGACGACGGTATGGTCGATGCCCGGGTCGTCGCCGCCCACTGCCGGGCCTGCCCGCTCAATGAGCTTCTGCGCGATATACTTGTGCCGCATGGACTTGAGCATGAATTCATGGAAGGCCCGGTAATTGTTGTCGTGCGCGGCACGGCACGCCGCGTGACGGGGCGAATTGTGGATGCCCAGACCGGCGAATCGCTACCCCTGGCCCAGGTCTGGAGCGGATCTGTGGGCGATGTGGCAGATGATGAGGGCCTGTTTTCTCTCAGGATTCCACCGACGGGGGCCACGAATGTGACCATCAGCTATATGGGATATGAGCATCGGACGGTGCGGGTGGTGCCGGGGGATACGGGTCGTATGGGTACGATTGCGCTCATGCCGCGCACCATGGTGGTGGGCGAGGTGACGGTACTTGCCGAGCCGGTAATTCCCATTTCGGGCAATGGGGGCGGTGCGAGAGTGATGGGCAGCGGGACAATGGGCCACATTCCATCGGTCGGCGGGGGCGATCCGCTTCTGGCCATGCAGATGCTTCCGGGCCTCGACAATACAGGCGAGCGGGCCGGTGAGCTGTTCATTCGGGGGGCGACGCCGCGCACGAATCTGGTGACGTGGGATGGCATTCCTATTTTCAGCTCAGACCATTTTTTCGGGATGATTTCCACGTTTTCGCCGCAAGCAGTCGGCGAAGCGAGGATGTATCCGCGGGGTGTACCGGCGCATTTGGGGGGGCGTGCTGGGACCGTCGTGGAACTGGAGTCTCCTTCCGGGCTCGGGAATCCGCAGGTGCTGGGGCACTCGTCGGTGCTGGTCTCCGGTGGCAGTATTCGTGTACCGCTGGGCCGGCGGGTAGGGGGCTGGATATCGGCCCGCCGGTCGACGCCGGCCATTGAGCAGCAGACGGCGTACAGTTCGTTTTTTGACAGCGCTATCGGGGAGGCGTTCGAGGCGAACAGGCCGGGCTTCACGTTCACCGATGTGAGCGCGCGCCTTGATGTGCTACCGGCCGAGGGGCATCACGTATCGCTCAGCCTGCACACAAGCAATGACGGCCTGGATCGCAATACGGATGAGGTGTTCAGGCAGCTTGCGCTCGTCAACGTACAGACCGAGGAGGAAGAGGATGAGAACGACAATCGGGGGCGGGGGCGCGGGCGCGACGGCGACCAAGACCGGGACGGGGATGACGCCGATGACGCCGATGACGCGCGGGACGACGCCGATGACGCGCGGGACGATGCCGATGACGCGCGGGACGATGCCGATGACGCGCGGGATGATGCCGATGACGCGCGGGATGATGCCGATGACGCGCGGGACGGCGACGACCCAATGCTGGTTGAAACGCGGGTCACCGAGCGCGAGCAGACGAACAACGATTGGAATTTGAAGGGTGCCGCGCTGAACTGGACGGCGCGCTGGACGGCGGGATTACCCATGCATGTGCAGCTGACCCACTCCCGGTCGGAGAGCGCCTATGTGGCAGATTTGTCCGAATTTGAGAGCGATACGCTGGCGTTTTCGGAGCTTGTGGACCGGCGTCATTCGATAGAGCAGCAGGCCGTTCGTGTCCGGCAGGAGCTGCTGTCGGCACTGGGGAGCACGACGGTGGGCGCGTTTTATGAAACCTCGCGGTCCGCCTTCGACGTGGTGAGCCTCGTCAACGAGGAGAGTGCACGCGATTCCACTGCCCGTCAGGATATGGAGCTCGTCGGATGGCACGCCGCACAGGAGGTGGACCGCGGGTGGCTTCGCGTGCAGGCGGGCCTTCGGCTGACGCGTCTCTCCACGAACGCCACGTGGTATGCGGCTCCGCGGTTGGCGGCCAATCTGAAACTTTCACGCCATCTCTCGGCGCAGATATCCTGGGGGCAATACTACCAGTACATGCTCCGATCGCTCGATTCCGACATCCTGATTGAGCGCCGTGACAATTGGGCGCTGATTGGTCCGGGGCAGGAGCCAGCGCGATCGCGCCAGGCGGGAGCAGCACTGGTGGCAAGTGGCCGGCTCTGGAGCGTGTCGACCGACATTTGGCGCCGCACAAGCCGCGGCGTACCGGTGCTTCCGGAGGCCATGCCGCGCGCGGACGTTGCGCCGTTCAGCGGGGACGATACGCGCGCAGTCGGCGTGGATGCAGGCGGTCAAGCGAGCATCAACGGCGTCGTGGCGCTCGTCTCCTACACGTATACAATAAGCGAGGTGAAAAGCGGCGAGTTTCCGGCCATAGGCTGGTTCAGTGCGTTGTCCGAGCGCCCACACGCCGTGAAAGGCGTGCTGTCGGCGCCGCTTGGGCCCGTGAGGGTGGGCGCGTCCTATTCGGTGGCAAGCGGCCGGCCCGTTGGCGTTCTCGTCGACGCACGGCGCTTCGTTTCCGCCGATGGTTCGCAGCTGCTCGGCAGCGCCGCCGCGTCGCTCGCTGGCCAGCGCCTGGCGCCGTACCGCCGGTTGGATGTCGAACTGGAATGGACGCGCCACGTCGGGGCGTTGGATATCGCGGCGTCTGTATCGGCCGTGAACGTGTTGGACCACCAAAACGTGCGCTACCAGCGCATTGTGACCGATGGCACGTCGGTGCTGCTCCGCGATGTGGCTATGCTTGGATTTACCCCGACTGCCTCGCTACGAATTGGACTATTCAGGCCGTAACCATGAAAGAAATCACCCCCTCAGAGCAGGAATTGCTGGCCCACCTCTTCGATGGCAGTCTGTCGGCGAGAGAGCACCACATGCTTGAGGAGCGCATGCGGGGCGATGCGGACCTCGCGGAGACGGTCCAGACCGTCCGTCGACTGGCAGAAATCATTCCTCCCGTGGACACGGATGCCGTTCGGGTGGCCGTCACGGAAGAAGATACGCGCGCGGCCTGGAAGCGGGTGGAAGCGCGGCTTGGGCGACCAGCGTCCGCGGCCCTGGCTGCCGCCGAGCGGCCGCGCGCCACGATCTACCAACTTCGCTGGATGGCCGCCGCGGCTTCGGTGGTCTTACTCGCTGTGTTCCTGTCGCTGCTGCTGCGGCCCACCCGAGCTCCCGAATGGGAAACGATTGTCGCAGCACGGGGCGAAATCCGGACGGTTACGCTCGGCGACGGCTCGCGCGTGACCATGAATGCCGACAGCCGTTTGGAGCATGCCGTGACGCGTGGCGCACAGGCGCGGCTTGTGCGACTCGAAGGCGAGGCGCGTTTCGACGTGGCGTCGGAGTCGGACGGGCGCGCATTCGTCGTGGAGACCGGCGAGGCGCACATTCGTGTTCTCGGGACCGAATTCTCGGTGCGTGCACGGGGCGAGGTAACCTCAGTTTCCGTGCACGAGGGGCGTGTGGCGGTGGAAACGGCCACCGAAGCCCGCGAACTCGCCCCGGACGAGGCCGTCGAGGTGCGCCGCGGCGAGCCGGTACGAGCGCTTACGGCGGAGGTTGCCCGCGCAGCCGATGACTGGATGCGCGGTGTGCTCACCTTTCAGCGCGTTCCCCTCGCAGACGCGCTGGCCGATGTCGCGCGCACGTTCGATGCCGACATTGCGCTTTCCGGCTCGTGGGCGGGCACGGAAACCGTGTCCGGTTCGTTTCCCGGACACGACGTCAATGAAGTACTCGGCAGCCTGTGCCGCATTTATGCCTGCCAGGTCCGGACGCGCTCAGCCGGGGCCGGGCGTGGGTTTGACCTGGTGCGTTGACGTGCTCGGTGGCCGACGGCTTGGCGGGCGTACAAGGAACTTGTGCACAGTATTGTCATCAAACGATGACAGTATCCGTGCGCAAAACCCATCCAATGGCCATGCGAACGACCATCAATCTTGATGATGACCTGCTTGCCGAAGCGACGCAACTTCTGGGAATCACAGAAAAAGCTGTACTGGTCCGCGAGGGCTTGAAATCACTTATCGAGCGGGAGAGCGCCCGTCGGTTGGCTGCGCTGGGTGGCAAGGCGCCTGATATGCAGCCTATCGCACGTCGACGCAGTGTTCAGGAATGATTCTCGTTGACACCAGTGTTTGGATTGAACACTTTCGGACGGGCCACTCCGGGCTTGCCGACCGTCTTTGTGAAGATCGCGTTCTCACACACCCGTATATCGTTGGTGAATTGGCGTGCAGAAACCTTCCTGATCGTGATCGGATATTGCAGCTACTGGATCAACTCCCGACGTGTCCGGTTGCTTCGACGGTAGAAACGAGGTTCATGATTGAACGGTTATCACTATTTGGTTCCGGGCTGGGCTGGGTAGACATCAACCTGCTTGCTTCCATGCGTCTCATGAGTGGGGGTGATTTGTGGACACTCGATAAGAGGTTGTCGGAGACGTGGAAGCGAGTGGTAGACTATTGAACCCTGATTTACTGAACTCCCGAACTTGCAAACCCATGCGTCACACTTTTCTTTCGTCCCTGCTTCTTCTGCTCGCGGCGTCCCTCGTCTGGGCCGCCTGCGGCTCATCGTCTTCCGATACCAACAACGAGGCCCAGGTACCAGTCTGGATACCGGTTGAGCACGTGAATTCCGACGGCGGCGAATCTTGGTATTCCCGCAACGCAGACGGCACCATGATCCTGTTTGGACGCAACGCCGATGGCTGGTTCCGCCATACCGTCTATGAAATGCACCGCGATAGCACGGGAATATGGGGCGATGCGGCGGTAGCGCCGTTCTCCGGCACCTGGAACGATCGTGGCGCGCGTTTCTACCCGCAGCTCGACGGCGTGATATTCAGCAGCGACCGGCCGGTATCGGCGGGCGGTGAAGCGGGCGACTTCAACCTGTGGGTTACCATGCATGATGGCGAGTCGTGGACGGAGCCCGCGCCCATGGCCGCGCTGAACTCGGATGCGCACGACTTTCACGCTTCTGTGGCCAGTTCGGGCGCCGTCTATTTTGCGTCGCGTCGTGAGGGTGGACGAGGCAACGCGGACATCTACCGGGGCGAACTGACCGCGACGGGCTACCGGGTGGAGCCGGTTCCGGGGGCGGTGAACAGCGCCCTTTCTGAGAGCGACGTGTTTGTGGACCCGGACGAACGCTTCATGATTCTGACCCGCACGGATGATCCCCGCGGTCTCGGGGGCGATGATCTTTTCCTCTCCGTGAACGAAGGTAGGGTGTGGTCGGAGCCCGAGTGGCTCGGCCCTCTCGTGAACACGTCCGAGTACGAGTACGGCGCGTGGATTGCCGACACGGGCCGCCTTTACGTCACGACGCACATGAACGGCGAGTCCGACATCATGGAAATTCCGGCCCGCGACGTGCCACTTCTGGCCCCGTTCTTCCCGTGACCGTGCATCGAGCTACTTTCTGGCAGATGCAGCTACTGGGCTGGGGCGCGTTTGGAGCAGTCATGTCGCTCTCCCGGATCGGCATGCTGCCCTTGGGCTACATGGTTGTATCGAAGGGGCTGTTGACCGTCATGGGACTGGCGGCAAGTCTGCTGATGCGATGGTTTTACAGGCGTATACGATTGGAACGCATAGCGTTGTGGCGCATGATGTTGATTGCTACAGTGGTGAGTTATGTCATGGGGCTCATGTGGACGCTCATCTTCAACGCGGTCGAGCCACCGGCCGTGGCCTGGGCAGGCGTTGCCTCGGGAGGAGAACTGCGTCTGTCTGCGATGGGGGCGGTATACCACGCATTCGCCCTGCTGGCCTGGAGTTTTCTGTATGTGGGTATAAAACATGCGCGTGACGCGCAGGACAACCGGGAGCGTGCTCTCCGCGCCGAGGCGGGGCTGCATGAAGCCCGCCTCGAGGCGTTGCGATACCAGATCAATCCTCATTTTCTGTTCAACACGCTGAATGGGCTGTCGACGCTTGTCGGCGACGGGGAGACCCGCCGGGCGCAGGACATGATTGCCAGGCTGGGAGATTTTCTGCGCCTGACCATGGCGCTTCCCGCCACAGATACCGTGTCTCTTGCAGATGAGGAGACCTACGCCAGGCACTATCTGGACATTGAGCGCATGCGTTTCGGAGATCGGCTGCAGGTCACATGGGACATGGACCCGGCGGCTTCTGATGCGCGTGTTCCGCTCCTGATGTTGCAGCCCCTTCTGGAGAACGCCATAGTGCATGGAATTTCGTTGTTGCCGCAGGGCGGCACCATTCAGGTCTGCTCGGAGAGGCGGTCCGATGTTGTCGTGGTTACCGTCCAGAACGATGCCCCTCGGGGTGGTGCAGCGGGAAGCGGGATGGGGCTGACCAACACGCGCAATCGGCTCGCAGCGCTCTACGGCGATCACGGACAATTCTCGTTTACGCCTCCGCGAAGCCCCGCGAATAGGGCCCGGGTAGAAATCCATTTGCCACACGATTCTCGATGACGCCCATTCGTTGCATTATTGTAGATGACGAGCCGCTGGCGCGCCGCGGAATTGCGGCGCGCCTGGAGCAGGTTTCTCCTGAATACGGGGTCTATCATGTCGTCGGAGAGGCTGGTGACGGTCAGGAGGCGCTCGCCCTGCTCGAGTCTGGCTCGGTGGAATTGGCATTCCTGGACATTCAGATGCCCGGCATGGACGGGTTTGGCCTGTTGGATCGCGTGGGCGCGGCGTTCATGCCCGTCGTGGTATTCGTCACGGCCTACGACGTCCATGCGCTCGCCGCATTCGATGCCGGAGCGCTGGACTACGTGCTCAAGCCCATCGATCAGGTGCGTTTCGAACGGGCACTGCACTCGGCGAAGGCGCAGGTTCTGGCATGCCGTACAGCGGCGTCGCAAGGGGCACTTCCCCTCCGGACACGTTTTCTTGTGCGGGAGCGGGGAAGGCTCCGTGTCGTTATGGCCCGGG
This sequence comes from Bacteroidota bacterium, assembly GCA_029262775.1. Taxonomy (GTDB): domain Bacteria; phylum Bacteroidota; class Rhodothermia; order Rhodothermales; family UBA10348; genus 1-14-0-65-60-17. The sequence continues at coordinate 20,652 of JAJCYR010000044.1, forward strand.
ATGTAACGTGGATGGAGGCGGCAGGAGACTATGTCGCGCTGCACGTGGGCAGTACTTCCGTTCTTGTTCGCACGACCATGTCGGCGCTGGAGGTAGAGCTCGACCCGGATATGTTTGTCCGCATCCATCGCAGCGCCATGGTTCAGCTGGGCGCCATACGGGAGCTGATTCCACTCGAAAACGGACGTTACGATGTTATACTGCAGGGAAACCAGCGCTGCACACTTAGTGCGTCGTACCGGGATCGCCTCGCGCGCCATCTCGGAGACAGGCTGTGAGGCACTCGCCCCATGACACAGGGCACTGGTCGCGAAAATAGCGGCGTTCACCGATGTATGGCATAGATCCACAGTCAAGCCACGTTATACGGACGATACAATGTTCATTCCTTCTCACAAACACCGTCTGGTGACGTTTCATGACTTTACAATACGCCCCGCATACACATCGGCCGGCGCCTGCCAGTCGACTTCTGCACATTGCCCTTCTGATTATTCTCGTGTCTGCTCCGGCACAGACCCTCGCCCAGGATCAGGAGGCCGATGAAGCGGCTGTTCGTGCCGCGGCCTTCGATTATGTCGAGGCGCTTTACCAGGCTGATCCCGACAGGATTGCCCGCAGCGTGCATACGGATCTTGCCAAGACAGGGGTCATGAACCGGCCCGGTGCGCCGTCCACGCGGTTCATGCCCATGAGCTACGACCAATTGCACCAGCTGGCCGCCGGGTGGAACAGTGACAACAGGCAGGGGATTACGCCCGAAACTCTCCGTAAGGTTGAAATCCTTGACCTGCTTGACAATACGGCGAGTGTCAAGCTGACCGCACAGTGGGGCATTGACTACATGCACATGGCAAAGGTCGATGGGACGTGGAAAATCATGAACGTGCTCTGGCAGCCGCATCCCCAGGCACGATGAGGAGCGTACGGATAGGACTCACGCTGCTACTCGCGCTTGTTGGCGAGGTCACGGCGCAGGACCTGAGCCGCCTGAGCACTCAATTCAATGAGGCCGCTGATCTCGATGCCTGGACATGGCACCATGACACGGATGGATGGTCCAACAAAATGCGGCGCGTGGATGTGAATACAACCCGGCCGGGTATGCTCTACATGGTACCACGCACCAGCGTCTGGTACTACGATTACACGGCGCCTTTCATGTATCACGAAATCACGGGCGACTTTGTGGTTACTACGCGGATCCGGGTTTCGGGCCTTGAGGGCCCCATGCCATCGAGCATTTTCTCGTTGGCCGGTCTCATGGTCCGGCGGCCGCGTGAAGAAGCGCCATTCGAGAGCGAGGACTCATGGCAGGCGGACAGGGAGGACTATGTGTTCCTGGTGACAGGAACAACCATGCGACCTGGCGAGCCGTATATTGAAACCAAGAGCAGTATCCGCAGCCAACCGCTCGTCAAGCACTGGCCCCTGGATAGTGCAGGTTGGGTCGATCTGCGATTGGCCCGCGTCGGATCCTCAATCATTGCACTCGTACGGCTCACGCCCAATTCCGGCTGGGTGGTTCACGAGCGTTGGTATCGCCCCGATCTTGGACGCCACGTGCAGGTAGGCATCATGGCTTACTCGGATTTCCGCACCATCCAGTCATCCCACTGGTACCATCCATGGGAATACAATACGTCATTGATCGAAGATGGTCATGAGGACATGCAGGTGGAAGTGGATTACGTGACCTTCTTTCGCCCAGCGGTCACCGAAGAGGGCGAGCAGGCAGTCGGGCCAGGAATAACCTGGGACAACAGCAGGATCTCGGATCGGGATCTGCTTCGCTTCATACCTGCACTCGGCCTGTAGAGGTCATTCGGCCGGATACGGGAGCTCAGGTCTGGACTTGACGCGGCAGCGTGCTGTATGTTGAACGGCTGCATTCAACCCCCAGGCCCATGCTTGTCTCGTCGCTTCCTACACCCGTCGTGCTTATCGAGGAATCCCGCCTGCTTCGCAATCTGGATGACATGGCTGTGCGCGCCGAGGCCGGTGGGGTGGTGCTCAGGCCACACACCAAAACGCACAAATCAGTCGACTTGGCGCGCATGCAGCTGGATCGCGGTGCTCGCGGCATAACTGTAGCCAAGGTGGGCGAGGCCGAAGTCTTTGCCGCTGCCGGCTTTGACGACATCCGACTGGCCTATGTGACACTCGGCACCGACAAGTGGAACCGGCTCATCAAGCTCGAGAAGGATGGGGTCCGCATTTCTTTCTGTGTCGATACGCCGGAGGGTGCCAGCGCGGTCGCCGCGCACTACAGCGAGCGGGGCCGCTCGGCGCGCGTCCTGCTCGAAATTGACGCGGGCTACCACCGATGCGGTATCCGGTGGGATGCGCCCGGGCTCGCAGCGTTCGCCCGCGAACTGGACGAGATGGATGGCATCGAACTGATTGGCATTCTGACGCACGCTGGAGATGCCTACCATGGTCCCCAGGAGGAAGGGGAGTCGCGGGCCGATGCGCTTCGCCGGGCATCCTGCGACGAGCGCGATCGCATGCTCGATGTGGCCGTACGCCTGGCGGAAGCGGGCGTCATTCCCGCGCCGAGCCTGTCGGTGGCTGGGTCCTCCTTCGAAATTTCCATCGGCTCCACCCCTTCGCTTCGCTATTTCGAAAACGTCACACGGGGCGGATTTCGGATTACCGAAATCCGCCCCGGCAACTACGTCTTTCACGACGCAACGCAGGTGGGTCTCGGCGTCGCGCCATACACAAACTGCGCCCTCACCGTCCGCGCCACCGTGATTTCAAGACACCGCAACCCGGACGGCGGCGAACGCCTCTTTCTCGATGCCGGCAAGAAAGTACTCACCTCCGACGGCGCCTTCGGCCATGAAGGCTACGGCGTGCTGCTCTACAACGAGCGCGATATGTCGCCGCTGCCGCACCATGTGATTTCGGCGCTCTCCGAAGAGCACGGCTGGCTGAGCGTGCACGGGGGCTCGACCCTCTCGGTCGGCGACACCGTGCGTATTGTCCCGAATCATGCCTGCGTCGTGGTCAATACGCAGCGCTACCTTTACCTCGTCGACGACGAAGACGTGCTCGATACCTGGGCCGTCAGTGCGCAGGGAAGGGTCGTGTGAACTTACGAACCGATGTCCGGCAGGATGAACGTCAGAATAGTCGTATCCTGTACTGCATAGAAGCGGCCATTGTCTATATCCATCATGTGGAAATGGACAGGACTGCGAACGGAGTAATTGTATTCACCGGATTCCAGATCATAAACGTCGATCATGTTATACCATGGATCGACTTTTACAAGGGTGTTGACGTATAGGAACCGATCGTCCGTTTCTATATCAGCAACAAGCGTATCCGGTCTCGGTGCTCGCATGACTGCTTGGCCAGCTGTGTTATTCGAAATGGTATCACTCGGATACGGGAGCTTGTCGACGGTTTCGATAATATACATGAGTGTACCTGAATCAGAGTATTTATAAACAAAGCTGGCATACAGGCTCGCATAATAGACATTGGTGCCATCTGTTGTAAGGCGTCCCTGGGTGGTAACGGGATTACCCTGATAGGAAATGTAATATCCGAATTCATTCATCACCCCATAATCTGACGAATATGAGGTGATGAAATTATTGAAATCCGTTCCAGCGGAAATCAGTGCATTTTTGGTTTTGACCAACCTGTACTTGGATCTATTATCATTGAACTGGTCCTTGAGTACACCGTCAAGTGTATACTTATAAATAAGATTCCTGTCCGAATCGACCAGCCAGAGGTGTTCTGAGTCCAGAACAAAATCAGAAATGTGACCTACTTCTCCTGGACCCTGTCCGTGGCCCGAGGCGAAATTGGTTACGAAGTGCCCGTTCAGGTCGAACTTATAAATGGTATACGCCTGTATATCCGATACGTATATATAGCCTTCGTGGACTATTACTTCCGTGGGGTAGGACAGAAGGGTGTCCAGTTTCAAGGTTGAGATGGATTCAGTGGGCAGATCAAAAATACGTCTCACGGAGGGAGATGTGATTCGCGGAACAGATTCAGCCAAAGAAAGCTCACTGCTGTCGGTCGGCGCAGGAATAGGATACGGTGCACTCGCAGGGTTATCGGTGCGCAGGAATGTCATGTACAGTGCCGCAATCAGCGAGAGGGACAAGACCACCGTAATGACGCTCTGACGTACGCTTGTGCCGGCGGGTCGGGCACGGTGTTTCAATTGTGGTCACCTCCCTCGCACCGGACCCACCCCCCCGTTCCAGATCCACACCATACCATGATACAGACATCACTCCCGCCATAGCACCAGTTCGCTTCGCAGGCTTCTTCAGAGCATGTTGGCACAGCGGCCTTCACATCGTGCTGCGCGTTAGCACCGATGTACAATACAGTCATCAATAAAATCGACAGACACCAGTTGATTTTGTTCATCATGCAGCACCGTATTGATCAGAAAACATACGGGAATATAGACGCGAAGAGTGTGGTACGCAAGGTGCGCATAATTCTACCTGATTAGCGCTGATCTTCAGCCAGTCTCAACCATGCCTCCGGACGAACTCCTTCTTGCGCCGATACCGGCGCACGCATCCTGGCACACGCTTGTTCTTCAACACGCTTTCAGGCCGAATCCGCGAGAATCAAGTCGTCCAGGTCGGGCCGATGATCACGGAGTCTGAAAACCTGCTTCATCCACAGCGTCGGACCCGTACAAATGGCGGCAAACGTTGCAAAAACTACCATGAAATCCGCGATGGTCATTGACCCGGGCGCCTGAAGGAACAGTATCAAGAGGAGTTCCGCCACGAAAGCCGAATAGAGCAGTCGAAGCCAGTCGGTCCACCGGTTCTCCCATTGCGAGAATGGAAGCAGGTTGAACGCGGAGCCGAGAGCCAGAACGATCGAGATCAGAATCCCCTGTTCGTTCAAGGTTTTTCCGGAGGGTAGAACGAGGACACCCGGTGAAGAGAGAAAAAAGACGACTGCCATGGCGTACATAACACCAACCAGCCCAGTGATGAAGGAAACAGTTCGGGCAACAGCGTAGAAGGCAACGGCCCGGCGTGATGTCCAGCCTCTGAATTCTGTCGTGAGCGAGCACCAATACCGGTGGAGCGGTTTGAGATCATTCCAAACGCTCTCGAATTGGGTCCGAAGCTGAACCTCCTGACCCACGCGTGCAACGGCCGCACTGAACGCTTCATGTTCAGAGAGCCCGCTATCGAGCGCTTCCTCAATGACGTCTCGAAGATGCCATTCCAGTTCATCGACATCGAGCGCCGAGTAGATTTGTCGCCGCATGAACGGCGCCCTCCATTTCGAAATGGCTTGTTCTATGTCAAACATGGCCCTGGTCCCCATAGTTTGGTGAGCAGGGAACTCGCCACTGACCACTGCTTCTGCTGAAAGGCCAGATGTGCCTTTCCTTTGGCTTTCAAACGGTAGTACTTCCGCTTCCGGCCATTGTCGGCGCTGCGTACAACGGATTCAACAAGACCTTCCTGTTCCAGTCGGTGCAAAAGCGGATACAGCGCCCCCTCTGCCCATTCAATTCTCTCTTCCGACAGCGCGTGGACTTTCCTGATGATCTCGTATCCGTAGCTTTCGCCACCGGCGAGGATGGCGAGTATGGCAGGCTTTGCCGTGGCGGCGTTGAGTTCTCTGCTCAGCATGTTCTATACCTCGATGACATAGGTATAGTATACCTACGATATATAGGTGTTGTCAAGTCAACGGCGAAGGGGTGTTGCTCGTGTGCGAGTGTAAAGGGGGCACGGTAGATGCGCGGGAAGCATCCGCTCGGTGCATCCCGTCGTTTTTTTGGCTGGTGACCCCGGTTTTCCGGACACCGACGCTCGGTTGGCGGCCGATGGGATCACATACGTGCCCGTGGAGGCTCTTTTTGAGGAGGAGCGATAACGCGCCCTTATGTCACTCCCCGAACAACCCGCTCTCGCCGCCGGCGGGTGGTCGCGTCATCCCGAAATGCCGGTAGGCCTTGGGGGTAGCGACGCGGCCGCGGGGGGTGCGTTCGATATAGCCCTCCTGGATGAGGTAGGGCTCGTAAACTTCTTCAATAGTGCCGGCGTCTTCGCCGACGCTGGCCGACAGGTTGTTGAGGCCTGTGGGGCCACCGGCGAACTTTTCTATGAGTGTCAAAAGAACCCGCGAGTCCATGTCGTCAAGGCCTTCCTGGTCCACGTTGAGTGCGTTGAGGGCGTGGTCCGCCACGTCGCGGGTAATGCGGCCGTCGCCCTTGACGTCCGCAAAGTCCCGGGTGCGGCGAAGCAGGCGGTTCGAAATGCGGGGCGTGCCGCGTGAGCGGCGGGCAATTTCAATGGCGCCATCGGGCGTGATTTCGACGCCCAGAATACCGGCCGACCGCTTCACAATGTCGGTCAGCATGTCTGTCGTGTAGTAGTCGTACCGGAAGTCAATTCCGAACCGGGCGCGGAGCGGCGCGGTCAGAAGTCCCTTCCGGGTGGTTGCCCCGACGAGCGTGAACGGCGGTAGTGTGATCTTGACGCTCCGGGCACTGGGGCCAGAGTCGATCAGGATGTCAATGTGATAGTCCTCCATGGCGGCGTAGAGGTATTCCTCAACGACGGGTGACAAGCGGTGGATTTCGTCGATAAAGAGGACATCGCCCTCACTCAGGTTGGTGAGCAGCCCCGCGATCGATGCCGGCTTGTCCAGCACGGGTCCTGATGTGGTCTTGACCTGCGCGCCCATCTCGGAGGCTATGATATAGGCAAGCGTCGTTTTGCCGAGCCCGGGTGGGCCCGAGAGCAGTACGTGGTCCAGGCACTCGTTGCGCCGCTGGGCGGCGGTCATGAAGACGCGCAGATTGTCCTTGATCTGGACCTGCCCCACAAAATCGTCGAGCGACTTGGGGCGGAGCGCGCGTTCGAAATCCTCATCGGCTGGCGGGTTGCCGGGGGATGTAGTTCCTGGACGTTCAATCATGGCGCATGCGGAACAGAAGGATATATTGACAACGGGCACGCTATGGTATAGAATACGGCATCATGTTTGTGACGTATGTTTGAATTGCCGTGCTCCTCGTAGACAACATACTCATTTCGGACGATCTCGTCAGTGCCCAATTCAGCTGTAATCTGGGGGCCTGCCATGGTGCGTGCTGCGTGCAGGGCACGTCGGGCGCGCCGCTTGAGGCGCATGAGCTGGAGCACGTGGATCGTGCGCTGGAGCTTCTCCGCGAAGAACTCCGGCCTGCGGCGCGCCGTGTTACGGACGCGAAGGGCGCCTGGGAGGATATTCCGGGCGCAGGACCGGCCACGACGTGTGTGGGCGGGGCCGAGTGTGTTTTCGTGGTCTTCGACGGACCGGTGGCGAAATGCGCCATTCAGAAGGCCTGGCTGGAGGGACGCATCGACTGGATAAAACCCGTGTCGTGCCACCTCTATCCGATCCGGATCGATGATCTGGGAGATATGGAGCTCGTCAATTACGAGCGTATGGACATGTGTTTGCCGGGCGCACGGCAGGGTCGCCACGAGGGGACCTATTTATCCGACTACCTGGAGGCGCCGCTCACGCGCAAGTACGGAGCCGATTGGTATCGGCGCTTCCGCGAGGCGTGCCTGGATCGGCGGGAAGCGATCGCCGAAGGCGGGCACACGGCCAGTCGGGAGCCGGAGGGCACGTCGCCATGCTGAATCTGCAGCAGAAGCAGTCGCTCCAGCAGAAGCTGTCCCCTCAGCAGATCCAGTACATCAAACTGCTCCAGCTGCCGACGCTGGCGCTTGAGCAGCGGATCAAGGCCGAATTGGAGGCGAATCCGCTGCTTGAAGAGGGGGAGGATGTCGACGATTTTGAGGAGCTCCAGGACGAGCATACCGAGGACGAGCTCCAGGACGACACGCGTGAGCTCGAGGACGAGTACGACTGGGAGGAATTGCAGGACGGGGGCGATGACCTCTACGGGTACAAGGCCCCCCGCGATCACAGCGCGGAGGAAGATGACCGGGACATGCCCATTGCCGCGAAGACTTCGCTCGCCCAACAGCTCGAGGATCAGCTCCATTTTCTGGATCTGGACGAAAATGGGGCGATTATTGCCGGCCAGATCATTGGATCGATCGATGAGGACGGGTATCTGCGGCGGCCGCTCGAATCGATTGTGGATGACATTGCCTTCAACCACGGCACGCTGCTCGACGAAAAGGATGTCGAGGAGGTGCTCTACCGCATGCAGCGGCTCGATCCGGTGGGCGTGGCAAGCCGCGACCTGAAGGAGTGCCTGCTCGTGCAGCTTGACGTGCTGCCCGGCGGCGTGCCAGGCCGCGAGAATGCCATGGCCATGCTCGAGAAGGCCTATAAGGCGTTCACCATGAAGCATTACGACCAGATCATGCGGCGCCTGGACATTGACAGCCAGCAGCTCAAAGAAGCCTACGATCTCATCCAGCATCTGAACCCAAAGCCGGGCGAGGGCGAATTTTCGGCGGGCGAAAACTACATCACGCCAGACTTCACGGTCCGCTTCGAGGACGACGAATTCGTGATCTCGCTCAACGGATCGAATGCGCCGGAGCTCCGCGTATCGCGCCACTACCGACGCATGCTTGACCAGGTGGTAAGCGACAAGAACCGCTACGACAGCGAAACGAAGAACTTCCTCAAGAACCGGTTCGAATCGGCCCGGTGGTTCATCCAGTCCATTGAGCAGCGGCGCAGCACCATGCTCAACGTCATGCACGCCATTGTTGCCAGGCAGAGCGCATTCTTTCAGCACGGCGAGGGCCACCTGCGGCCGATGATCCTGAAAGACATAGCCGAGGACATCGGCATGGACATTTCGACGATCAGCCGCGTAGTAAACGGCAAGTACGTGCAGACCGATTTCGGCGTTTATGAGCTGAAGTACTACTTCTCCGAAGGCCTCTCGACCGATTCCGGCGAGGACGTATCGAACAAGGAGGTAAAGGCCATCCTGGAGCGGATTATTTCGGAAGAAGACAAAGAGAAGCCGCTCTCCGACCAGAAACTTGCATCCATGATGGCCGACAGAGGGTTCCAGATTGCGCGCCGCACGGTTACCAAGTACCGCGAAAGCCTTGGCATCCCGGTGGCCCGCATGCGAAAAGAAATTGTGCTCAGTTGATGTGACGGTAACGAGATGGAGGTGACGGTGGAAACGACCAAGGCAAACGGATCGCTCGAAGCGTATTTCGACCGCTTCCGTCGGCAGACGGTGGGCTATGATGCTACGTTCACCTCGCCCTACGGCGAGCAGCAGCTGGTCTACGCCGACTGGATTGCATCGGGCAGGCTGTACGCGCCCATCGAACGGCGCATTTCGGACATCATGGGTCCCATGGTGGGCAACACACACACCGAAACGAGTGTCACCGGCACGTCCATGACGCTCGCCTACCACGAGGCGCGGCGCGTCATCAAGCACCACGTGAACGCCGGCCCGGGCGACGTCATCATTGCCGCCGGCAGCGGCATGACGGGCGTCATCAACAAAATGCTGCGCATTCTGGGGCTCCGCATCCCGGAGAAGGCGCTCGGCTGGGTTTCGGTGCCGCCTGGCGACCGGCCGGTGGTCTTCATCACGCACATGGAGCATCATTCAAACCAGACCTCCTGGCTCGAATCCATTGCCGAGGTGGTGGTCCTCGACCCCGGTTATGACGGTCGATGCGTATCGGAGCATCTCGAGGAGCGCATTGCGGATTTCCAGGGCCGGCCGCTGATTGGATCCTTCACCGCGTGCTCGAACGTGACGGGGCTGCATACGCCCTACCACACGCTCGCGCGGATCATGCACGAACATGGCGGTCTGGCATTTGTGGACTTCGCGGCCAATGCGCCGTACGAAGACATGGACATGCATCCGGCGAATGAACTGGAGCGGCTCGATGCCATTTTCTTTTCGCCGCACAAATTCCTGGGTGGGCCCGGATCGGCAGGCGTTATGGTCTTCAGCAGCGCGCTCGATACGAACCGCGTGCCGGATAATCCGGGGGGCGGGACGGTGGACTGGACGAATCCGTGGGGCGGGCACCGGTATGTAGAGAATATCGAGAACCGGGAGGACGGGGGCACGCCGCCGTTTCTGCAGACCATCAAGGCGGCGCTCGCCATCCGGCTGAAAGAGGAGATGGGGACGGGCCGGATCATGGCGCGCGAGAAGGAGCTGCTCGAGGTGGCCTTTCGGCGGCTGCGGGCGGTGGACGGGCTGCACATTCTGGCATCTGAGCACGAGGACCGGCTCGGCGTCGTGTCCTTCTACGTGGACGGCCTGCACTACAACCTGATGGTCAAGCTGCTCAACGACCACTACGGCGTGCAGGTGCGCGGCGGATGCTCCTGCGCGGGGACCTACGGCCACTGGCTGCTGCACGTCGGTCCCGAGCAGTCGCACGAAATCACGGATCGCATAGACCGCGGCGATCTGTCGCTCAAGCCAGGCTGGGTCCGCATGTCGCTACACCCGACGATGACGAATGCAGAGCTGGATCATGTCCTGGGCGCCATTGAGGAGACAGCCCGGCATCATGAAGAGTGGGCCCGTGACTACACGTACGATTCGCACACGAACGAATTCACGCACGTCTCGGGCGACGACGGTACGCTCGCGCGCGTGCACTCGTGGTTTGATCTCTCGGTCGAGTAGGGAGTGGGTGTGCAATATCACCAGTAAGTGGTGGATATTTCACCACATGGTGGTTAAGTTGCACGCATGATCAGGCGCAATATTACATCGGATGTCCGCGAAGCACTGGCCGATACGCCCGTGGTGCTCCTGTGCGGCGCTCGGCAGGTTGGCAAGAGTACGCTCGCGCGCCAACTGGCGACGGAGGGTTTTGGGGGCGATGACTCGGTCACCTACCTGACACTCGACGATGCCACGCTGCTCGCCCGCGCCGAGTCCGACCCGGACGGCTTCATCCGCCAACTGCAGGGGGCGACGGTAATTGATGAAGTGCAGCGCGCTCCCGGTTTACTGCGCGCCATGAAATTGGTCGTGGATGAAAACCGTCGCCCCGGACGATTCCTGCTCACGGGCAGCGCCAACGTACTCATGCTGCCACGGCTCTCGGAGTCACTGGCGGGACGCATGGAACTCCTGACACTCTGGCCCTTCTCGCAGGGCGAATTGCTGGGCCGGAAAGAAGGCTTTGTAGATGCGGTCTTTGGCGATGCACTGCCTGGTGCGATCCCGGTCGGGGACATGGCCGCTGCTGCCTCCGCTGCCGAAACGTCCGCCACGATATGGGAGCGTGTCGTCCAAGGGGGTTTCCCGGAAGCCGTGGCACGACCGGCTGGAAAGCGCCGGTCCCGGTGGTTTTCCTCCTACCTCACCACCATTCTCCAGCGGGATATTCGTGAGCTTGCCAACATTGAGGGACTCACCCAGCTTCCGCGGCTTCTCCAGCTCCTGGCGGCTCGCTCGGGATCACTGTCCAACTGGTCGGAGGTGTCCCGTTCGGCAGGCATTCCGAATTCCACGCTGAAACGGTATCTGGCGCTGCTCCAGGCGACCTATTTGGTGAAGGAAATTCCCGCGTGGTCAGCCAATCTGTCCAAGAGACTCGTAAAATCGCCAAAGGTGCATGTCACAGATACGGGGCTCGCGGCAGATCTGATGGGCATGGAGCGCCCGGACGGTGGACCCGCCGCGGCCATCCGTGGCGGCCTGGTTGAATCGTTTGTGGCCATGGAACTCGAAAAGCAGCGCACCTGGGCCCGTCGCCGTATTTTTCTGCACCACTTCAGGACGGCTCGTGGGGAAGAAATCGATCTGATCCTGGAAGATCCGCAGGGCGCGCTCATAGGCATCGAGGTCAAAATGGCCGGCAGCGTGAATGACGTTGATTTCAAGGGCCTTCGCGTCCTGCAGTCACTGCAGCCCGATGTATTCCATCGTGGCATTGTGCTGTACCTCGGCCAGCAGGTCGTGCCCTTCGGCCCGCGTCTCCATGCCGTACCCGTATCCGCGCTATGGCAGTGGTAGGGTGCTCCTCCGGTCGGTGACTGCCCCCGATCCTGAACACCCGGCGTAGCAGTCGCAGTACACGAAGCCGCAGCGAGGCCGAATCGGGCCCAGGCGCCCGGATCTGGAAATACGTGCCCGCCGGGCGGAAAAAGTGACCGCCTGTAGCGTCTTCAGGGGTTATGAATGGGCTGCGTTCGTGTCGAAACGAAAACTGGCCCGCTATTTGCAACAAGCGCAGTCAGTTCTTCGATACAGTACTCGACAAACCAGAGCACGATCATGGATACTGCCAACAGACCTGCCCAAAGCACGAACCGCTCGGCGGCTGCCCCTTCCGCCATTGCCACGCTTCTGTCCCGCTATTTGACGGGCGAAATTGGCGAGCGCGTGTGGAACCGGATCATGAAGACTATTGATTTTTCCGGAATGTCCCTATACGAAAGGCGGGCCTACGTGCGTTTCATGAACGATATGGCCGACGACGGCGGACTGCAGCTACGTGCTGTCCCGCAGCCGGCCGAAATGTCATCCATTTTACAGGATATCCGATTCTGAAGACCAAGATAGCTACCTCCTGACAGCTTCAGGCAGCCCCGATCAACTGTGGTGGGTGGGGCGGGCTGCCGTCTTCAGACTAAGGGCGGGCCATTCGGCCCGCCCTTTTTGTTTTGGGAGCGGTGATCGTTATTCTGGCAACGGCAACCATGCTGGATGTAAGGGACGTCACGCTCAGTTCGTTTGGTCCCTTGCTCATCTTGATCATCCGATTTATTGATCAATTCCAAGCTGCAAGTAGGAATAGTCATGTTGATTTACAGGAGCGCTTGGTCGGTCATGGGTGTTCTGATTTTGTTCGCAGGAATAAATTCTTGTCGTTCGCAAATCACAGAACCTGCTGATGAAAGCTCGGGTAGCCGTCCGTTACGGGCGGCTGCCCGGGATTGGACGTCTCCACGGCCCGTCCTTGAAGCGGCATATACTGCCAATGGTTTCCTCTTGCCGGTGTGTGTCAGCTCGAACAAGTCGGAAGATGTACACATGATGGTCAGGGTGCCACGCGACACCCTTTCTTATCATCTGGACTACGAGTCTGAGTTACTTACGTACGACGGTGTTCGGTGGCGGAAAAACGGTGCTATTTCCGGTAAAGGCTTCTTCGATCCGTGCACGATTTATTCTGATGGAGACCAGATACACATTTTATGGAGTGGGGTTACGGAGGAACGATTTTCGGACTGGACCTCGCGAACCATCCGGGCAAGTGATTATTTCTACTCCAGTTGTATTGATGGAGAGTGTGACAAATCACAACGCGTATTGCCGTCGTTCGGTCAAAATTTACCTAAATTGAATATGTCATCGGATGCAACCCTGTATATGGTCCACAACTTTATCGAATGGGCCGATGAAGTGCGCTCGAGTTCGCCATATGATAATTGGACCAGACGCCCGACTGGTTCGTTGGGCTCTCCGAATATAGTTCAGCAAAATGGATCTGATCACTTCGTATACATTGCCTCGTCAGGGGACCATCCAGGTGTCTCTAATCTGGTGTATTATCGACATCGTCCTTCATTTAACGAATCATGGTCAGATCCTGAGTTGGTCTTTGTATCTGAAAATGGACAGGGGCATTTTCCGAAGGTTGTCGTCTCCGGCCACGGGCTGATTCATGTACTGTATTATGTAGCCGACTCCAGTGGCTGGAGCCTGACGCATTCCATCAGATCAGGGGATGGTGAATGGTCTGAACCCATACGTATTCACACCGATCCTTACTTGCCATTCCTGCTACCCAGGCTGTACATCCGGTTGGATGGGAGTTTGTATGCTGTGTGGAATCATGTAAGCGAAGAGAATGGGGAGCCGGTGAATGCCGCGTATTTTTCCCGCTGGGAAAGTCGTGATGGATGGGCCGTTCCCGTCCGGCTTTTCCAGGATCATCAGGTACGAACACCAGTCGAGACGACGCAGGACGCATCAGACAATCTGCACGCCGTTTTTCTGAGTTCCGACAGCCTGATCTACCACGCCGTGCTGCGCTGAATGTAGGCCCTCAGGTCTCCTGGGCTATCAGCTCCGCGTCGGCCATGCGCTCACTCTCCCAGACGGCGACTTCGCTGCCAATCCAGCCGACCGTGGTAGCCGAACGGCCGAACATCATGATCTGCTGCAGTAGGAAGACGAGAAAAAGGCCCCCCATGCTCAGGTCCAGGGCCGCAGCCAAAAGCAAGATGAGACCGGAGCCGAGCATCCACAGAATATAGACCCCGTTGGCGGCGCCCGAGCGGAAGGGCCAGGCGAAGCCGCCAAGCCATGCCCGGACCACGGACTTGCCCCCAAAAATCAGGTCGAGGCGCGCAAAGTCCTGCATCATGTCGAGGAGGGCGAGCGCCAGGAGGAGCAGGAGCGGAAGAAGTACGGTCACGGCGTAATAGGCGCCTGCCTCACTGGGGCCGATCGCGGCTGCAAGTGCTACGAGAACACCTATGCCGATGACGGCGATGACCGCTATGGCGCCGTACATGAGGCCGAGAAGTGTGGCGCGAACGCCGTGGCGCGCAATGCCTTGCCAGAAGGAGCCATATCCCCTGCGGGCGAGTGCGTGGCCGAGGCCGGTAAGCACGAGCGTATTCCAGATGAGGTAGAGCGGTACCATCCAGAGGAGCTGCCAGCCGAGTGTGGTCATGATTTCAGGGTGGGCCTCGAGGATGTCGGCCCAGAGGGCGAGGTCGAATCCTGCCGTCAATTCGTCGGAGAAGCCGCTTCCCGCCACGGCCGAATTCAGCACGGTGAAGAGCGGAATGGACAGCGTGAGCATGAGAAGGAGGTTGGCCGCGTAGATAAGGACGGCGAGTCCCGGGCGCCGCCGGATACTGTCAAGACCGTAATGGAGTGCGTGGGTTGTCATGGAATCAGGAACATGAGGCGTTGCAGGAAGGCCGTGAGTCGGAACTGGGCGCGGCGGGCGAAGACGCTGCTGTGCTCGGAGAAAGCGGCTCGGCGGTTGTTGAGCCGGTTGATGTCAAGTGGGACGGCGTTGTCGGGGTCAATGAAGACCTCGACGGCCGGGGACGTACCGCGGAAGGTCAGATTCTCCCATGCTGGTTCGCCGCGCCAGATTTGATCGCGGGTCGATCCGTCGGCGAAGCGCACGCGCACGGGCACGGGAAACGTGCCATCGTGCACGCGGTGCAGGCGAACCGTAGCGACGTAGAGGCTGTCGGCCACGCGCCGCGACGTGAAGCCATCGACCCGGTAGTCGAGCACCGCCGTGCCGTAGACATACTGGTCGAAAAACCAGTCGAGGTCCTCGCCCGCGACGCGCTCGGCGACGCGTTGCAGGTCGCGCGTCGTGGGATGCCGAAAGCGCCACTCGGCGACATAGGCTTTCAGGAACGCGTCCATACGCTCCTCGCCCAGATACCCTTCCAGGCTGTGCATGACCGTGGCAGGCTTTGAGTACGACGCCTTGCCGAAGTCGCCAAACCGGTATTCCCACGATTTGGTTTGCAGGGCGCCGCGGCTCGGATTGTTTTTGGTGTAGGCCACGCGGTGGAAATCGCGCCCTGATATGCGGATGCCCGCCACGTCGAGGACGCTGCCACCGGGCCACGCGGCATCCATCACTTTCGTTTCGATGTACGAGTTCATGCCTTCATCGAGCCACGCCTCTTCGGCCTCGTTGCTCGCGAGCATACCCTGGAAGTACTGATGCCCGAATTCGTGCACAATCACAAGTTCAAGGGGGCGAAACCATGCAGGCAGGCCATAGAACGTGCCAGCGGTAATCAGCGTCGGGTACTCCATGCCGTTCGCGCCGCCCAGGGCGTCGACCACCGTGAGGGTGGTGAATGGATACGTGCCAAGCCGCTCATCGAGCCCCTCGAGCGACATGCGGGTGGCCTTCAGGTGCCGCTCGGCCTGCCCGGCATGCGTCGGCATGAGAAGCAGGCGGATGCCGACGTGCCTCCACGTATCCTCGTGTACCAGAAAATCGGGGCTCGCCGTCCAAGCGAAGTCGTGCACGTCCTCGGCCCGGTAGCGGAGCGTTTTCGTGTGGACGGGGGCGGCGTTCGCGCTCTCGCTCACCAGCACGCCGGTGGCCCCCACCACGTGGTCCGCGGGTACGGTAAGCGCGACGTCGTACGTCCCGAAGTCCGCGTAAAACTCGCTGTTGGCGTGGAATTGATGCGTACTCCACGCGCCCCGCTCTGCGCTGGCGGGCACGTAGCGCTGCCCGGGGATTTCGTAGACGCCGAGCTTCGGAAACCACTGTCCAACCATGAAAAAAGGCCGGTTCGTTGGGCCGGGCAGCCAGCCGGTCCGTGCCACGATTTCGGGCAGGCGCGAGGTGAACGTGAGGTCGACGACCGCCGAGTCGCCCACCGCGACGGGCTCGGCGAGCACGACGCGCGCCACCGTGTAGTCGTTCGGGTTGCCGTCGTCAGGCCGGATGAACTCAAGGGCGGGGAGGAGATCGCTTGCGGATGTATCTCCCCGAAAGAGGGACATGGACGTGATGGCGATCCCGCCCCAGGGGTCGTCGCTCGCGGCCTCGAACCCGCGGTGCGCGCCGCCGCTTTCGCGCATGAAGGTGGTTTCGGGGCCCTCGAAGGCGTTCAGGTAGAGGTGGAACTGCAGCTCGGACACGGGGACGCGGTCAGGATTGCGCCAGACAATGCGGGCCGTACCGTCGATGGTCTTGGTGTCGGCATGGAGCGTCGCGGTGAGGTCGTAGTGGACGCGGCGGTCGGAGAGGGGCTCGGCGCTGATGGTGGCGCGCCGTGCGCTCTGGACAGCGCCCTGGACCGGACTGGGCTCGTCGGCTGTGCGCCCGGCGGCCAGGGTGAGCGCTACGGCCAGGGTGAGCGCTACGGCCAGGGCGGCCAGCGGAAGTAGGGTGCGCGGCGCAAACGGTCGAAAAAGCATGGGTAGGGAACCCTCGGGTACGGGATGGTTGTTCAGCGCATCAGACACAAGATACGCGACGCACATGGATACCATTGAGCTCTGTGAAGTCGGCCCGCGCGACGGATTCCAGTTCGAGGAGCGACTCATTCCGACCGATCTCAAAATCGGGTGGATACGTGCCTTGGCGGCGAGCGGCCTGCCGCGGGTGCAGATGACCAGTTTTGTGCACCCGAAGTGGGTGCCGCAGATGGCCGATGCCGAGGAGGTGGCCGCGGCATTCGTCGGGGAAGGTGGGACGATGAGCGGAGCGGAGGGCTCTGCTCGCGATGTCGTTTTTTCGGGCCTCGCGCTGAATGTGCGCGGTGTAGAGCGCGCAGCAGCGGCGGGGCTTGGGGTCGTCGACCTGAGTATTGCCACGAACGAGAAACACGGCCGCGACAACGCCAACATGAGCATCGAGGAGGGGGCCGCGCAGGCGGACGTCATGCTGGATCGGGCCGCGCAGCTTGGCCTTCGGGCGCAGCTTGGCCTGCAGACCGTCTGGGGCTACGCCGAAAGCGGCGATACGCCCCTCGTGCTCGTTGCGGACCTGGCTCGGCGCTTCGCCGGGCGCGGCCTTGAATCGTTCTCACTCGCCGATTCGACGGGACTCGCCCACCCCGGGGCCATCCGGCGGGTCGTTGACGCCGTTCTTCCGCTCATCGATG
Source organism: Bacteroidota bacterium (assembly GCA_029262775.1). GTDB lineage: Bacteria > Bacteroidota > Rhodothermia > Rhodothermales > UBA10348 > 1-14-0-65-60-17. The sequence goes on from JAJCYR010000044.1 coordinate 38,220, forward strand.
CGCCGCTCGTGCTTCACCTCCACGACACGCGCGGACTGGGCATTGCCAACATCCTGGCCGCCGCGGAGGCGGGTGTGCGCCGGTTCGATACCTCGCTTGGGGGCCTCGGGGGTTGTCCCTTCATCCCCGGTGCTACGGGCAATGTGGCCACAGAGGATGTCGTATGGGCGCTCGAAGGATCGGGCTTTGCGACAGGTGTCAACCTCGACGCCGTGACGCACGTCACGCGCGAGGTGGCCGATTTCCTGGGCCGCCACCTGCCCGGAAAACTCTACGGACTCATATAAGTGAGGCCAAGTCGTCATGCTCAAACGCGCTGGCCATGCGGTCACACTCTCTGGCCGTCGCACCCAGTCGCTGAGCAACGCGTTTCCATTGTCTGACGGCCACAGCAACTTCCTGGGCTATCCTGCGGGCGACTGTGCCTGATATGCCAAAATGTTCAATGACCCCGAAGGCCAGGTCCATGGAAGCTGATCGGTCGTATCCATCTGCTATGGCCGTCGACAGGAAACGGGGGCTGATATCGACTGGCACCGGATTCAGATCATACGCGGGAGAAAGACGCCAGCCCTGCCGACCCACATGGAGAAAGCCATGGTTGCGAAGATGGTCGTCCGTATTGGAAATAAGTTCTGATGCCGATATTGAATGTACGCGGATGGCATCGGCAATTTCCATGTAGCTGCGATGTTCGCCATCGAATGCATTGAGCATACTCAGTGCCGACTGAAACGGGATACGAAAGGTGCCATTCCGGTCAAACCGGTTCATGAGGAGGGCCGTCCGCCCGTCCAGATGTTCGACCGACCAGGACGCAGCCCGAACGCCAGCCATTCCGGCCAGTGTCATGGCGACAGCTTCCCACCTGCCGACATCGTAGTCGTCATCGGGCCGGTTGAATTTGGCCATCATGAGTTCACCACTTCGGCCACGAACCGATGCCTTCGGCCTCGATCCGAGAAGGGATGAACCGGGGGCAAGAAGGAGGTACAGGTCTTCTTGGGTTTCATCGTCGGTGGTAATGCGCTCTGCAGCTTGAAGCAGACGCCCGAGTTCCAGGAACGGAGGAACGTCTCCGCCTCCCTGCGCGAGAAATGGGCCCTCAGGGTCGCTCTTGAACCGGAGTGCACCTTGTCTTGTGTGGTCAGAGAGGCCGAGAAGAAAATCGATTTCCAGAAGTGTCCGGGGCGTTTGACCTTCTTGCTTGGCGCTGAGACGCTCCTGACGCGCCAGTAATGTGCGTCCCCACCGGTCCGGCGCGGAATCGCCCATGGCACCGAAAAGCGCCCGCTTTCCCGACGTGTGGAAAGGTCCGGAACCTACCTGAAGTGCCGGTTCCAGAGCGAAGCGCACGTCTGAGCGAATCCACGAATCATCATACTCGAACGTAGAGCGCTGACCCCGTCCACTCGCGTGTACCCACAGCCGGCCCGCTGGATGGGGCGTGCCATTCAGGTCGACGTACACATATGCTTGAGGACGGCTCATGGAATGAAAAGACGATGTTTATTGTACTGGTCTGCCCGGGCTCAGGAAGAAATTCGCTCGGGAAGTTCCTCGCTGGCAATCTGCTGGCCGAGTCGGTCGCGTGTCAGGTCAGCAAGATCGGCCAGACCGTCGAGCAGGCCGAGTATGTACAGGGCGGTAGCCCACGTAGCCATACCTACGGAAGGATCGCCCTGTTCAAGCCTTCGGAGCGTAGGACGGGAAACCAGCAGTCGGTCTGCCATCACTTTTGTCTGGATACGCCGACGCCGGCGTGCATCCCGTATATCGGTACCAAGTTTCTTGAGTGCCCGCTGGACAGGGAGGGGTGACGGTGGTGTCTTTTTTGCCATTAAGGAACATATATTTTTCTATATATATGTTCCTTTGGTGTAACGCCGCCTCAGGCGTACTCCTCGACCGGGAGGCAGGAGCAGACGAGGTGGCGGTCGCCGTGGGCATCGTTCACGCGCCGAACGGAGGGCCAGAATTTGTGCTCACGCAGCCACGGGGCAGGCCAGGCGGCGGCTTCCCGCGAGTAGGGATGATCCCACGTATCGGACGTGACCATGGCGGCCGTGTGCGGGGCCTGTGAAAGGACGCTGGCGTCTGCATCGACCAGACCCTCTTCGACGGCCCGGATTTCCCCGCGGATGGCGGTCATGGCGGCGCAGAACCGGTCGAGTTCGGCCTTGTTTTCGCTTTCGGTGGGTTCGACCATCATGGTGCCGATGACGGGCCAGGACATGGTGGGGGCGTGGAAACCGTAGTCCATGAGGCGCTTGGCGACGTCCACTTCGGTCAGCTTCGTGTGCTGGCGCAGGTGGCGCAGGTCCATGATGAATTCGTGGGCCACGAAGCCGCCGCGGCCGGTGTAGAGGATGTCGTAGTCGCCGCGGAGGCGGTGGGCCATGTAGTTGGCGTTCAGGATGGCGACCTGTGTGGAGCGCTTCAGGCCAGCGGCGCCGAGCATGGCGATGTAGGCCCACGAGATGAGCAGGATGGACGCGCTGCCGAAGGGAGCGGCTGCGACGGGGCCGAGCTGCAGATCGGGCATGCCGTCTGTGCGGGGGGTGATGACAGGGTGATCGGGCAGGAACGGCGCGAGGTGCTGGGCCGCGCATATAGGGCCGACGCCCGGGCCGCCGCCGCCGTGGGGGATGGCAAAGGTCTTGTGCAGGTTCAGGTGGCACACGTCGGCACCGATGTCGCCGGGGCGGCAGAGTCCGACCTGGGCGTTCATGTTGGCGCCGTCCATGTAGACCTTGCCACCGTTCTCGTGGACGATGCGGCAGACGTCGACGATCGACTCCTCGAACACGCCGTGGGTCGAGGGGTAGGTGATCATCAGGGCCGCGAGGCGCTCGGCGTGCTGCGCGGCCTTGGCCTCGAGATCAGCGACGTCGACGTTGCCCTTGGCGTCACAGGCCACGGGAACGACGCGCATCCCCGCCATCACCGCGCTGGCCGGGTTGGTGCCGTGGGCCGAGACCGGGATCAGGCACACATCGCGCTCCAGGTCGCCGCGCGAGCGGTGCCAGGCGCGGATCACAAGCAGCCCGGCGAACTCGCCCTGGGAGCCGGCGTTGGGCTGCAGCGACACGCCGGGGAAGCCGGTGATCTCGCCCAGGGCGTGCTCCAGCCGGCGGAACAGCTCGGCGTAGCCCTGGGCCTGGTCCACGGGGCAGAAGGGGTGCAGGTGGGCGAAGGTGGGCCAGGTCACGGGCACCATCTCCGAGGTGCCGTTGAGCTTCATCGTGCACGAGCCGAGGGAGATCATCGACGTCGTCAAGGACAGGTCGCGGCCGGCCAGGCGGTGCAGGTAGCGGGTCAGCTCGTGCTCGCTGCGGTGCTCCTGGAACACCGGGTGGGTCATGTAGTCACTCGTCCGCGCGTGGGGCGCGGCGTAGGAGAGCGAGACCCCGGCGGCGAGCTGCGCCACGTCCGGCTGCGGCCGGCCGCCGGCGAAGACCGTGAGCAGGTCGGCCAGGTCCTGGGCACCGACCGTCTCGTCCAGGGAGACGCCGACCGTGGTGGCGTCGATCGGGCGCAGGTTGATCTCCTTCGCGAGCGCGGCCGCGTGCACCGTGGCCGCGTCCGTGCCGACCAGGGTGACGCGCAGGGTGTCGAACACGGGCCCCTCCTGGGGCGCATGACCCAGGGCCTGGAGCCCGGC
>JAJCYR010000045.1 GCA_029262775.1 Bacteroidota bacterium
CAAAGACCTCGAAGTCGCGTCGGCAATTAGCGTCGGAGAGCGTGCTTCTGCGTGGAATGCAGTGCACATTGGCGTGCTTGAGCCGGTTCTCGCAAGCGAGCATTCCGGTCACCACCTCACGAATCGACGTACAGCGACTGAAAATCGCGTAAAGCATGGTGACAACGTGGTCGTACGTCTTGAACTTCTTGTAGTAACGGTCCGAACGGTACCTATGAGCGAGCCGCTGCACCTCGGCATGCGGGATCAATTTCACAATCTGCGCCAGAATCGGCTGTCCGGAAAAATGTGTACCTTGGTTCATCGCAACCTCTATGTCTTGGTGAAGCTTGACAAAAGGTAGCGAGCGAGGGGGCTTCGTGCCCCCTCATCTTTTTATTCGCTCAGCAGGTTCCCCGGACACTACTGATCTATAATATATCATAGATATATCAGCGTAGCTACATGCCCGTCTGCTGCAGGGCTCGCTGGTCGTTGTATTTCGAGGGGCACTTCACAATGATGTTGTCGGCAACGAACACGCCGTCCGTACCCGGCTGTCCTTCTATCACGACCTGCTCGGCATCCTCGAAATTGGCGGGCTTGGGATTGGCGTAGTGAACCGTGCGGACGTTACCGGCGTCGTCCTTCATGCGGAACGAGAAAATGTTGTTGGTCGCATTGTAGCGGAAGGTTTCGGGCTCGACCCACATGCCCACGACGTGGGCCGATGCACCTGCCGATTCGGCTTCCTCGAAGTTCATGTACCCGCCGACCTGGCTCCCGAAATTGAGCAGGAGCAGCGAGGAGAAACCGATGATGAGGACAAAGCCAACTATTTTCTTCTTGTTCATGGTGCCAAGGGGCTTGACGTAGTGGGTGGCCGGGTCCGGCTGACAGGGGCCCGGGATTCAGGTGGCCGTTCAGAAGTCCGAACGATGGTTCTCAAGTTCCCGTTCCAACTGACCAATGCGCCGGTCGTTTCGCAGAATCAGAGATATGATCCCAAACCAGATAATCAGCACCACGCCGAGCACCACGAGGATCTTGTCATCGCTCAGCATGACCCGCTCCAGTTCGGTCGGGGGTTGAGTCGGAATTTTGGCACCCGTCCATATGCTGTCGAAACCGGTGGCAATCCCTTCCTTTTGCGCGTCCTGTGCTTTCTGGGCGACCTGGGCGACCTGGGTGACCCGGGCGGCTGCGCCGGGCGCGAACGTGGCCGCGGACACGAGCAGCATGGCGATGAAGGAAACAATACATCGAGGGCGAAACGTCATGGTCACAACTCTGGATTGGCGGTGAGCCGGTTCTTGATACGCGCCATGCGGACGCGCTGCGTGTAAAGCACCCAGAAGAGGCCGATGAATCCGACAATGGCCGGATAGAAAATCAGCCGCATGACGGGGTGCGTGATTTCGTCGAATGCCGGATTGCCATCGGCGCCCGGGTGCAGGCTGGCCTGCTGCCGGGGCAGGATGTAGAGCAGGAACGGCACGGTTATCATGGCAAACAGGTTGTATACGGCGGCAATCCGGCCCCTCCTGACGGGTTCATCGAACGAGGACCGGAGTACGAAATAGGCGCCGTAGATGAGCAGCTGTACTGCCGCCATGGTCTGCCGGGGGTCAAAGTTCCACCACACGTCGGTGCCGACGTACCATGTGAATTTGGACCACAGGATGCCTGTCACCAGTCCCATGAGGCCAAACAGCATGGCCACGCGTGCGGACTGGAGCGCCCGGATGTCGCTCTCGACACGTCCCGTCTGCAGGTGCCGTAGCGAATGCCACGCCGACACCAAGACGGCCGCCATCATGGTAAACCACATCGGCACATGAAAATACAGGTTCCGAGCTGTGTGCTCCAGAATATTGATCCGCGGAATGTTGACGAGGAAGGCCGCCAGGATCATGAGCGTCATCCAGGCAAAAACGATGTTTCGGATTATGGTGTAGCGGCGGTTCATGTGGCGTGCGTTTCGGCGGGGCGGTTCATGCGGCGTGCTTCATGGGCGGGGGTTCAACTCCTCAGTCGGTCCAAACATACTCGAACAACAGAAAGGCGGCCGTGTTCACCGCGCCCGCAAAACCAACGAGGGCAGTCAATTCGGAGGCCGATCCGGCCCACGTGGCGCCTTCGGCAAGGGCAGCGCGGGTGGCCCGGACCACGGACAGAAAGAGCGGCGAGAGCATGGGGAAGAGCAGCACGGGCAAAAGGGGCCCGCGGGCCGATGCCTTGGCAATAAGCGCCCCAAGCAGCGTCGTGGCACCCGCCAGTCCGATCGTCCCGAGTCCGAGCGTTGCGGCCAGCAGGCCCACGTGGTGCACGTGCATGCCCATGAGCCCCATGAAGGCCAGAACCGAGACGCCCATCACAGCCACGATCAAGAGCACATTGAAGGCCAGCTTCCCGGCCAGCACCTGGCTACCGGGGACGTTGACCTGCAAAAGCAGTATGGTGCCCTGCTCCTCTTCGGCCAGAAACGAGCGCCCCAGCCCGATGGCGGCCGAGAACACAATCACAATCCACAGCAGGGCGGCCTGCAGCGGCGCCTCGACGGGATCTGAACCGAGCGCAAAAACCACCAGCAGCAGCGAACTCAGTACGAACATGAGCAGCAGGTTGATGGCGTGCCGGCTGCGCCATTCCAGGCGCAGCTCTTTCAGTAGCACGGCGCGCGCACCGTGCAGCCAGTCTGCTGCTGATGTGATAACACGCCCCATCATGGGTTTTCCCCCTCGTCAAACTCGCCCACAAACAGGATTTCGGGCACCAACAGATGACCGGTTTCCCGCCGCACGCGCTCCTGCACAAGCGCAATCAGCTGCCGCACATCCCGGGCCGAGGCGCCGCCCCGATTGATCATGATGTTGGCGTGGCGATGCGTGATTTCAGCGTCTCCGATGCGCGTTCCCTTGAGCCCGCACTGATCAATCAGGCGGCCGGCTCCGATACCGTCTATTTTCTGGAATATGCTGCCGGCACTCGGCTCTGAGTCGAGCGGAGGGTGGCGCTCGGCCCGCCACGCCCGGTTTTCCGTAATAATGCGCTCCATGTCCCCGGTCGAGGATCGCGTCAGATGAAAGGTGGCATCGAGCACGATATCGTCCGTCTCGTGGAGCATGGAGTAGTCGTATCCGAAACGGAACCAGTCGCGATCCACCTCGCGGACTTCGCCGTCCGTGCCAAGAAGCCGCGCCGAAACCACGATTTCGTCCAGGAACACGGTCCGCTCCCGCGCCGGGGCGGGAGAGAGGAAATGCAGGTTCTGCCAGAGTGCGCCTCCAATGGTCGACGGTATGCCCGCGAAGTGCTCCAGCCCGGACCAGCCTGCGAGCGTCGTGTGCCGGATAATATCGGGCCACACGATGGCGCCTCCCGCCGCGCGGAGCCGTCCCGTTGCATCGAGCTCGAAGTCCCGCACGGTGTTACGAATGACCACGCCGTCGAACCCGCCGTCTCCCACGAGGATGTTCGCGCCGAGCCCCAAGAGGAAATGCGGAATGCCGGCAGCGCGCACAATGCGAAGCGCCGAGACGAGCTCATGGGTCGTCTGCGGCTCGACGAGCAGCCGGGCCGGTCCCCCGATCTGGAACGTGGTAAGTGGCGCGAGCGGCGCATCGACCATGATTCTGCCAGGGCCAAGGCCCTCCTCAAGCGCTTCATGGACCCATTCCAGGGAAGTCGGCATGCGCATGTAAGGCAACTGTTGGAGGGATGTAACGTAGGGGGAATATACTTCACCACCTTACCCACTACGAAGAAATGACTGCGAACCAATATCCCAATGTTTCCCGGGCCGCCGCCCGACTCGGTATTCTTGCTTTTGTAATCCTGATGGTCATTACGCTGGCTGGTGGGTGCATGACGACCACCATTGGATCTGGCGAGGGCGCCGTCAAATACAGTGTTTTCGGCGGAACGGACCTCGATAAAATTTACGGCGAAGGGCTGCAGATCCATGCGCCATGGGTGAGCCTGATCCGCTACGACGTGCGCATGCAGGAGCAGCTCGAAGATATCAATGCGCTTTCCTCGAACGGGCTTTCGATCGGGATGGATGCCTCCGTCCGGTGGCGCCCGAACGCCCAGGACCTGCCTGACCTGCACGTGACCTACGGCACCGATTACTACCGCAAGCTCGTGCAGCCGGAGCTTCGCTCGGCGGTTCGCGAGGTGGTGGGCCAGTTCACGCCCGAAGAGCTCTATTCGAGCCGCCGACAGGAACTGCAGACCGAAATATTCGACCGCGTGCGCGAAGCCGTGGCCGGGGAATCGGTCGAGCTCGAAGCCGTGCTTATCCGGGATATCTCGCTGCCGGAGCAGATCCGGGGCGCCATCGAGAACAAACTGAAGGAAGAGCAGGAGGCGGAGCGCTACCAGTTCACGCTCGTAAAGGAAGAACTCGAGGCGCAGCGCAAGCAGATCGAAGCCACCGGGCAGGCCGAGTACCAGCGCATCATCACCGAAAGCCTGTCGGACCGCTTCCTGAAGTTCAAGGGCGTCGAAGCGACGCAGATGCTGGCCAGTTCGCCGAACGCCAAAGTGGTCGTGATTGGCGGATCGGACGGGCTGCCGATCATTCTCGGTAACCAGTAGCGGCGCAGGCGGCACGCGCGGAGATGGCGGCGACTGACGACTTTTTCGATCGTGTGTACGAGGTGGTGGCCCGGATTCCGACGGGACGGGTCACTACCTATGGGCACATTGCGGCGTTTTTGGGCGCCAGGAAGTCGGCCCGTACGGTCGGGTGGGCCATGAACCAGGCGGCAGGTACGGGCCTGCCGTGCCACCGCGTCGTGAACCGGAATGGCGCGCTCAGCGGGCGCCATGCGTTCGAGGGGCCATTCGTGATGGAAGAGCGTCTGCGCTCGGAGGGCATTGCGTTCGATGACGATGGATGCGTCGACCTGGAGCAGCACCTCTGGGTTCCGGCCTGAGTAGGGTCTGCTGCTCAGCGTTCGGGTATGCGGTTCAGCGTCCGGGTCCGCGGTTCAGCGTCCGGCCACGCGGCCGAGTTCGTCCCAGAAACCGGGGTACGAAACCGCCGCGATGTCCGCCCCGTGAATGTGCACGCTGCCCGATGCCGTGAGGGCGGCAACGCCGAGCGCCATGGCTATGCGGTGATCGTGACAGCTTTCCACGTGGCCGCCCGAGAGGGGCGCGCCGCCCCGGATGGTCCAGCCGTCCTCGTGCTCCGTGATGTCCGCGCCGAGCGCTCGCAGCCCGCTCGTCATGGCCTGGATACGATCCGTCTCCTTGTGCCTCAGTTCTTCGGCGCCGCGGATGTGCGACGTGCCGCTGGCCGCGCAGCAGGCCACGCACAGAATGGGCAGTTCATCGATCGCGTTGGCAACCATGCCGCCCGAGACCTGGATGCTGGAAAGGGATTGGCTGGTCACCGTCAAATCGGCCAGCGCCTCGCCGCCCACGGTGCGCTCGTTCCTTGTCTCAATCAAGGCGCCCATGGCGCGGAGCATGTCCAAAAGCGCCGTCCGCGACGGGTTCAATCCGACTCCCGTAATGCGGATGGATGCATTGGGCACAATAGATCCAGCCACCAGGAAGAAGGCGGCCGCCGAGAAGTCGCCAGGAATGGACCAGATGCCGGGTTGCGGCCGGTCCGCAGCCGACGACGTGATGTGGCGCTCCTCGCCGATCTGTACGGTCGACAGCCCCAGCATGCGCTCCGTATGATCCCGCGAGGGGGTCGTTTCCACGACCGTCGTCTCACCATCGGCATACAGACCCGCCAGCAGTACGGCCGATTTGACCTGCGCGCTCGCTACCGGAAGCCGGTACGTGATGCCCTGGAGCGCCGGATTGCCGGTCACCGTGAGGGGGGCGTGTCCGCGGGTACTCTCAATGCGGGCCCCCATCCGGGAGAGTGGATCCATGATCCGCTTCATGGGACGTGGCGTGAGCGATGCATCTCCAATGAGCGTTGCCTTCAGGTCCTGGCCGGCCAGCATGCCGGACAGCAGCCGCATGGTGGTGCCGGAGTTGCCGCAGTCCAGGGGGGCGACGGGCGCACGGAACGCGCCGCCGTGAATGAGCAATACTCCGTCCTCTTCACCCGTCTTCACGCCGAGCTGCTGGAGACAGGCGAGCGTGGATGCCGGATCGGCCGATCGCGGCCAGTTCACAATGCGCGACGTGCCGGGCGCAAGCGCCGAGAGCATGGCCGCCCGGTGTGCTATGGATTTGTCTGCCGGTGGAACGACCGTGCCGGTGAGACCTGCGGCCGGCTGGACTACGACCGTGCTTCTTGCGCACATGGTATTACGCTCCCATCGTCTCGAGCGCTTCCATATCACGCCGGGCGGTGCGCTGGAGCTCGTCGCGCTCATCATGCGCCAGAAACGCGTGTCCAAAGGCCGCGAGCGCCACTTCCTTTGTTTCCTCTTCCGTCAGTCCGCAGCGCGTATGCGCCAGGTGCAGTTCTTCGGATGTCGATGTGTGGCTGAACAGGCGACTGTCCGTATTGATGGAGAGCGTGACGCCGGAGCGGACGAGCGCCGCCAGCGGATGCTCTTCATAGGACGGCACGACGTGGGTCTGCACGTTGCTGGTCGGACAGATTTCCAGCGGGACGCGGTGCATGGCGGCATACTCCAGGAGTTCCGGATCCTGGATCATGGTGATACCGTGCCCAATCCGATGCGCGCCGCAGTAGAACAGGGCCTGTCGGATGGAATCCGGACCCCAGGATTCGCCGGCGTGGACCGTCAGGCCGAGCAGGTGGTTGCGGGCAATGTAAAAGGCTTCGAGATGCTGCTTTGCCGGATTTCCCGCCTCGCCTCCGGCCAGGTCGAACCCCACGACGCCCCGGTGCAGATAGGATACCGCGGCCTGTGCCTGGCGGACCGACGCCTCCATATACCGGTCGCGGAGCGCGCATACGATGACACCACTCCGGATGCCGAAGTCCTTCCCGGCGGCGCTGAGTCCGTCGAGTACGGCATCGAGTACCTGTTCGAGCGTGAGCCCTTCTTCGGTGTGCAGCACGGGTCCGAATCGGACTTCGAGGTAGCGCACGTTTTCGCGGGCGAAATCTTCGGCCATCTCATACGTCACGCGGCGCAGCGACTCCGCGTCCTGCATGAGCCCGATGGTATATTTGAACCAGGCAAGGTATTCGGCCAGGCTCTCGGACGTGTCGACACCGAGCAGTACCTCGCGCAGCCTCTCTACGGAATCGGCCGGCAGCAGGGCCATTTTTCCCTGGCGCCGCGCCAGATCCAGCATGGTTTCGAGCCGCATGGCTCCGTCGAGGTGGGAATGGAGTTCGGCCTTTGGCCAGGAACGAATGGAATCAAGGGTCATGAAATACACTTTTTACCTGCGTGGAACAGCCGTCGCCGCGTGTGGTTCTCTGCCCGTAACCATTCACACCACAATTGGACAGCGTCATGGGTAGTCTGGGCCCCTTCGAACTGGTCCTGATATTTTTGGCCATCCTCCTCATTTTCGGTGCCAAGCGCATTCCGGAAATTGCACGCGGGCTGGGCAAGGGCATCAAGGAGTTCAAATCCGCCACGCGGGAAATCTCAAATGAATTCAATGTGGACGACTCCTCCAACAGGATCGATCCACCCCGGCAGGCCCCCCACACTACCCCTCGTCAGGGTGCTGCCTCCGATCCGGAGTCGACGACCCCGTCGGAATCGACACCAAACCGTTAGTTTCAAAGACATGAGTATTCTTGTAGACCGTTCGACCCGGCTTGTTGTGCAGGGATTTACCGGCAAGGAAGGTTCCTTTCACTCCGAGCAGATGATAGCCTACGGAACGCCCCTCGTAGCGGGCGTGACGCCCGGAAAGGGTGGTCAGCGTCATCTTGACCGGCCGGTGTTTGACACGGTGGCTGGCGCCGTGAAGCATGAAGGAGCCAACACATCGATTGTTTTCGTGCCGCCGCCGTTTGCCGCCGATGCCATTCTGGAGGCTGCCGAAGCAGGGATCAAGGTTATTGTCTGCATAACGGAGGGTATTCCAGCGCGGGATATGGTTCCGGTCTACCACTATGTCAGAAAGCTTGGCGTTCATCTGGTGGGGCCGAACTGCCCCGGACTGCTGACGCCCGGTGAGGCCAAGGTGGGTATCATGCCGGCCATGATTTTCAGCCCCGGCCGGGTGGGTGTGGTCTCGCGCTCCGGTACGCTGACCTACGAAGCGGTGGATCAGCTCACGCGGCAGGGACTCGGGCAGTCTACAGCGGTCGGCATTGGGGGCGATCCGGTCATTGGCTCACGCTTCGTGGACATTCTCCGCCTGTTCCAGGAAGACGAGGGGACAGACGCGGTTGTGATGATCGGTGAAATTGGAGGCACGGCCGAGGAAGAGGCGGCCGATTTCATCAAGGATCATATGACAAAGCCGGTATTCGGCTTCATCGCCGGCCGGACGGCGCCTCCCGGACGCCGGATGGGTCACGCTGGTGCCATCATTTCAGGAGGCAAGGGAACAGCCGAAGACAAATTCGCCGCGCTCGAAGAAGCCGGTGCGACCATCGTACTCAACCCGGCTGCCATCGGGGAGACGGTCAAGCAGACTATTTAGAAGCGTGGGACCCGGCGTGGTTGTCCGCGAAGTCGCATTTGTGCGTGGTGCCACGCGCCTCGCCCACATGGCCGAGCAGACGCTTCCCGAAGTCGCCTTTGTGGGCCGGTCCAATGTGGGCAAGAGTTCGCTCATCAACTGCTTTCTGGGGCGGCGCAGCGTAGCCCGGGTGTCCGGTTCGCCGGGCAAAACGCGGGAAATCAATTTCTACCTGGTGAACGGCGCCTTCCACGTCGTGGACCTTCCGGGTTTCGGGTATGCCAAATTCTCCCGGGCTCAGCGCAACGTCTGGCGACGGACCATTGCACGCTACGTAACAGAGCGCGGTGTTCTTCGGCTGGTTTTTCAGCTCATCGATGCACGGCATCCGCCGACGGCGCTCGACCGGGACATGCTGCTTCTCCTGAAAGAGAGCCCCGCGGCGCACGTTGTGGCGCTCACGAAAGCGGACAAGCTCTCGGGCAACGGCCGGCAGCAGGCGCTTTATCGCACCAGGCGGTACGTGGAAGGGCTGGGATTGGAGCTTCCGCTCGTACTCACGAGCTCGGAAGACGGCCGCGGACGGGCGGAAATGTGGGACTGGGTAGACGTGCATGTCGGGCCGCACATATTGTAAGGTATACCGCGTGTCGGGACGGTGGATGGGGACGAATTCGTGCATGCAAATAGGAATACCCTGTTCATATTGCCTTGACAAAGGGTTCCAAGCCCTCTATATTCCCATTCAGAACGAAGACAAGATCTGTTCAACCAATCACAAATACGCATTTGGGCATCTGCTACAGCATTTCCAACCCCACCTTTCAAGCAAAACCTGAAATCAGTCTCCGCCCATGATCGGGCCGGGACTGTTCCTGTTGGAACGTGTCAGCGGATGTCAGAAGCTTCAGGAATGGAAAGCTTGAACACCGAATGGATGACTTGGGAGACCAGCGTCTCTGTCCCCGAAAACTCGTGCGTCGCGGCTACGTCTGTCTGGGCGTTGCTGTCCGGCACGAAAAAGATTGCACTGTACAAGGTGCATGAATATCAGCCACACATCATATCACAAGAGGAGGTAGCTTATGTTACGTAAATGGGGCATGGTAGTGCTCATGCTGCTTGCAGCTCCGGCCCTCGTTTTTGCCCAGAGCTCGGGTAAGATCGAAGGAACGGTTCTCGATGGAGATACTGGGGATCCGTTGCCGGGTGCCAGTGTCGCTCTCGTTGGCACGCAGTTGGGTACAATTACCGACGCCGATGGCAATTACTTCATCATCGGTGTTCCGGTAGGAAGCTATGACGTACAGGCTTCATTTGTCGGTTTCTCTTCATCCGTCATCAGCGGTGTGGAAGTGTCCTCGGGTTACACCGCCCAGGATATTGACTTCTCACTCAGCGCTGGAGTCGAGTTGGAGGGAATCGTCGTGGAGTACGAACGTCCCATGATTCAGCGGGATGCCATCGGCGTTCCAAAAATCAAAACAGCGGAAGAAATTGTAAACCTGCCCGTACGCGGCGTTGAAGCCGTTGCGTCGGTCCAGGCTGGCGTAGTCAGCCAGGAAGGCTCGAACACGCTGAACATCCGCGGCGGTCGTGGCGCAGAAGTCGTCTTCTTTATTGACGGCGTGAAGGTTGTCGGTACGGCAGCATTGCCGCAGTCAGCCATCCAGGAGCAGGAAATGATGATCGGTAACATGTCGGCCCGTTACGGCGACGCCATGTCCGGTGTCATCAACATCACCACGAAATCCGGCTCGCCGAAATTCTTCGGGTCTTTCGAGGGTGTTACCTCCGAAGCGCTGGACGATTTCGGATATAACCTTGCTTCCATGGCCATTGGTGGTCCTGTGGCGGGAGAAAAGGCCAATTTCTTTGTGGCCGTTGAGTATACGGATCAGACCGACTCCAGCCCGAGAGCGGCAGGTCAGCTTCGCCTGGAAGAGAGTGTCCTCGGCCAGATGCAGGCCAATCCCATGTCATTCTCGGGCGTAGATGCCGACGGCAACACGGTCAATATTCCCGTACCGGCCAGCTTGGCTGACCAGGCATCGGTAGCGTCCCAGTATATTGACAACAACGGTAATGTGGTGCCAGTTGGTGGCGTTATCGGCTTCACGGATGGTACGACCGTCAGCGCTGCGGACGGCGTGGTGATTTCCAACCCGGAGTTGGTCAACTCTACGAATTTCGTGGACCCTGCCGATTTCCGCCTCGTTGACAAACAACAGAACAATGGTTTTGAGCGCCTTGCCATCAACACGAACCTGACGTTCAACCTGATCGAGAACGTCCGCATTCGCGTGGGTGGTCGGCTTGTGGACTCGGAGAATCAATTCCTGAACGACTCCCGGAGCTCCATTTTTGCACCCAACGAGGATATCGACCAGCGAGACCGTCGCGACTGGCAGTTCTTCACCACGTGGACGCACTACCTGTCGAACTCGACGTTCTATCAGTTGCAGGTCGACTGGAGCGATCGCCGTGGACGCAACTACGATCCGCGCTTCGGCGACAGTTTTGCCGACGTTCTTACCTACGGCGACATCGAGGCCGATCAGTGGGCTATTCTTCGTGGCTTCAAAAACACGTCATTCGCGACAGAAACGCGTCAGGATGCCAATGGCGACGATTTCACGGTTCAGGTTCCGACGTACAGCAATCGCTGGGATGACGGAAGCTTTCCTGGGGCAGAGGTCGTGGGATCCCTGGTTACAAACGTAGGTGGTCAAGGTCCGTCCAACAGCCTGTTCCGCTTCAAAAACAATCAGATCCGTGTGAACGCCATGGCGACCACACAGGTCGGGATTCACCAGATTGAGTTTGGTGGTGAATTCGAGAAGCGTACCAACCGTCAGCATAACGTCAGGGCCACCGGACTCTCCCGGTTTGTTCAGGATGCAGATGGACCTGAGCAGCTGTCTACAGGTCAGACGGGCGTTTCGCGCTACGAAGAGCTTACGTGGACCCAACTCGAAAGCCGTGTTGACTTCTTTGGTTACAACTTCCGTGGTACGGAAGAAGTGGACAGCGAGAATCTGGACGCCTTCGTGAACGACCTTACGGATGAGTTTGGTGACGCTGCATACAATGTGGAGCCGCACGAGCCCATCTACTACGGCGGTTATGTCCAGGACAAGATCGAATTCCGGGATATCGTGCTGAACCTCGGTCTCCGTGTGGATGTGTTCGACAACAACACCCGCACGTATATTGATCGGTTCACGCGCCTTCCTGTTGTCCGCGCCGGTGAAGCCGGTCTTGCCAGCAGCCAGATTGGTGAAGACTTTGTCGTCTACTTCAACGGAGCCGATGTCGTCGGATTCCGTGATCTGGAAGGCAACTTCTTCAACACGGCCGGTGAGGGCGTGCAGGCGGGTCAGGTTATTCTGACCGGTGCCTCGCCCAATGCCAAGAGCAATGTCGTCACGGAGGAAGTATTTGAGGATTACGATCCCCAGGTCACCGTGATGCCGCGAATTGGCGTTTCCTTCCCGGTAACCGACCAGGCGCTCTTCTTTGCCCGTTACGGCAAGGTCGCCCAGCGTCCTTCGGCCAACTCGTTCAGTTCCATGGAGGTGCTTTCGTCAACGACTGGCCGCAAGAACAACAACGCCCTCGAGCCGGAAGAAACCACAGAATATGAGCTCGGCTTCCGCCAGCGTCTCTCGACGCGAAGCGCGCTGACCATTTCCGGTTTCTTCCGCCAGATCGAGAACCTGATCCAGCTCGAAGACCAGCCCACCACGTTCCCAACGGCGTCTTCGTCGTTTGTGAACCGTGACTTTGGTACGGTGAAGGGCATGGAATTCGATTTTGATCTGCGCCGGACGAATAATATTTCGGTGAACGCGAACTACACGCTGTCTTTTGCGCAGGGCACAGGCTCAAGCTCTTTGACGACGTCGACGATCGTGTGGATCAACGAAACGCCGCCGAACTTCATTTCTCCGCTTGACTTCGACCAGCGTCACAACATGAACCTGTCCCTCGACTATCGTCTTGGAAAGGGTCAGGGGCCATCGGTTGGTGGTACGAAGCTGCTTGAAAACTTCGGTGCGAACGTCCTGGTCAAACTCGGTTCCGGACTGCCGTACACGCCCGTCGTGGAGCCGTTCAGCGTCATCGAGTCGAAAGCTGCGCAGCCGCGCGGTGGTGTCAACTCAGACCGTACGCCGTGGACGACGCGTGTCGACATTCGGGTCGACCGCAAGTTTGCTGTTGGCGATCGCTCTTCGCTCTCCGCGTTCGTCTGGGTGCAGAACCTGCTCGATGAAGAAAACGAGTTTGGCGTTTGGCGCTTTACCGGGCTGCCGGATGACGACGGCTTCCTGGCAACCCAGGGTGGTCAGGCATTCCTGGCTGGCAACATTAACGCCGCTGAAGATCTCTACCGTCACCGAAACAGAAGCCTTGGTAATTTCGGTATTCCCCGCCTGACCCGCGTGGGCGTTCGTCTGGACTTCTGATTCTGCTGTTTATGAGTGCAGAAGTGGGCGGGCCGTGTCACGCCCACTTATGGCGCGCGGAAAGCACAGATAACAGCAGAAATAAAACGATAGAAA
>JAJCYR010000046.1 GCA_029262775.1 Bacteroidota bacterium
GCGTGTGCTCGGGCCGCTGCAGGTCCACATCCTCCGCGCTCTCAAAAATTCTGGTAGATGCGCCCGGTGCGCCAGGCTGCGCGATCACCGCCGGCGTCGCACCGGTAGCGCCAGGCGGCGGCGCCGCTTCCTGCCGGGCGGCGTTCGGCGCGCTACAGCCCCACGCGATGAGGGCGGCAAGAAGAAGAATCGGGGTCCCGGGGGGACGTCCCCAGCGTGCTGACATCAAGGACATGAACGCTGCGCTGTTGGGTTTGTGCACTGAAGAAGCCTGCTGACAGGCTCCAATATATATATGGACGCCTGCCAACATGTGTACATTCCGTGAAGGGCCACCTCACGGCTGCAACATGGCCTCGATTCTCTCGACAACGTCAGGAACGCGATTGGAATCGAACACCAGTCCTGGCAGCGTTCCATGAAAATCACGGTCGTGAATCATCTCATGAAGCTGGCGCTCAATGAATTCCCGGACACGTTGGGGGGCCGTACGAACCTCGGACACAACCTCTTCCCGACCGTCGATGACAGCGATAATGTCTTCCACGTCGTGGCTTACAAGGTAGTCTCCGCTACCTCTCGATTGAAATGCTTCCAACTTTGTAGCGAGAAAATGGGGAGCGTCTATGACATTGACGACCATTTCACCCACGTCTAACAAGGTGGCATGTCGAATGGCGCTCGGGAACCAGGTGTTGGAAAATCCAAGAACGGCAATGTCCGTCGGTATCACATCCAGACGGTACACCCCGGACCTCCAGGCACCGACCGGTACATGCTGGCCTGACATTTCGGCAAACCCCCTCGCCAAAAGTAGATTTCTTATGCGATGATCGTAATCCACCCGTCCGGAAACCTCGACGATACAATCTATATCCTTCGTCTGCCGCACCCCAGGCGTAGCTGGATCGGTGATCAACAGACCTACAACGGAACCACCCACAAAAGCCAGGTGGTCAGCGGCTTCTCCCAACGCTCGCGCAATGTGTAGAAATGCTCTTCGATTGGGGTCACCCGTTTTCATCTCGCCGCGCGGTAGATGTCTTGATGAGCAGTGTGTCCAAGAGTTCCCGGGCTGCGTACCGCTCCCGGGCCCGTCCCGTGCGGAGGGCATCGACGAGAGCGAGTGCTTGGTAGAGGGCATTGTCCTTCATGGCGGCGTCAGGTGCTGTTTTTGTCAACGGAGTTACAGATTCTCCCCGGACCGAACCCTTCGGGTGGGGCCAGACAAGACCCATTCCGGTGCCAATTATAACCTCGTTGAGAGGAAATGCGGAATAAGAAGTTGGCATACCCCTGGCAATCGGACCGCGCTCAGCCGGAAAGGCATATTTGATACCGTGCTTCAGGAATTCCCTCAATGCCGGTCGCGATACGACCATGGGTCGGGAACCGATAAAACCCGACTTTTCACAGCGCTTGATGGATCTGTGTACCTGGGAAAGACTCACCCCCAACGCTTCAGAAAGGTCCATGAGTGTAAAAGAGCGGTCGTTAACGGCAATTTTCAATGCTAAAAGGATATCGAGTGGTCTTAACATGGGCTCCAAGGTATTTCCATTTTCCGGAAATTGGATACATGCAAAATCAGAAAGGTTCCTTGCTTGTATTCACGACGCTCCTGCCAAGCCTACGCGTACCGATCGTCCACGTCGTAATGCGCGGCGTACCAGCGTGTGAGGCGGCCGCGGCGGTCGAATATGAAGTCGAGCCGTCCGAGACGGATGCCCGCAAAACCGACCTGGTTTATAAGCGCTGGCGGACGGTCCGCGCCGACACCGGCCGCGGCCGGCCGCTCCACCGCCACGGGCGCATCCAGAAACGTATGCGTGTGCCCTCCGAGAATGACGTCGATACCGGGAGCTTCGGCGGCGAGACTGACATCGTCCGGGCGGTCTTCACGCTCGTAGCGGTGCCCGAGGTGCGAGAGGCACACCACGAGGTCGCAGCCGCGTTCGCGCAGCGCGTCCGCCTGGCGGCGCGCGGCCAGAATGGGATCCGAGTACGATACACCCTCGTGTAGATCGGGCAGCACGAGCCCATCGAACGCAATCCCAAGCCCGAAAATACCAATGCGGATGCCGCCGCGCTCCAGGATCACGTGCGGCTCCACATGCTCTTCCAGGCGCGATGCGGAGACGTCATAATTGGCACACACCCACTGGAGGCGCGGCGCATGATGCAGCATGTCGACGAGCCCATTGACCCCGTTATCGAAATCGTGGTTTCCGAGCGTTGCCACGTCGTAGTCCATGGCGTGCATGGCCTTGAGCTCGACTTCGCCCTTGAAGACATTGAAATACGGCGTCCCCTGGAACACATCACCGCTGTCAAGGAGCAGCACATTCCGGTGCTCGGCGCGAATGCGGTCAATGAGCGTTTTGCGACGGGCTACGCCTGCGAGCCCTTCGTTGCGCCCCCCATCCATCGGAAACGGGTCCATGCGCGAATGGGTATCGTTCGTGTGCAGAATGACGAGCCGCTTTTCAGATGCGGCCAGGACGCCCGAGGGCAGCAACGCTGCACCTGCCGCCGCTGCTGCCGAGCGCTGCAGGAATTCCCGGCGGGACCAGGACGTGATGATGGAGGGATGGGACATGTACCTTGAGGTCGTTTCTCGTGGCGAAACGTGCGTGGTGGCGGCTGGTTCTTGGTGGC
>JAJCYR010000047.1 GCA_029262775.1 Bacteroidota bacterium
ACCGTCTCACAGGAGACAGGTTGTAGACGAGGCGGAACATCACGTATCGACCGAGTGAATTCACCCGCTCCTCCTGCACAAAGGTGCCTGAATTGGTGAAGTTGACGCCCACATTTTCGTTCAACAGGTCAACAGCCGCCAGTTGAAGCTCCATCTTCTGGTCCAACAGGAAACGCGAGAGCGTGGCGTTCATGAGTGGCACGCGCTGCTCGGAACCCGAAAGCTCGTCGGAATAAATCCGGTAATCGAGTTCGCTGGACAGCTGCCACGCGTCCTTGACGTAGAGCGTTGCTTCGCCGAAGAACGTGCGGTTCACGTAGTCCTGGTCGAGCCCCGAATTGAGCGAGTATCGGCTCCGATTGAAGTCGAAACGCGCCCCGGCCGAGAGGTCGACGACGTTCTTGTTGCGGTTCTCGAGCCGGGCCTCCACCGTATTGACCAGAATGCGGCTCACGTTTTCTTCGGTATTCACGAATTCAATGCCCCGCGAGAAACGAGCAGAGTTGTTGATGGATGCCTTCACGCCGAGCGGCCGGATGGGACGACCGAAATTCAGGCTGCCCCTGAAGGACCAGTCGCCCTTTGTGTTGACCGACGTAATGCGCTGACGAAGATCCGGTGTGACCTCGCGCGAGCGGGCAATTTTGTTGTCCGTAAAGCTGGCACTCGCCCACGCGAACAGATTCGTGAAGGAGAACTGGTCAAAGAAATTGTAGCTGAGCGACAAGCGGTGCACATATTCCGGGTCGAGATCCGGATTGCCGACGCGCACCGTGATGGGGTCGCTGTTGTCCTCGAACGGCTGGAGTTCCCGCATGGATGGTTCGCGCGTCGACGTGTTGTAGCGGAGTGACACGGAGGCGCGGCGCATGCGCAGCCGGGCATCGGCGCGTGGAAGCAGGTGCGTGAAGCGCTGGTCAACGCCGATGGGAGAACGCAGGATGGTTCCCTCCAGATGCGATCCCTGCACGTCCAGACCAGCTCCCATCTGGATTTTTTTGGTGTTCTGCCGCAGCCCGATACCGCCACTGAGGTAGGTATAGATTCGATCCAGACCGCTGCTTTCCTCCAGGTTGAAAACCGGTGCGCCGCCCACGACATCAAAAAACGAGCGTGACTCGTCATCCCGGACGGCGCGCCGGCGCGCTGTCGACTCGAGCGTTCGCCCCCCGGACAGCGGATGGGTCAGCGTCAGCTTTTCTTCGTCGGTCCAGGACGTCCCGAGCGTCTCCTGCAGCTGGTCAAGTTCTTCCTGCGTCTTCAGGTTGCCGTCTTCGAAGAACGCATTCGTAGACCGAAGGTCGGCCAGTCCGTCCTGGTCCCGAACCGATCCAGAAAGTTCGCCCACGAGGCTCGTTCCGCGGTCGGAGAGGCGTCTGCGCCACGTGAGCGACCCGTTCGCCTGGCGCTGGTCGGACGCGGAGTCGAAAAATGTACTGCTCGTATTGCGCAGCAGCCCGTCGGCGCGGGCCGAGCGCGCGGAATTGGTGCGCGCCGCAGCGTCGGTGAACGAACCGGACATGCGAAGTCGCAGGTCATGCCCTTCCACAAGCTCATGAAAGAGATTCATGTTGAGTCGGTGGTTCGTGTTTTCCGAGATCTCCAGCCGGTCCTCGGCGACGGTAGACCCGGCGCCAGTGCCCACCAGTTCCTCCTGCGTGAGGGCCCGGTCCTGGATCCGGTCGAGACCGTTCAGAAAATAGGAAGAGCGCACCTCGGTACCACCCGAAAAATCATGATTGAAGTTGAGGCCTCCGGAGCGGGTCGTGACGAAGCCGTCCGAGGAGCCTCTTCCGCGTCCGAGGAGGTCGCCCATCTGGATGCCGCCGCTCGCCATGAGGCCCCCCACCCCACCACTGAAGCTCATGATGTCGTTGAACGAGAAGCCCTGCCGGTTGACATCGTTGAAATTGCCGAGTGCCGAGAATTGTGTGGCGGGTGAAAACCGGTTTACGCTCACCCGCGTATCGTGCCGTCCAGACTCGCCGAGTGCCGCCGTCAAGTCGTCTCCCACCGCGCCACTCACGTTGCCGAAATAGCCCCGCTTCGCGTCTTCCTTGAGTTCCAGATTGATGGTTTTCTCGCGCTCCCCGTCGTCGACACCCGTGAATTCTGCCAGATCCGACCGGTCATCATAGACCTCCACGTTTTCCACGGCCTCGGCGGGCAGGTTCTTCGTGGCAATCTTGGGATCGTTCCCAAAAAATTCCTTCCCATCAACGAGTACCTTCTTCACCTCCTCGCCCTGCGCCCTGATGGAGCCATCCGAAGCCACTTCAACGCCTGGCAGTCGCCGCAGCAGGTCTTCGACACTGGCATTGGGGCGCGTACCGAAGGCCGCGGCGTTGTAAATGATGGTATCGGAGCGCACCAGGAGCGGAATATGCTCGTCGCTCACAACGAGCTCATCGAGTTCTGACACGCGCTCGCCGAGCCCAATCCGGCCCATGTCCAGGTCCGCCTCTTCCACCGAAATATCCTTCATCCAGGAGGCAAACCCGACGTACGTGATCTGAAGGACATAGCGGCCCGTCTGGATGCGGCGCACGTTAAACCGGCCATCAGGCCCTGTAATGCCGAAGCCGACCATGGTGGAGTCGGAGGGCGTAAGTACGACCACGGTCGCGCCCTGCAGCCCCACATCCAGGGAATCAGTGACGACGCCTGTCACCTCGTGTCTCGACTGAGCGCCGGCCACATTTGAGTTGGACACAACAAACCCGGCTGTCGCCAGCAGGACGACAAGAATGCGTAACGTAAACATGATGGTGCCCTGGCCTCAGTTGTTCGAATTGCCGAAGATGACCGTGCCGCCACCACGCCGCTGGGCGCCCATTTCTTTCATCTTCTCTTCCACAATTTTATTGTACTCGGCGCGCGTCACCTTTTTGCCGTCATCCGGCCGCACCCACTCCCCGTCCGGGAGCGAAACGCCCAGTTCAATGGAGCGCGCGGCATAGGTTCTCTTGCCGTCATCCACATCGAGCACGAGGATGAGTCCCGGCAGCCCGCCGTACGTGCCGGGACCACCCGAGACGGGAATTTCGGGCGTAAACCAGGCCACGACGTTCGTGCTGTCAATAACGGTCGTGGCCTTCATGGTCAGATAGCCCTCGTACATGCTCTGCTCCGACGTGAGCTGCCAGGCCGGCTCATGGACCTCTTCGGTAATCAGGAATGCACGCCCCATGAAATCCCGCTGTTCAACAGCCGTCATGTCCGCAAGCGACGTATGACGAATACGCTCCACAGCCTCCCCACCACCACCACCGACTCGCATGACGAAGGTCGCGCCGCCGCCTGACATGACAATATCACCCGACTCCTCCTCAGCGTCTTCCGGTTCCGGCGCGTCGCGCATCAGCAGCTCGTCGCCACGCACGAGCAGCATGCGCTGCGTCGTGCGGCTCGACGGAATCTGATCCTTCATGCTCTCCATGCCTGGCGGCAGCTGGATGTCCATTTTCACGGTTTCATCGTATATGATGCGGCCCGTCAGTACGTCCTGTGCAAACAGCTGCGTGGCAAGGAAAAGAAGCGTTGCCGCAAGAGAGACAATGAAGGGTACAAGTCTGGTCATGGCTTGGGATTTCGATGGTAGCGGCGACTGCCGCCGGGTGAACGGGTAACAGGGTCGGGTCAGCAGGATTCGTCACAAAAACGGACCACACCCCTCACATATTGCCCAGACCACAAAAAAATAATCTGCCACGCGTCGACCCCTTCAAAACACCCGGTTCACGTTGAACCCGAACCGGATGTCGCCATCGAAGAAGGCATCATCGTTGCGCGCCACGGCGTGCTGAAGCGTAATCCAGCGCGAGGACGTGAAAAAGAGCTGGAACACGTGCCCCCCGGTTTCAATGTTCACGGCGAATGAGAGCATGTCGGTCGTGCCGTCGGAGCGGCTGCCCAGGACCGGGACGTACTCGACGGCGAGCGATACCTGCGGATGCACCACATACCGCGCCGCAAGCGCCAGCGCCAGATGCGTATTCTCCTCCTCCACGACATCTCCGAAGCGATCCAGTTCGCGGAAGACCACATTGAAATGGGACACGGTCGGGGCGATCTGCACGCTGAGCTCGTCGCTCACGCGACGGGCCAGCAGTAACGAGCCAGCATAGGTCAACCGGTCATCGAATGAAAAACCGTTCTCGAGCGTCGTAATGCCTGCGTTTCCTGCGAGGGCGACCTCGATGGGCACACGATTGTCTTTCGTCTGCCGGAGCACATTCCACTTGGATCGGAAATCATAGACCTTGTCGAACCGGGAGCGTCCAGCCCCCACCGACAATCGGTCGGTCAGGCCGTAATCCAGACCAAACCGGATGTTGGCCGTGCCATCCAGCCCCCAGAGTTCACTCGCGCCGTCCGACACCCGCCCGAAGCTGTGCTGTATGGTGAAGTGCAGATCGCCCGCACCGACGTTCGTGACCGACGGCACGACGACAATGGCGGGCGCCCAGAACACCTCATCGACCGGTCCACCCGGGCGTGCACGGACGCGCTCAAGCTGGGCCGATGCATCGACCGTAATACATCCAACAACGAGCAGAAGAGTGAATAAACGCATGGTCATGGGTCATGGGTGTGCAAGAGAGCCTGAATTTGGATGTCCTGCTCGGGATCAACCTTGATCACAAGCAGGCGGGGCGGCTCAATCTGGTAGTCCTCCAGGTTCAGCGTCCAGGAGGCCGTAAGTTCGAGTGCTTCGCCCCGGGGCGTGAGGGTGCCGCGGATTTCAACGTCGCGCGTTACGCCGTGCAGCGTGAACTGCCCGCGGACAATCGCCGGCTGCGACGCTTCCTGCGTGAGGTCCAGCGGCGTGGTGAGCGTTCCAGTGAACTCGGCAAAAGGAAACTCCTCCACTTCGAGCGTACGCCTCATGTCCTTGTCCCGCTTATTATTACCCGTGTCCAAGGTCGCCAGATCGAGGAAAAAATCGACCGTCGAATCGACCGTGGAAATCATTCCATTGAGATGACTCGACGTGCCTGTAAAGTCGTGGAGCGGTACCGATGAGGTAAACTCGGCGGTTCCCTCCCGGGTTATGAAGGTCTGGCCCGATGCATCGGGCGGCGCCAGGCCGACGGAGAGTGCCCATAGACCGGCAACCAGTAGTCCAAACCTGCGCATGCTGTCAGCTGTTCGGAGCGCCATCGTCAATCCAGGTTCTGATGATGTTGATCGATGTGCCGTCGAGCGGACCCTTCCCGAGCGGCATGCGGGCGCCAAACCGGGGCTGACCCGAAATTTTGTCGATAATGGGGCTGTCGGCGCTGTTTTCAGGCACGACAACGCTTTGGCCGTACTGCTGGCCGACAGACGACATGACCTGGCTCCACGACCCGAGGTTCACACCGTTGGTCGTCTCGCCGATGTGACAACCCGACCCGCCGCAACTCTGGTTGAAAATGGGCTGCACGTCGCGCGCATACTGGAGAATCGTGCCCGTGGGCGGATCATCGGTTCCGGTATCGGTGCCTGGATCGGTCAGGCCCGTGTTGTCAATGGTGTCGCTGCTACAGGCAACGGCGGTCAGCACGAGGAAAAGAAGTATAATGCGGAGCATGATGGGCCTGCGATGACACGCGTGGGGTGAATGATTTTAGGCTAACCTAAATAATAAATCATTACAGGACCGGATAAAAGGTATTTCCGCGTACCCTGCGAGTGCTACCCCCGCTCGGCGCTCCTTCCCGGGGCAAGAATTGTCACGAAGTGAAAGAAGTATTTTCTGAAATCGGATTCGTTCGTTATTGTCCATGGAACCAACACCTGTTACCCATGCGCCACGTTCCAACCATGCGCCACGCACTCTTCGTTTCTTCCCTTCTGTTCCTGTTGCCGCCTGGAAGCGCCCAGGCTGTAGGTGCTGTACAGTCTGTACCGGCTGTACAGGCCCAAACCCAGAGGGCACACCCGGCGGCGGCCCATCGGCCCGTCCGGGCAAATCATGAACTTGCCGCCCGGTTTGCGCCCTACAACATACGGAATCTTGTCTACTCAACCTCCGTACGGCCCAACTGGATCCGCGGCGGCGAAGCCTTCTGGTACGAATGGGAAACGACAGAAGGCACGACATGGTATGTGGTGGATGCCGAGCGCGCCACGAAACGCGAGGTATTCGACCGCGACCGGATTGCCGCTGAACTGACCCGCATTATGCGCGATCCGTTCGATGCGAAGCATCTGCCCATTCGCAATATCGTCTTCGTCGATGCCAATACGCTGCGCTTCGAAGTCGAGTCTTCCGAAGAGGAGGAAGTCCCGACCGAAGAGGGCGAGCGGGGCAATACGCAGCAGGACTCCACCGCGACGCGCAAGAAGGAGATGCGCAACAAAGTGTTTTACTTTGAATACGAGGTCGGCACCCGCACCCTGCGCGAACTGGACGATCCCGAAAAGCCCGACAACCACCCGCGCTGGGCCTCGGTCTCACCGGACGGTGCCTGGGTGGTTTTTGCCCGTCACGAAGACCTCTACAAAATGAGTGGCGACGACTACGCCCGCATTCTGGACGTGCGGCGTGACAAGACGGGCGATGACGCGGAAGAGGCGGAAGAGGACGTCGAGGTGGACGAGATCCGGATTTCGACCGGTGGTGAGGAATTTTTCTCTTACGTGGCAAGCAGCTGGCGTCTGGGACAGCATCATGGCAGTACCGGATCGGAAGTCGAAAAGAACCGGGACAAACGCAAGCGTGCCGACATCGTGTGGTCACCGGATTCGGAGCACTTTACGGTCATGCGCATGGATCTGCGCGAGGTGGGCGACCTCTGGATCATCCATTCGACCGAAAAAGGCCGGCCGGAGCTGGAGACCTATAAGTACGGCATGCCGGGCGAGGAAAACGTTGCACAGTACCACCTCGAGGTCGGCTCCGTCACGGCCGATTCCACGTGGGCGGTCGACGACTCCCTCTGGGTCGACCAGCAGGTCGGCGTGTTCACAGAGCGTCAATTCCGGTATCCGGGCGACGAGAGCGCCTTCCAGCAGCGCTGGCTCACGACCGAGCCCGGCGCGTTCCTGATGTACCGGCAGAGCCGGGATTACAAGCGGGTCGACGTGCTGCGGGTAGATGCCGCGACCGGGGCGGCCGACGTCGTGTTCGAGGAGCGCTTCAATACGTACATCGAAGTTCAGACCCCCCATCTGCTCGCCGGCGGCGACATCATCTGGTGGTCCGAGCGCGACGGGTGGGCGCATTTGTACCGGTATGCACCGGACGGCACGCTCCGCGCGCAGCTGACCTCCGGACCGTTCTCCGTTCGGTCGGTTGAGCGCGTGGCCGAGCGAGAGGGCGTGTTGTTTTTCGAGGCCGGTGGGCGCGAGGCGGGCGAGGATCCCTACTACCTGCACCTCTACCGCACAGGACTCGACGGCCGCGGCCTGCGACTGCTCAGCGCGGGTAATTTCGATCACCGCACGGCGGCCAGCGAATCGGGGCAGTATTTCGTGAACAATTTTTCGCGCGTCAATACCGTACCTCGGTCGACGCTTCTGCGGGCCGATGGCGAGGAGGTGATGGCGCTCGAAGAAGCGGACTTTTCGCGCCTTCTGGAAGCGGGATACCATTTCCCCGAGCCGTTCACGGTAAAGGCCGCCGACGGCATCACGGATCTCTACGGCGTCATGTACAAGCCCTTCGACTTCGATTCGACGCGCGTCTACCCGCTCGTCGAATATGTCTACCCGGGCCCGCAGACCGAAGCCGTCGCCAAATCGTTCTCGACCGCGGCGAACGAGACCGCACTCGCCCAGTTCGGCATGGTGGTCATCACCGTCGGCAACCGCGGCGGGCATCCGGCGCGTTCGAAGTGGTATCACAATTATGGATACGGCAACCTGCGCGATTACGGCCTCGACGACAAGAAAGCAGCCGCCGAACAGCTCGGAGCACGGCACGCCTTTCTGGACCTGGACAGGGTGGGTATTTACGGCCACTCGGGCGGCGGATTCATGTCAACCGCCGCCATGCTCGTCTACCCCGACTTCTTCAAAGTGGCCGTGTCCTCGTCCGGCAATCACGACAACCGGATCTACAACCGCTACTGGTCCGAGCAGCACAACGGCGTGAAGGAGGTGGTCAGCGACTCGGGCGACGTGTCCTTCGAATTCGACATCGGTATCAACCAGGACCTGGCGGCCAATCTGAAAGGACGCCTGCTGCTCACCACATCCGATGAGGACAACAACGTCCATCCCGCATCGACCATCCGCATGGCCAATGCCCTCATCAAGGCCAACAAAAGGTTCGATTTCTTTCTCTTTCCGGGGCAGCGCCACGGCTACGGTAGCATGTCTGATTACTGGTTCTGGCTGCGGGCCGAGTATTTCGTGCGCCACCTGCTCGGCGACGACACCTGGAATGCCGACATCATTGAGCTGCAGAACGAGCAGCCAAGACGGAGGTAGCGAGCCGGGGTGCGCGGCCCTGGGGTGTTCGCCCGGATTTTCGTACGTTGAAAGGGACTGATTCCCCTGAAAACCTGATATATCACATGGACAACGTGTTCACCGTCTCCATCGACGGCCCGATGGCACTCGACGGCAACCTGACACTGGAGCGTACCGGTACCGAACCCCTGCATACCACCGAAACGGTGTATCTGTGCCGCTGTGGGCATTCAGGAACCAAGCCGTTCTGTGACGGAAGTCACGCCCGCGAGGGCTTCGGCGATCCTGGAGAGGTCGCCGGGACGAGTCCCGGGTGCGATGAATCGGAAACGGCCCTGCACGTCACCGTTCGCCCCAACGGGCCTCTCCTTGTGAAGGGCAACTTCGCCATTAAAGACGCATCGGGGAGTGTGCGATGGGAAGGCACAAAAACCGCGCTCTGCCGCTGCGGTCACTCCGAGAACAAACCTTTTTGCGATGGCGCGCACCGCGCCGCGAATTTCGAGGCGGAATAATGCATACCTACCTTCTCATGGCCATCATGTTCGTGGGCTGTCAGTCTGCACCGGACACGACCGATGCGACCGACCCGACCGAGGCGGACATTGTGGCCGTGAACACGGCCCTGGACCAGGTCCACGAACAGGCGGCACGCGCCGATTTCGATGCGTATTTCGCCCTCTATTCGGACAAGGCAGTGTTTCTGGGCACAGATGCCACCGAGCGGTGGCCCATCGCGGACTTCAAGGCCTATGCGCGGCCCCGGTTCGAAGACGGGGGCGGCTGGGAGTACCATGTGCTTGAACGCCACGTGGATTTTGCACCGGACGGCAACGTGGCCTGGTTCGACGAGCGGCTTGAAAACGTGAACATGGGCGAAACCCGTGGGTCGGGGGTGCTGCTCCGCGAGAACGGGGCCTGGAAAATTGCCCAGTACAATCTGACCGTGCTGGTACCAAACGAATTGGCCCGCGATATCGTTCAGCGCATCCGCGAATACCAATCTTCGGAGTTATGACCAGCGCCACCGAACGGCCACCGATCCTGGTGGCTGCCATGTACAAATTCCACCCTGTGCTCGACACGGGCGCCGTGCAGCGCGCCCTGCAGCGCGCCATGGAACGGGCCGCCGTGCGCGGGACACTGCTCATCGCAGACGAAGGAATCAACGGGACCATCGCGGGCCCGCCGGCTGGTGTATACGCGGTGCTGGACGAAATTCGTCGTATAGAGGGGTTTTCGGACCTGCTGCACAAGGAGTCCGAGGCCCTGGACATGCCCTTCCTGCGCGCCAAGGTGCGACTCAAGAAGGAAATCGTGACGCTCGGCGTCGACGGGATCGACCCCAACCGTGTGGTCGGCACCCATGTCCCTGCCCAGGAGTGGAACCGGCTCATTTCGGATCCGGCCACTATCCTGGTCGATACACGCAACGACTACGAAGTGGAGGTCGGCACATTTCGAGGCGCGCGCAACCCGCACACGACGTCCTTTCGGGAGTTTCCAGACTACGTGGTCCGTGAACTGGCCGGGCTGGAAAAAGAGCCGATTGCCATGTTCTGTACGGGAGGCATCCGCTGCGAAAAAGCCACGTCCTATCTGAAGAGCCGTGGTTTTGAGAAGGTCTACCACCTGGAGGGCGGTATCCTGAATTACCTGGAACGGGTGCCCGCCGCCGAGTCGTTATGGGTTGGCGAGTGCTTTGTATTTGACAACCGCGTAACGGTGAATCACGAGCTCGAACCCGGCACCTATGCCATGTGCCACGCCTGCCGCATGCCGGTTACAGACCGGGACATGGCGCTGCCATCGTGGGAGGAAGGCGTCAGCTGCCTCTACTGCATCGATCATCGCACGGACCAGGACCGCGAGCGGCTTCGGGAGCGCCAGCATCAGCTGGAGCTGGCCCGCGAGCGGGGCATTCCGCACCTCGGGCAGGATGCCCGCAAACACCTGGAGAGCGCCGCATCTACGGCCTGTTAACGCTATGGCCTGTTAACAGGCCCTTCGTCAGTTGGGCGGCAGCAGCATAATGTGCGCGCGAAACGAACCCGGATTCATGATCCAGGGACCACCCGGAGTCATGGGCTCGAGCGGTAACCCGGTCGATTCACTCGTGGCGTACGGCGTGTAGACCACATAGCGCAGCTTGGAATTGACCACTTCGCCGAGTTCAGCATCCCAGTGCGCATTTTCCCCGTATCGGAGGTACATCGTGGCTTCCCCATCGAACCAGTCGAGCGTACCCGCATCAATCTCGGCCTCCCGCATGGCGACCGTTTCGCGGCCATCCACGCCCTCCGACTTGAGTTGGTGTCCGCGGCGGACATAGGCATCGAGCGCCGCCTGCCAGCACGTCGCCTCGAATCCTTCCCGTGTCGGGTTGTCGGCCGCACAGAAAAACGACCCATCCCCCTCCCGAATAGTCTCGAGGACACCGGCGTCATTGAACGCGTAGATCGTAGCTGCATCACGGAAAGCCTCGGGCGCCGCCGAGAGCGCCTCGCCCACGAGCTTCGGATCCGGCGGCTCTTGAGCGCACGCCGATGAAGAAACCGCAACAATCAGGAAAAGGGGAAGGACCCGGAGAGACGTCATGTCGATGTGTCGTTTGTTTGCCAGAGTGCATTACCAGAGTGCATTGCGCATAATGTAAGATTTTCGGTACCCATTACCCACTTGGCGGCATAGCTTTTCCACGCATCAAGTGGCAACCTCCTCGATGGCACCGACGAAGAGTTCCGGCGCCCGGTCCACCCACGCCTTGAATGCTGATTGGTCGCGCGGCGTGAAGTGCTCCAGTCGCTCCAGTTCGAACGTATTCGACGCGTATCCACCACCAAGCAGCGTCGCATCCATGGCGTTGCACTGCTGCTCCACATGCGTCGGAACCATAAGCAGGGGCTTGCCGAGGTACATGGCCTCGGCCGTGGTCTCGAAACCGGCGGTCGTGGCCAATCCGGAACACGTGGCCATTTTTTCGAGGAAGCGCTGGTCGTCAAGGTGGTGCAGAACCAGGTTGTCGCGCACCTGATCGTCCTTTTTTTTCTGTGGATGCGACAGGAAGCAGTGGACTCGTGAACGCGGGTGCTCCTCGCACCACTCGATGATTTCCCCGACCAGTTTCGGGCGCCAAAGGTAGACGAGTAGATAGGGAGGCTCGCTCCGGCGTGGTTTCAGGTCGAAAAACTCGCGCCGAAGAATGGGTGGCACGACCTGAAGATTTTTTTTCGGCATGTTCTCCGCTTCGTAGAAACTCAGCCCGAGGAGCCGTGCCGCACCACGAGAGGTCAACATGGTAAACAGCAGTATGCCCTGCCGCTCGAGGCGCGAGCCGGCCGTGAAGGGATATCGGGGGTGATGGAACATGTGTTGGTGGGCAATGGCCACCATCGGCACGCTCGTATTCCGGCGCAGGCCGGCGAGCGGCTCGTAAAAATTCACCATCACGTCGGGCTGACAGGCCTCGATGTGCGTATCGATGGCGCGAATACCTTTCGCGTAACGGACGGACAAACGGGCAGCCGACCACGTGGTTTTCCACAGATTTACGGAGCGCGCATCGGCGCTGAGCTTGATATCCGGGCTTTCATACGCATGCAGGGGACACCCGAGGCGTTCGCCCAGAAACGACGGCACGGTCCCATGCTCTGCGTGACCTATCAGTGTGGCCACGACGTCGTGGCCGGCAGCCCGAAGGTGACCGGCCAGGGCAATGGCCTGCGTCATGTGTCCACGCCCCTCCCCCTGAAGACAAAAAAGTACGCGAAGTCCCATTTAACTTACTATCTCTTCTGATCCACCATCTTCTGCACGATACTCAATTCGGGTGCGCTCCCTGCGTACCCGTCGCCCCGGTAGGCGCCTCCCATTTTGTCAGACCAGTAAATGAGTTCCAGTCGCCCATCGATATGCTCAACGAGTGCGGTACAGCTTTCCACCCAGTCGCCGCAATTGAAATAGTGGATTCCGTCAATCATGCGCTCGTCGGCATGGTGGATATGACCGCATACAACGCCATCCACCTGCTCCTGGCGCGCTTTCTCCGCCACAAGTTGCTCAAAGTCATCAATATACTGCAGGGCTTTTTTGGTCCGCTGTTTCAGAAAGGCCGAGAGCGACCAGTAGGGTCGGCCCATCCAGGAACGTACGATGTTGAAGACCCCATTGAATGCCAATGCTATGCCGTACGCTACGGCTCCCAGTTTCTGGAGCCATTTTGCATAGCGGATAATGCCATCGAATTCGTCTCCATGTACAATCAGAAGCTGGCGGCCGTCGAGAAGGTCATGATACGCCTGGTTCTTCACGGTGACCCGGCCGAACTGCATGCCCACGTAATCCCGCGCGAAATCGTCGTGATTGCCCGGAATGTAGGTAACGCGGGTTCCTTTGCGGGCCCGGCGCAGGATTTTCTGGATCACATCGTTCTGCTCCTGCGTCCAGTACCAAGACCGGGCCAGCGCCCAGCCGTCCACCACGTCGCCCACCAGATACAGATAGTCGCTTTCCCAGCTCTCCAGAAAATCGATCAAATCGCGCGCTCGGGCGTACCGTGTGCCGAGATGAAAATCAGAAATCCAGATGGCCCGAACGCGTTGTGGTGCAGACGACATGGTGTCTGTTTTTTATGCAATTTCACAGGTGCATTCGACCTGAATATTACCCATCCGTTACCGAACTATAATGAATATTGGCATCCTCGGGGCTGGCGGTATAGCACTTGACCGCCACGTTCCCGCCATCGACGCCCATCCAGAACTGACGTTTTGGAGCGTTGTCAGCCGCGATGCGGCGCGGGCGGCGGCCGTGGCTGAAAGCCACGGGGCGGCTGCTCCGCAGCCGGCCCACACAGACGTGCGCACACTCCTCGCCGATCCGGAGCTCGACGCCGTACTCATCGCGACGCCCGACCGCATGCACGAAGCGCACGCTGTGGCCGCCGCCCGCGCCGGCAAGCACATCCTGCTCGAAAAGCCCATGGCGACGTCCGTCGAGGCCTGTCATGCCATTGAAGACGCCTGCCAGGAAGCGGGCGTGACGCTTGCCATGGCGTATCACATGCGGCATCATGCCGGCCACCGTGCGCTCAAGTCCGCTGTTGATGCAGGCGCGTTCGGGACACTGCGCCACATGCGCATCCACTGGACGTTCGCTGCCCCCGACGGGTCGAACTGGCGCGCCCGGCCCGATACCGGGCGCTGGTGGAGCCTGGCCGCCAACGGGACGCACTGCCTGGACCAGATCCTCTGGCTCATGACCGGGCAGTGCGGCGAGATCACGCGCGTAGCCTGCATCCAGAGCCACGCCAAGTTCAGTAGCCGCCACGACGAATCGAGCGGTGTCCTTATGGCGTTCGAGTCCGGCGCAACGGCCGAGTTTTTCGTGTCGGTTCAGATAGACTCGCCCTCGCGACTCGAAATCTACGGCGACAGCGGATGGGCGCGCGCCGAAGACACGATGGGGCGCCACGGCGCAGGCCGGATTGAAACGCACGCCGGACCCATCGCGTACACGCCCACCGATCCATTCCTCGAGGAATGGACAGATTTCCACCGCGCGATCACCGGAAACCGGTCGCCCGAGGTATCGGCGCGCGAAGGAAGTACCAACGTGACGTGGCTGGCGCGTATACAGCACGCCGCCAAGGAGCGTCACCCCGTAGCTGGAAACCTTTCACCTGAAACCAACTGAACACATGAAAGCGACCTTCATGCATCCCGGCCTCGCGCTCGCAACACGTACCCGGTTGCTCTTCGCGGTGGCCCTTATTGTGGCAGCGACACCCTGGGCCACCATAGCCCAGCAGGCTCCACTCCTCACGGATCGGCCCGATTTCACCGCGAGCGCTGTCACCGTCCCGGTGGGAGCCATCCAGTTTGAGGGTGGCCTGACATTTCAGGACGCGGGCGTCGATGCCCTCATCTTCGGTGAGCCCCTCATCCGCTACGGCCTCCGGGACCGCCTGGAATTGCGCGTAGAAGTCCCCTCCATCGTCTCGCTCGACGATCCGGTGGACGATACCGGCCTGTCTGACCTGTCGGTCGGTTTCAAATACGAACTCGGTCCCTCCCAAAATGGCTGGGACATGGCCGTCCTGGGTCATCTCTCCTTGCCTACTGGCGGTGACAAATTCTCGTCCGACACCATCGACCCATCTGCAATTTTTGTCGCCTCCCGTGCCATCAGCACGCGCTGGTCGCTTGCCACGCAGGCCCGCGGCGCCATTGTGGGCGATGACAACGACGCCGTCCTCGAAACCGCGGGTGTATTCACCTACGCTATTGCACAGGATCTCAGCGGATTTGCCGGGCTCTCCGTTCGGTTCCAGGACAATGTGGATACGGGTGTCACGCTGCAGACCGGCGTCACGAGGCTCATCCAGGAACTGTTGCAGGTCGACGTTCACCTCGGTTTCGGCCTGACCGATACAGCGCCCGATTTTTTCATTGGAGCCGGAATTGCCTACCGGCTTGACCGCTGATCGTGTAATTTGGGGCAGTCACCCACAACATGATTCCCTCATGACACCCCGTCTCGCCGCTATACGTAAGGCCAGTGCGTTCCTCCTCCTGGTATTTTTCGTCGCACTCACCGTCGCCACGGCCGGACGAGCTCAGACGGTCCCAGTATGGAAGCCCGTCCCATTCGGACCCGTGCTCGGCCCGTCCACATCGTCCGACCGGTTCGACGACATTGATTTTGCCGACCGCACGCACGGCTGGATGGTGCATCGTGCCAACGGTGAAATCTGGCATTCGGCAGACGGAGGGCTGTCCTGGAAGAAACAACTCGACGAACCCGGTACGTGGTTCCGCTCCATCGCGTTCGCCAACAGCGAGGTGGGTTGGGCTGGCACGCTGACGCAGGGTCGCACGCTCTGGGAAACACGAAATGGTGGTACGTCGTGGTCGAATATCACCGACAGTATTGACGGCGTCGACCCGGCAGGTATCTGCGGCATGGTGGCCGTGTCTGAAAACGTGGTGTTCGGAGTGGGGGCCTTCTTTGGCGCCCCGGTCGTCGTTCGCACGAAAAATGGTGGACAGACGTGGGACTCCAAATTCGTGAATGACGTCACCGATACGCTCGTCGACGTCCACTTCTTCGACGAACTGACCGGCATTGCCACCGGTGGAACGCGCAATATATCATCGCTCGACGGCGACGTGACCGTGATCCGCACGGAAGACGGGGGTGAGACCTGGGTACGTGTCTACACGGGCAGTCGGGGCTCCGGGATTGCGGGCGAATGGGGTTGGAAAATCACCTTTCCAACGCCCGAAGTGGGATATATTTCCGTTGAGACCATTACCAACGACGTTGGGCTGCCCGCGAAGGTACTCAAGACGACCGACGGCGGCCGAACGTGGATACCGCTCGAAGTGGACGGAAGCGTAAGCCGGGCCGGTCTGCAGGGCATCGGATTCGTGACGGCAGACGTGGGCTGGGCCAGTGGCCGCGGCGTCACTTCGCTCACTACCGATGGCGGCGACTCCTGGCAGCAGCTCGAGCACTTCAGTACGCTCACCGGCACGGGACAACTGGACGGCAATATCAACCGGTTCCTGATGGTCGACGACACGACGGCGTTCGCCATCGGTCAGCGTGTGTACGAGCTGGATGGGCTTGACGCGCTCATTACGGGCGTTCTCGCCGAGGAAACGCTCCCCGATGCGTTCGACATCGGGGAAGGCTATCCGAACCCGTTCACCGACCGTGTGACGCTCCCCTACACACTGCACCGGTCGCAGACCGTCGGATTCCAG
This sequence comes from Bacteroidota bacterium, assembly GCA_029262775.1. Taxonomy (GTDB): domain Bacteria; phylum Bacteroidota; class Rhodothermia; order Rhodothermales; family UBA10348; genus 1-14-0-65-60-17. Next base: position 16,173 of record JAJCYR010000047.1, read on the forward strand.
GTCATTGACGTGCTCGGCCGCGTGCTATGGATAGAGCCGCCTGCGGTCCGGGCCGCCGGCGAGCACGCGTTCACCTGGGAGGGAAAAACGCGGCAGGGAGAGCGTGTAGCCTCCGGCAATTATATTGTTCTGATGGATATTGGCACGTCTCCCGAAATGAAACACGTCGTTCGAATCAGATGATTATCTGCCGCCTCCTGGTCCTGTCCGCTCCTGCCCGCGCATGTCTTCCCGTCGTGCTTGCACTTATCGCCGCATGGACCCTCCTTCCGGCGCCCGCCCAGGCACAGCTGGCAGATACCGACGCGCTCATCATGCTCACGCAGGACTTTTTCAATGCGCTCGCCGAAGGAGATGCCGAGCGCATTCGTGCCATACAGCTACCCGGCGGCCAAGCCTACATTTCCGGCGCGGACGGCACGACAACGGTCCGCCCTTTCACCGCCATGGCGGAAGGCATTGCGGCCCAGAAAGGCCGGTTCATGGAGCGCATGTTCGACCCCGAAGTGCGGGTCTCCGGGCCCGTCGGCATGGTCTGGACGGCGTACGACTTCCATATCGATGGTGAATTCAGCCACTGCGGCACCGACGTGTTTACATTTCTGAAGACGGACGGCACGTGGCGCATGGTACAGGCCACGTACTCCGTGGAAACAACGGGATGTCCCGGCCGACCTGTGCTGAAGTAAACCCGTTCCGTGAACACCACCTTCAGCGTATATCTGCAGCTCGGCCTGGAACACATCCTGGACCTGGCGGGCTACGACCACATCCTGTTCGTGGTGGCACTCGCCGCCCTTTATACGGCCGCGCAGTGGCGCCACATCCTGATCCTGGTCACCGCCTTCACGCTCGGCCACTCCCTCACGCTCGCGCTCGCCACGCTCGACCTCGTACGGGTCAACTCCGACCTTGTGGAATTCCTCATTCCGCTCACCATACTCGCTACCGCCCTGCTGAATATCGGCGAAACCCTCTGGGATCGGCGCCTGCGCGAGGAAGACACGGAAGCCCGGCGTGGATGGCAGGCGAAATACGTCCTTGCCGCCACCTTTGGTCTCATTCATGGACTCGGATTCTCCAATTTTTTACGCGCTGTACTGGGCGGTGAAGAGAGCCTGATGGCCCCCCTGTTCGCCTTCAATGTGGGCCTTGAACTCGGTCAGATCGTAATTCTGTCGGCTGTACTGCTCCTCGCCGAGCTCGCCACGCGGACCGGCGTGCTGACCCGGCGCACCTGGGGACTTATGGTCTCTCTGCTCGTAGTACTCATCACCCTGACCATGCTGTTCTGAGAGGCCGGTATCACTAAACACCAGCCTGTCATGAAAAAATCCTGTACCCCCGGAGCCAGCTTGGCTCTCGCCTTCGCCCTGATGCTGGGACTGTTCGCGGCGCCCTCGAGCGACGCCCAGAATTGGCGCAACGTCGACGGCGACGTTCGCAGCGGCAATCATTCCATGTTCCGGCCCATCGATTCCTGGCCCGATGCCACGCCCGTCCGCGGCGCATCGGGCGCTCCCGGGCCGCAGTATTGGCAACAACGCGCTGACTACGTCATCGAGGCCAGCCTGGACCCCGAAACGCACTGGATCACCGGCAGCGAGCGCATCACCTATCACAACAACTCGCCTGACCCGCTGACCTTCCTCTGGTTGCAGCTTGACCAGAACGTCCGCTCGCTCGAAAACAGCCGCACGTACGCCATCGAGGGCGCGCTCCCGGAGACCATCAGCCCCGCATTCCGGCGCTTCGTTGGCGTGGATAAGTTCGATGGCGGCTTCGACATTTCGCGTGTGCAACTCGTAGCCAGTGGCGGTCGCCTGGTCAATGCAAACTACCGGGTCAACGACACCATCATGCGGATTGCGCTCCCGGAAGCGCTTGAGCCAGGCGAGCGGATGTCCTTTGAAATTGACTGGTCTTTCCTCATGCCCGACAACGGCCGCGGCGCCAAGGAACGCGTGGACGATGGCTGGCTTTACGTTGTGGCCCAATGGTTTCCCCGCATGAGCGTCTATGACGACGTGAATGGCTGGCAGACCGAGCAGTTCATGGGCCGGGGCGAATTCTACCTCAACTTCGGCTCCTACGACGTGAAGCTGACCGTTCCCTATGATCATATTGTCGATGCAACGGGGGAGCTGCAGAACCCGGACGAAGTGCTGACCAGCGAGCAACAACGTCGCCTGAAAAAGGCCTATACGTCCGAAGAGCCCATGTTCATTGTGGGCCCGGATGACGTGATGGATGCCTCCTCCCGCCCCGCTCGCAGCGGCACGCTGACGTGGCATTTCAAGGCCGACGATGTCCGCGACTTTGCGTGGGCGTCTTCAAAGACGTTCGTATGGGATGCCGCCGGATTCTCCTACCCCGATGACGAGCGCGTCATCAAGGTGCACTCACTCTACCCCCGCCGGGCCATGCCGCTGTGGGACAAGGTGTCCACCCGTGCCAGCATTGTGACGCTCGAGTCCTACGGCGACATGTCCATGAAGTACCCCTACCCAAAAGCGGTCAACGTAAATGGGCCGGTCGGCGGTATGGAATACCCCATGGTGGCCTTCTGTGGTGCCCGACCGGCCCCGGACGGAACGTACTCGGACGGTGTGGAGCGCGCCCTGATTGGCGTGACCATCCATGAGGTGGGTCACAACTGGGTTCCGATGATCATTGCCTCGGACGAGCGCAAGTGGACGTGGATGGATGAGGGCCTGAATACCTTCCTGCAGTACTACGCCGAGCAGCGCTATGCCGAGAAATTCAACGGAACAGACGTCTGGACGCAGACCACGGACGGCACGTATCCGTCCCGGCGCGGCCCGGCGCCACAGATTGTCGACTACATGAAGAACCCGGCACAGGTCCCCATCATGACCGAGTCGGATCTGATCCAGAGCAACTTCGGCAACAACGGCTACGCGAAACCCGCGACAGGCCTTGTCATGCTGCGCGAGCAGATTCTGGGTCCTGACGTGTTTGACGATGCCTTCCGCGAGTATTCCCGGCGCTGGGCCTTCCGCCATCCACAACCGGCCGATTTCTTCCGCTCCATGGAAGAGGCGGCGGGCGAGAACCTGAACTGGTTCTGGCGGGGCTGGTTCTACACGACGTACGCCAACGACCAGAAGCTGGCGGCTGTCACGGACCAGGCCGCCGATTCCCTACTCGGAAACAGTGACTATGGTGCGCACTATTACCGCATGCGAATTGAGAACGAAGGGCAGCTCATGATGCCCGTCCAGCTGCGTGTGACGTACGAGGACGGCAGCGAGGATTTCTTTGACCTCCCGGCCGATGTGTGGCGCGCCAACGAACTGGAGTTCACGAAAGGGTTCTTCTCCGACAGGAAAGTGACCCGGGTTGAACTCGATCCGAACGCGGTGTTTGCCGATATTGACATGGAAGACAATGTCTGGACGGCTCCCGACGTGGAAACGGAACCGGCCGAGAACCGCTGACGGCTCCGCCTGACGCTTACCTTTGTTCGGAATGCACTATCTGCTGATTCTTCTGCTTGCCAGTGCCATCGCCCCGAGCGCGGCGCACGACTTCCATGTCTCCTACGGGCGCCTGGCCGTCGAGGGGACGACGGCGGTCATACGCGTACGTTTTTTCCAGGACGACCTCGTGCAGGCCATCCGGGAGCAGCACACGGCAGATTTTGAGCTCACGGCCACGTCCCGGGCCGATTCGATTGCCCTGGCGTACATCGGGCGGCGGCTGCGCCTGGCAGCCGCCGCCCGTCCGCTGGTGGCCGTCGTGAGGGCATCGGGCGAAGACCTCTCGGGCCAGGAGCCCATGTGGTGGTACCTGCTGGAATTCGCTGCATCGACCCCCATCAAAAACGTCGAAATCACAAACACGCTGCTCTTTGAGACCTTCGACGACCAGAAGAACATTGTGCAGATGCAGCACTTTCCGAGCGAGAAAACCTGGTCGTTCTATTTCACGCCCGACTCGGACCGGTTTTCCGTCACCATGCCGTAGCCGCTGACGCGCATGACTCACGGGTCACGACGGGTCACGGGTCACTGGGGAACATCAAGTACCAACACGTCGGTACCTGCGGCCATATCCAACGAAACAACACCCTGCGGCGCCGGAATGGCAAGGGCATCGCGGCGCGCGGCGTCGTGATCTTCTACCCGAATGGACCCTTCGATGACGAAGAAATATAAACGGTTGCCTTCGTAAGCTGGCTCGTACGCTACGCGCGCCGCGGTCCCGAACCGTCCCCTCGCAATCAAGGCATCCTGGTCAATAACGAGTGAGCCGTCGCGCCCGTCCGGAGAGGCGATGGTTCGAAGCCGACCATCCATGTCGCTGGCCGGAAACGATTTTTGATCATAACGCGGCGTCAGGTGAAGCGCGCGCGGACGTATCCAGATCTGGAAAAAGGCGACCTCATCCTCGTCCGACGCGTTGTATTCTTCGTGCTCAATGCCGCTTCCTGCGGTCATGACCTGCACATCGCCCGCTGGGAGTTGCTGGCTATTCCCCATGCTGTCCCCGTGCCGGAGCACTCCCTGCGTCGGAATGGAAATGATTTCCATGTTGGCGTGCGAATGCCGGGCAAACCCGGCTCCAGGAGCCACGACGTCATCGTTCAGCACGCGAAGCGCGCCAAACTGCATACGGGCCGGGTCCATATACTGCCCAAAGCTGAAGGAATGGCGGGACCGGAGCCAGCCAAAATCGACCTTCCCGCGGCTTTCTGATGGAATATGCTCGATAGTCATGATGCTGATTCAGCTCCCTGGAGGACTGATGATGAGAGGGGTTGTGCCATATCGCGCTGATCCTTGCGGGGACTGCGCGGCTCCGGTTCGTCCTCGTCGGCCGGACGGCCAACCGCCAGCATGCACATCACGGCGTAGTCATCCGGGTTGACACCGCCGATGTCAAAGGCCGCCTCGTGGTCAAACCCTTTCATGGCGTGGGCGCTGTAGCCCATATGGTGGGCCTGCAATGCGAAGGACATCCAGGCGCTGCCGGCATCGAACGCGGCGCTGCCGTTCTCGCGTTGATTGTGCGAGAATCGTTTCCGCGTGAACAGGATGGCCAGCCTGGGAGTGCTGGCCGCCCAGGCCTGGTTGGCTGGCACCAGGATCCGAACCATCCGGTCGTGCTCCTCCGGGCTGGCCGTATACACGAACAGCCAGGGCTGCGCATTGAAGGATGACGGCGCCCACCGGGCCGCCTCGAACATGGCTTCCAGGTCCCGGTCGGGAACGGGCTCGTCGGTGTAGGCACGTGTCGACCAACGCTCGACGAACAGGGGGTGTACCAGATCGGACTGGGTGTGTCTCATGGGAGGAGTACAGGTTGCGTGATTATGGATTATAGTTGACCAGTCAACTATTAATATGTCTCCCGTGTTCCCGCCCGGTATTTTGCCCCGCCCTCATGCCGCCCTCATGCCGCCCCACTCGGCGCGTTCACTCAGCGCGGGACGCGGAAACGTGCGTCATCTGCAGCTCCAGGCGCTTGATTTCACGCATGACATGGTTGCGGTTCATCTGCATGAAGTACCACGTCTTGAGCAGCCCAACGGCCTGAGACGAAAACAGGAAGACGCCCAGCCATAACAGCTGGGGCTGCGTTTCCTCGGCCTGGAAAAATTCAATGGCTGCCCATACGCCGATACCTGAAAAAATGAGGGTGTATACGAAAGACAGGACGGCCAGGAACTTCTGGCGGCCCCGGAACACGTCGCGCATGTCCTCAAGGAAAGAGGGTTCACCCAGTTCGTCGTAAAACCGGCCTTCCTCTTCAGTCAGTGTGCTGCGAATGAGATCATCTACCGACGTGGTTGTTTTGCGTGTGTTGTTCATGACGTGTTCTCCAGTTGTTGTTTGATGAGCCGACGCGCATGGAACAGACGCGACTTGACCGTACCCTCGGGAATGTCCAGAATGAGCGCCATGTCCCGGACACCGAATTCGTCCAGGTAGTGCATGGTGAGCAGTTGGCGTTGGTCGTCGGGCAGCCTCTCCAGCAGGGCGCGTACCTGGCCTGCCGGATCCCGGGCCGCGTCGCTGCCCCTGTCGGCGTTGTCAGCGGTGTCGGCGTGATCGGCCGGCTCGTCGGGGCTGAACACCTTGCGGTGCCGTTCGCTCCTTCGGATGGCGTCAATGCATCGGTTGCGTGCTATCCGGTAGGCCCATGGCGCAAACCGGCTGGGATCTTCCAGGCGCCCGAGACTGCGTGCAATAGCCAACCAGATCTCCTGCTGCAGGTCGTCGCCCATGTTCTGCGAGCCGATCTGCCGCCAGACGAAGGCGCGCAGTGGCCGATCCCAGAGGCGGACAATCTGCCCGAAGGCATGCTCGCTTCGGGTGCTTCGGGCCTGGGCTTCCAGCACAAGGTATTCGGTTACTATGTCGCGTTTTGTGCGCATCTATCCATTCAGTCGCCCGACTGGGCATCCGGTTCAATCGATTCCAACGTTGTCCGGTCTTCATCGAACACGGCATGCGGGCGCAGCCGGACCTTCCGTAAAACACCCGGATACCGTTTCTGTATGGTACGCACCGCATTTCGGATGGCGGGCCGCGCATCGAAAAAATCCTTCTGATGTGTGTCCGGGCGTTCAGGGCTTCCAGGTGCAGCGCGTCCCCGTCCGGTTCCGCAAAAAACGGGAAGGGAGGTCCAGCCGCTTCCATGAAAGGGGGCAGGTCATGAATCCGGCGCAAGAGTGCCTCCCAGCACGTAGTTTCCGTGTGGATGTCACGCAGACAGACCGTTGCTGACGCACAGACCCGTTTGACCCGTTTGACCCGGTCTGCACGGTCTCCGGGGACCACATTCCTGAGGCTCCGCACACGCTCCCTGGCCACGACAAGGCTTCCCGATACCACCACAACAGGCCCCGCAGCGCCAGCCTGTCGGGCCGCCCACGCCGGGAATTCTGGAATATATAAACAGTGCACATGTATCACACATAATTGATGCGTACGCATCGCACATGATATATACATGTTCAAATTGAAAAAAGACGAACGTCATGCAGAAAACCATTACTGTCCTCGGGGCGGGCCTCGTCGGGTCGGCCATCATCAAAGACCTTTCTGACGGAAGCGCATTGGTACGCGCTGTCGACGCCTCACCGGACGTTCTCGACAGGCTGAGCGGCGCGTCGGGCGTGGAGACACACCGGGTCGACGTAACCGACCGCCAGGAACTGGCGCGTGTTGCCGACGGAAGTAACCTCGTTATCAATGCCGTCCCTGGCTTCATGGGCTATGCCACGCTGGAGAGCCTGATTGATCTCGGTCATGATGTCGTGGACATTTCTTTCTTCCCGGAAGATGCCTTTGATCTGGATGACAGGGCGCAAGCGGCGGGCGTTACGGCGGTGGTGGACTGCGGCGTGGCGCCCGGGCTCTGCAATATGCAGGCTGGCTACGCCGAAACAGAGTTTGACCGCCTGGAGAGCTACCTCTGCCTGGTGGGTGGCCTGCCCGTTGAACGGCGGCACCCGTTTGAGTACAAGGCAGGGTTTTCACCCATTGATGTGATTGAAGAATATACCCGGACCGCCCGCTATGTGGAGCATGGTAAGGTGGTCTACCGCGACGCCCTGACCGACATAGAACTCGTGGATATTCCCCGGGTAGGCACGCTGGAGGCATTCAACACGGACGGACTGCGCACGCTCATGCGGACACTGCGCGCGCCTGACATGAAGGAAAAAACCCTGCGGCATCCAGGCCATGCCGCACTCATGCGGGTTTTTCGCGATGCCGGATTCTTCTCGGACGAGCCCATGGACGTTGGCGGCGCGCACGTACGCCCCCTGGACGTCACCATGCGACTCCTGTTCAATTCCTGGAGACTCGAGCCGGGCGACGAGGATTACACCGTCATGCGTGTCGAGATCGTGGGTACTGACGGGGATGCCTGCATGCGACGCACCTTCGACCTGCTCGATCACTACGACCAGGAATCGGGCATCCACTCCATGGCCCGAACCACCGGGTACACCTGCACGGCCGCTGCCCGGCTCGTCCTGGACGGGAGTTTCACCCAGACTGGCATCTGCCCACCCGAATTCCTTGGACGGACACCCGGGTGCTACCAGAAAGTCGTGGCCATGCTCAGCGATCGGGGAATCGTGATACGTGAGCGCGACGAGCCGGCCTGAAAACGCCCTGCACGCCAACACCACGCTTATAGGGTTATGTCACGCGGCCTGCCGTGTCATGGATGGTACGAAAGCATTTAAAAAAGCATTTGAGGTATGACACTATGTTGTCACACCCACTCTGTACGTTGCTTTCGTAGAGACAATACATCCATTCCAGCAGCATACAGCCATGACAACAGCCTCCCTCTCCCTGCTCTCCGGCGAATCTTTCCATGTGGACGTGAACGGTGCCCATCCGGCGCTCGTCTCGGACGAACGCGGCATACGTATTGACCTCGCGCACCTGTGCCCCGACGAACTGCTTACGCTCAAGGACCTGGCGCACAATCAGTACGTCAAATCCATGCTGTTCGGTGGCGACGACGCCGATGTGCACCGCGCTACCCTCAATTATATCAGCCGGCATCTGGAACGTGCCGGGAATCCTGCAGCGCGTCGCAGCGCCCGGGGGATCAGGGTCGCCCAAACGCGTCGACGCACACGCCGCCGGACGGTCCTCAATGCCGCCTGACCCGGTCATGAAAGTCCATCGTGAGTTGCGCCGGTTCGCCCTCTTCGCCGGCCCGGCGCAGGCCCGACAGGGTTATTCCCAGGAGCCGAACCGGTTTCTTGGGCTTCAGGCCACCGTGCTCGAGCAGTAATGCGGCCGTTTCGTAGAGGTCTTCCGGCTCTGAAATGCACATGTCCGTCGTGGTCTGACGCGTCGACTGTTCGAAATCATGGTAGCGGATTTTGAGCGTCACGGTATGTCCTACAAAGGCGGCCTCGGTCGCGCGCCGCGCCACGACGCCAGCGATGTCGACCAGGCGTTCGCGCAGTGCGTCCATGCCTTCGAGGTCATCAGGAAACGTGCGCTCGGCACCCACGGACTTACGCTCCCGGTGCGGGCGTACAGGACGGTCGTCCTGGCCGTGTGCCATGCGCCAGTAATACCGCCCCGCTTTTCCAAAAGCCGATATTAGTTCTTCTTCCGCCCGGGCATGCAGGTCAGCCCCCGTCTGGATGCCCATGCTCTCCATACGGGCTGCCGTGACAGGGCCTACACCGTGGAATTTGGCTACGGGCAGCGCTGCAATAAAGGTGGCAGCGTCTTCCGGCGCAATGAGCGTCTGCCCGTCGGGCTTTTGCCACCCCGACCCTATCTTGGCCAGAAACTTGTTGAAGCTCACGCCCGCGGACGCGGTCAAACCCGTTTCCTCAAAGATTCGCCGCCGGATGATCTGAGCCAACATGGTGGCAGAGGGTGGACCTGTAAGCGGTTGGGTAACATCGAGATACGCTTCATCCAGAGACAGTGGCTCCACGAGCGGCGTATATTCCCTGAAAATGCCGTGGACGCGACGCGATTCCTCGCGATAGACATCAAAGCGGGGCCGCACAAATACCAATCCGGGGCACCGCCTCGCTGCCGTCACGGACGGCATGGCGGAGTGCACACCATATGCCCGCGCTTCGTAACTCGCTGCGGCAACTACTCCCCGTCTCGACGAGCCGCCCACCGCCACTGGCCGCCCCCGGAGCGCCCGGTCGTCCCGCTGCTCGACCGACGCGAAGAATGCATCCATGTCGATGTGGATGATTTTTCGGTATGATGGCGCAGCGTCCACGGATTTTTCGTTTAAAGGGTACAGAGCCAGAAGCGTGTTGAAGAACCAGCGTGCACCAAGATGCGAGCGCCGGAATGACAGATGCAAGGCGTCCCGACGCCGAATAGCAGCGCGTTCTGCGCCGGTACCGGCGCAAGAAGGAGGGACAACGCAGTAGATGGCGTTTCGCCGCCGCAGAAGGGTGTGTGATGGTTTTTCAACACGCTT
>JAJCYR010000048.1 GCA_029262775.1 Bacteroidota bacterium
CACACCCTTCTGAGGCGGCGAAACGCCATCTACTGCGTTGTCCCTCCTTCGAATAGCGCTGCTATTCGGCGTCGGGACGCCTTGCATCTGTCATTCCGGCGCTCGCATCTTGGTGCACGCTGGTTCTTCAACACGCTTCTAGGACAGATACGCGAGTGATTCCCGGTCAAATGCACGGGGTGCAACGTTGAAAACGTTCTCCAGGGCGTTTCCCGGGCATACATTGCCGTCCAGCAGCATGCGGAACTGGTCGCTTGTGATGGGTAGTGCCCATCCACCGAGGACGGCGATGATCGGAGCCATGAGGGCAGCCGGTTGTCTGATCATGGGCCGGTGTCCGATACCCGCTCCGTCGGCAATACGCCGCAGGATGTCCGTGTAGGCCATGGCGTCGGCGCCGCCCAGGCACAGCCGCCTGCCGTTCAAATCGGGCCGCTCGAGCGCGTTCGTAAACGCAGTAGCCACATCTTCCACGTGCACGGGCTGCATCTGGTATGCACCGTCGCCAAAGACGGGCCACACGGGAAACGGCCTCAACAACGTGCGTACGAGCTGCGAGCAGAACTCCGGCTGACCGGGCGCGGGCTTCCCGAAAATGAGCGACGGCCGGAGCACTACGGCATGTTCGAACCCAGCGCGCAAGACGGTGTTTTCTGCCTTCCATTTACTCACCTGGTAGGCCGACACGCCGTCCTCCCGGGCGCCGTTGGCGCTCATCTGTATGAACGAGCGAACGCCCGCACGTTTTGCCTCCACCACCATGTTCTGCGTGCCTACATGGTGCACGGCGTCAAAGGTAACCCCCTTCGAGGGGCGCTCCTCAATGATTCCTACCAGATGGATTACGGCATCCATCCCTTCCGCCTTCCCATACAGGGATGAGGGCCTCAGGATGTCGCCCTCCACTGTCGGAATTCCTGGGTTCGGCCCTTCCACGGGTTTGGAGCGCACGAGGGCGCGGACGCTGTGTCCGGCCTTGGCAAGTGAACGGGCCACGTACTGGCCCACGAATCCGGTCGTGCCGGTCAGGAAGACGTTCATGGGGGTGGGTGTCAGGTAGGAGTGTACCCTCTTCTATTCGTGTCCGCCGGCGGGGGTCCCCACAACGGCTTCGAAGTGCGCCGGGAATCCTTCCGATCCGCTCGTCCGTACAAGCTCAACCGCCGCATCTCCCAAACTATCACGGCTTCCATGAAAATCACGTTCTTCGGCCACTCGGCGCTGCAGATTGATCTCGACGGCACGACGCTTCTGGTCGATCCGTTTCTGTCGGGCAATCCACTCACCGACGAAGACCCTGACACGCTGAATCCGGACGTGATCCTGCTCACGCATGCACACGGAGATCACTGGGGCGATACGCCGCAGATCGCCACACGAACGGGCGCGCTCGTCGTCGCCAATTTCGAAATCACACAGTACCTGGGCTCGAAGCATGATCATACGAACGTACAGCCCATGAATACCGGAGGGTCGTGGAGCTTTCCGTGGGGCCGCGTGACGCAGACGTGGGCGCGGCACAGTTCATCGTTCCCCGATGGCACGTACGGCGGCAATCCGGGCGGGTACATCCTGGAGATTGAGGGGAAATGCATTTATCTCGCCGGCGATACCAGCCCATTCATGGAAATGGAATGGATTGGGGAGGAATTTGACATCGACGTAGCGCTGCTTCCGATCGGCGATTGTTTCACGATGGGGCCAGCGGGTTCGCGCCGGGCAGCCGACATGTTGAACCCGGAGTTGACCATTCCCCTCCACTTCAATACATTCCCTTTTATCGAGGTCGACACGGACGCGTGGCAAACGATGATGGCCGAGGCAGGTCATGCCGCGCGCGTCCTGGCACCTGGCACAGCCATGATGCTGTAGTATGATGACAAACCGGAAGATATTCGCCGAGCATTCTGGCACGGTCGCCCACCGCGCCGTAGAAGGTCCTGGCGCGTTTGTTCTTCTGGCGACGGCTCTTATTATCGCTTTTCTGATCGCTCTCGTGCCAGCGGACGTACTGGCCCAGCGACCCATCCAGATGTTCGACCCGTTTTACCGCGGGGAATCGGCATCGCGGACATTCTACGACAATTACGCCGTGACCGCCGAGCTGTCCTACCGGCCACGTGGACTGCTGCAGGCCGACGACGCGGCAGGCGGCACGGTCGCATCGGGCATTGGCAGTGACCCGGTCGGGCTCAACCTGCTTTTCGAGTACCAACTCACACCGTACCTGGACGCCGGAGCGTATGTCGATGCGTCGGGTAACGCTGCGGGGCGAACGCTGGGCATCGACTGGCTCCAGCTCAAGTATTTCCGGCATGAAGAGGGTACGGATTATGCCATTCGGTTGGCCGTGGACCCGTCGTCCGATGCGCGTGGTGGATTTCCCCAGATGGATCTGGGGTTCCTCTATGAATCACTGCTCTCGCCAACCGTATCGACCGACTTCGGTGTTGGAGTGCGGCGGGTGCAGGTCGGCTTCCAGGAGCTCACGACAGACAATCTGCTCCTGCGCAACCGGGCCATCGGGTGGGAAATGCACATGTCCACCAGTTACAGGGTGGTGTTCGATCCGGCGGGTAGCAACATGTTCATTCATGGCCTGCTACAGGGGGGACGGTATGATCTTGTGGAGTGGATTGCTGGCCAGGCCGAGCGCTCCTCCACCGATTACCAGGGCGGAGTCATCTGGCTTCGCTCGGGCCTGGACATTAAACGCCCCGGCTATCAGTTCGAGCCCTATCTGAGTATTCCTGTCTCGCAGTGGGCACCGTCTGAGGGCGAGTGGCCACGGAATCGCGCCCGGGTTGGTGTCCGGTTCATGATCCGATGACGATCGGAATCCTGTCGGACACCCACGGTTGGTTCCACCCGAATCTTGCCCACTATATGGCGGGCATGGACCTGATTCTGCACGCGGGCGATGTCGGCTCGATGGATGTGCTCAATGCGCTGGAAGCCCTGGCGCCGGTCAAGGCAGTCTATGGCAACGTGGATGGATGGGATATCCGCGCCGAGTCGCCAGAGCACCAGGAGTTTGACGTCGACGGCCTCACGTTCCTGATGACCCACATTGCCGGGCATCCCGGACGGTGGCAACGGGGAATGGGGCAGGTACTCCGCAAAAAACAGCCCGATGTATTCGTGTGCGGTCACAGTCATATCTTGCAGATTGAACGGGTCGCCACGCTGGGTAACATGTTGTTCGTGAATCCCGGAGCCGCCGGGCGGCAGGGATTCCACCAGGTAAAGACCTGTGTCCGGATCCATACGCACGAGGGGGCCCTCCGGCAGGCAGAAGTAATCCATCTGGATGAGGATCTATAAGCAAGCGTGTTGAACCAGTCCCCATAATACATGAGTGTACAGACCGATCGTTTTGACCTGCGGGCACTGTTTGAAACGAGTCAACTGCTGAGTTCATCGCTCGATCTCGGTTTCGTGCTCACCAACCTTCTGCGCACGGCCATGGGTAAACTGCTCGTGACCCGCGGTGCTGCCCTGCTCTTCGATCCGCTCACGGGCGCCTACAAAGTGGGTGCCTCGAAAGGCATTGCGGAATTGCCGGTCGGTGAGATGGTGCGCCTCGAAGGGTTTACGCCGGGCGGAATCCTGAAAGGAGAGGACGTTCCGGAGGCGCTGCGGGAGCGGTGTGTGTCACTCGTCTTTCCCGTGGCGTTCGGTCACCGCGAAATCGGGCTTATCGGGCTGGGGTCCAAGTTCACGGGCGCCCCGTTCGAGGAGCAGGAACTGGAATTCATGGCGTCGCTCGTGAATATGAGCTCGGCGGCCGTTCATAACTCCATGATGGTCGAGGAGCTCAAGGTGGCCAACCGCGACCTGGACGGGAAAGTGCAGCAGCTCAATACACTCTTCGACCTGTCGCAGGAATTCAACGCGACGGTGGACCGCGAGCGCCTCGTCAAGCTGCTGACATTTGCCCTGATGGGGCAGATGATGGTCAACAAACACGTGTTTCTGATCCGGTCGGTGGGGGCAGGAGCCTCCCAGGGACATGGCGTGCATATTGTTACCGCGCGGGGTGTTCGGGAGAAGGAGTTTTCAGACGGCATGATGCGGACGCTCTGCAATCTACCAGAAATGGTACTGCTCGACCAGGATTGTCCCGACTCCCTGCGTCCGCTCTGCGACATGGGTTTCCGTCTGCTGCTGCCCATCCGTCAGAAGGGGGAAACGGGTGCGGTGCTGGGGCTGGGCTCCAAGATGAACGGGCAGGACTACCAGCCGGACGAAGTCGAGTTTCTCTACGCGCTCGGAAACCTCGCGTTCGTGTCGCTCCAGAACTCGTTCCTGGTGGAGGAGCAGATCGAAAAGGAGCGCATGGAAGAGGAAATGCGCCTCGCGCGCGAAATCCAGGAACGCCTGCAGCCCAGTGGCCTCGCCGACGTGAACGGTCTGGAAGTGGCGGCGCTGGCGCTCCCGAGCCGGGAGGTGGCTGGTGATTATTATGATATTATCCGGATAGATGAGGACGTCACGCTCTTCGCCATCGCCGATGTCACGGGGAAGGGTATGCCCGCCAGCCTGCTCATGTCCAATGCGCAGGCGTGTCTACGTGTGCTGACACCGCTCCATCTCGACCTGACAGATGTGACCAGTCACATGAACCGGGTTATCTGCGAGAATACGGGGTACGACAAGTTCATCACGTATTTCCACGGAATTTACCGGCACGCGGACCGCTCCTTTGAATACGTGAATGCGGGGCACAATCCGCCCACGCTGGTGCGTGCCAATGGCGACATGGAATTACTCGAACAGGGCGGCTTATTGCTCGGGGTGATGTCTGGAATTGGGTACGATAAAGGTGTGGTGACGATTGGCAAGGGAGACGTGCTGGCCATGTTCACAGACGGTGTGACCGAAGCCATGAGTCCAGACGGGGAGGAATACCACGAAGATCGTCTGGAGGCACTGCTGATTGAACACCGACACAAGTCCGCTGCCGAGATCATGCACGAGTTGCGTGAGGATATTCGCACGTTCACGGGCGACGTTCAGGTACTGTCGGACGACCTTACGATGATGATTCTGAAAGGCTGCTGAAGGGCGGCTCCGTCCGCCTATCGTCGAAGCCGCCTATCGTCGAAGCCGCCCAGACGGAAACACCACGACGCTCTGATTTCCGTCCTTGCCGACCGATGCCACGCCGAAGAGGAAGTTGTCGATCACAATGCCCTCCAGGGTGTAGGAAGTTACATCGGGCCCGACGAGACGCATGTGTTGCCACTGGGGCGCCGTCGTGTCGCGCCAGTAGACCAAATAGCCCGCGAGATCAGGATCGCTGACCGCGTCCCACTGGAGCGTGGTCGACGGTTGTACGGCGCCGCCGATCCGGACCTGGTCCGGAGCCGGCGGCGCCGTAGCCAAACCGGCCAGCGTCAGGATGTTCACGGCGGTGAGCTTGGCGGCGTAGTCCGCATTGACGCCCTCCACGACGTCTCCGTAGGCGATCCCGTTTTCAGCGCGGATGTCCTGGTGTTGCCTCGTGTAGTTCTCGTGCGTTTCCATGATGCGGATGCCCGCAAACCCTGCGTCGTTGAAGGGCCGGTGGTGTCCTCCGCGTCCGAACCGGTCCAGGCGGTAAATGAGCATGGGATTCATTTCCGGCATGTAGAGCTGCGTGATGCGGTGCACGTAGCGGGCCAGCTGGCGCGATACGCCGTCCACCTCACCCCCCTCGAAGCGCCGCCGCCGACGTTCCTGTTCGGTCTCCGTGACGGGTGTCGGCTCCGAGAAAATCCGGAACGAGCGGTTGTCGATGACGCCGTCGACGCCTTCGATGTTGCCAATCATGTCGTTATTCAGAACGCCCACAATATGCCAGTCCCTGTCGCCGGCAACACCGGCCATGTGGGTACCGCCCCAGAGGCCCTGCTCCTCGCCCGACAGGCCGACGTAGATGATGCTGGTGGGGAAATCATAATCCGACAGGACACGGGCAGCTTCAATCACGCCTGCCATGCCAGAAGCGTTGTCATTCGCGCCGGGCGCATCGGTGACGCCATCACTGCCGTCCGAGGCCCGTGAATCGATGTCCCCCGCCATGATGACATAGGAATTCGGGTAACGTGTGCCGCGCTGGATGGCCAGCACGTTCACCACTTCCACATCACGAACCGCGCGTGAGGAGCTTCCCTCCTCAATGAGCGTGCGCTGCGTCGAGACCTCCAGGCACCCGTTGCAGGCCGCAGAAATGCCACGGAATTCCGCTTCTATCCACCGGCGGGCGGCCCCAATGCCGCGCGTCGACGAGAGCGTATCGGAAAACGTATTACGCGTGCCGAAGCCAGCGAGTATACGGACGTCACCCATGATCCGGTCGGCATCCACAGCGTCAACGAGGGCGTACATGCGCGCGTCAACGAGGGCCGGCGCATCTACCCGTTCCTGCTGGGCCAGCAGTGGCGGGGCCGAGGCCAGGAGGATGAGCGCAGAGGTGAGGACGAAAATGGAAACGGTCCGGGTGGTTGTCATGGTGTTGGGGCATGTGAGACGGAGAAACGGGCAAGAAGCTGCACGTCCGGGTCGGGTACCACATCGGCGGCACGGCCGTCAAATGGAAGCGTAAAGGTCGCATTTTTTGATGACACGCGAACGGTGTGCCGCGTCCGCTTGCCGTCGGGCGAGACGATGTCGACATCCAGGGGAAAATCGTACGTATGATGACCCTGTAGTTGCCGGATGGTGAGCTCGATGCCCGTGTCTGCTGGCGACCAGGAGACGGCCAGATCCGGGTAGGCGGGCTGAAAAATCCACTGATCGAAAAACGTACCGAGGTGCCGGCCCGACGCGCGTTCCATGACGTCGCGGAAGTCGCGCGTCAGGGCGTTGCTGTCGCGGTACGTCCGGTAGTAGTCGCGGATGCCCTGCGAAAACGCATCGTCTCCGATTTCGCGGCGCAGCATGTGCAGTGTCCATCCCCCTTTCTGGTAGGAGTTGGTGCTGAGCAGCTGCATCAGGTTCGAAATGCGTTCATCGACCACCGGGATGTCCGGATTCTCGTCGGCAAACGCCAGCACCCGCTCGCGCAGGCCAGCCATGCCCGTCTCAAAGCGGTCGCGACCATAGGTGTGCTCCATCCAGAGCTGCGTGAAGTACGTGGCGAACCCTTCGCTGAGCCAGATATGGTGCCAGTCCTTCTCGGACGCCGAATTCCCGAACCACTGATGCGCGATTTCGTGGGCAATCAGGCCCTCGCTGCGGCGATCGCCCGTCACGGATCCTTCCGAGTAGAAGATGTTGGATGCGTTCTCCATGCCACCAAAACGCGTTTTGGACTGGACATTTGCCAGCTTCTCATACGGAAACTCGCCGATGACATCGGTCAGCCAGCGGGTAATGCGCGTGGCGAGGGCGTAGTCGTGGAAGCCAGCGTCGCGGTCCTGCGGGTAGACCCAGCTGGAGATGGGAACGCCGTAGACCTCGCCTTCATGGGACACGGCGAACCGGGCGGCTCCCATGACCATGACCTTGGTAGGGATGGGGACGTTGGTGGCCCAGCGCGTCAACATCATGCCCGGCGTGAGGAACGATTCTTCCCGAAGCGTCCCCGTACCTATGACCTGGTAGTGAATGGGCGCACGCACCGTCCACTCCACGGTCGCTTTGTCCGCAGGGTGGTCGACCGTCGGCAGCCAATGGCGCGCCCTGTTTGGCCAGTTGTCACCGAAGAATGTTCGATCACCATACCTGTTTGTCGAAATAATGAGGCCATCTTGGGGTATTCCATCGTATAAAATTCGAATATAGATAGTATTATCCGAATTATGTGCGGCCGGAATGGTGATGTGAATGTCATCATTCTCGTGGGTGAACGGGGCCTGCTGGCCATTGACCTGGACATTCCGGACCGTCATGTAGTCCATGAAGTCCAGCGTGACGCGAGGCACATTCTCGCCGTGGAGCTGGACGCGGAGCGTAGCCAAGCCCCGAATCACGTCCGATGCGTCGCTCAGCGTCAGATCAAATGCGTAGTGCAGTACGTCGACCGCTGGATCGGGTTGGTCGGGGTCGGGAAGCTGGGCGAGGGAAGGGGAGGCGAGCGCCGTGAGCGCGACGAACAGGAAGAGCAATCGGAGGAGCATGCCGTCTGACAAGGATGGTGGTAAGCAACAGTAGGTGGTAAGCAACGGTAGGCGCACGATACGGCGGCGCAACACATGCAGGCTACAAAAAAAGGCGGCCCCGTTCAATGCTTCGATTGAACGGGGCCGCCGAATGTAAGCTGTAGCGAAGTGCGTACCCCCTCAAATACGGGCTTCACCTGCTCACACAGTGTACATCATCGGATGTACGGACCATGGATTTAAGCAGAGTACTTAAAAATCTCTCTGCTCGTACCGATCATACATACGTAGAACTTCCCCAAAGAGCGACATTCCCCATGCCACAATCTTTGATGGCCTTTCTCGCGATGATGATCGCTTCCATTGCGGCCTTTAACCAGATGGGTTCAAAGGCCGCTGTATTTGAGCAGATGATCCATTCCGAGTACGAACTCATGGCCAACGCGGTAGTGATCGAGCGCATGGAAATCATTGCCGTGGGAACGGATTTTGGCGACCTGGATGATCTGGACGGGGAGACCATGACGGGCACCTTTGCCGCTGGAGATCTGGACGTGGACTTCACGCTGACGCTGGATGTCTGGTACGTGGATGATGACGGCGACCCCAGCGCCGGGCCGACATCCCAGCAGGAATTGGAGATCACGGCCGAGAATACACACTTCAATCAACCGCTCGTTGTGCACAGCCGCATATTCACGGAGTAGATGCAACTCATACTTGACAACATATCGGCCATCATGATCGCGTCGGCCGTTTTGCTGATCGTGCTCTCGACGCAGTTCCAGGCCCAGCGCGCCGCTGTCGAACAGACCGTGGCGTACGCATCGAAACAGTCCACGCTCCAGCTCGGTTTGACGCTGGAAGATGATCTGGCTGCCCTCGGGAACGGCACGGCCAATACCATTACGAGCGTAGAGACCAATGCCGACGGCCTGACGACGGTATTCGAGTTCTGGAAGCAGGATGCACTGGGAGCGGACATTGAAGTGACCTACCGTCTCACGACAGGAAACGAGGTTGTTGTACGTGGAGACTCTGTGCAACTCTACACACTGGATCGATTCGAGGATGATGTGTGGGCAGGCGGCGGCGGGGACCGTATCCGGTTCTTCGCTCTCGACATGCTGGACACCAATGGTAATTTCACGCTCTCCGCCGCCAGTGCACGATTGGTGCGTGCTACGCTCGTGAATGTTCACCCCTTCGGAGAGGACAATGGATCGAGCGTTTTCCAGTCGCACTGGGGCATCACCATCCGGCCCATAGGGTTACAGAATTAGGCCCTGATTTTTGCCGCGGCATTTAAGGTTTCGCGTGACCGGTCGATACCCTCAATGAAAATCATGCATTTCATTGAGGTGCCACCATGGGCAAGGCCGTACTACTGATTGTTCTCGGAACGACGCTCGCCGCGTCGGCTATGTACATTTCACGCGATGAAACACTTCTGAGCCAGCAGCTGATTGAAGCAGACTATGAAGGTCAGGTGTTGGCTCGGGAAGCGGCACAGTCTGCATTCAATGTTGTCGTGGGGCGTGTCAAGCGTGATTTTGATGGGTATCGCGAATCGATAACGAATGTTGGCTATCGCGACGCCAAATACGATGTCTCGGCAACGACCGGCGCGGATGACGTAGTCATGATCACGGCCACCGGCAAGTACGACGGATTCAAGTACCGGATTACGGGGTCCATGGAGAAAGGAGGGCAGCGACTGTTCGATGCCCTTACGATCGACGGTCCTGTCACGGCACTTGACTTCAGGGACAACTACTATGTGTCAGGGGTTGACGTGGCACTTGATGGCGGCAGCGCCGCGGGGCCGCACGTCCGAGGAATATTGGTAACCAATACGTCGGCCTTCAATACGACACTTTCAGAGGCCCGTGGGGACAACGTCGTTGGTTCCGAAGGAGAGATGGACATCATTCAGGGGAATCCGCTTACATCCCTTGATGAACTGGAATCGGCCATTCTGAACTACAGTGGTGGCTCATTGATCGACGCCAGTGGAAGCACTTCCTACAATAGTGGAACACTCGGCAGCATTGCGTCTCCAAAGGTGCTTCGTGTTCGGGGTGACGTGGAACTGAGTGGCAATTTTGCTGGATATGGCATCTTGTATGCATCCGGAAATATCACATTTGAGGACAACTCGGTGTGGTACGGAATGGTATATGGCAACAATGCCGATGGAGGCATCCATACGTTCGAGGACGACTCAGCGGTATTTGGGTCCGTCGTGCTGCGGTCTGCCCTTGACATTTCTGACGGCGATTCTGATGGCGACGAGGATGAAGAGGAGTGTGTAGAGGACAAGTCGGACAAGTCGGACAAGTCCAAGAAGAGCGACAAGTCGGACAAGTCGGACAAGTCGGCTAAATCCAAGAAGAGCAAGAAGTCGGCCAAGTCCTGTAAGAGTGCCAAATCCGACAAGTCGGACAAGTCCAAGAAGAGTGACAAGTCGGACAAGTCCAAGAAGTCGGATAAGGATGGGGGCCCGGGCAGCATTGTGGAAGTTTGCCACATTCCACCCGGAAATCCGGCCAACCGCCACACCACGACAATTACTTCCTCTGCCCTGACGGCGCACCTGGCGCACGGTGACTCCGCCGGAACGTGCGCGGAGGATGTTGCGACGGAGGAGGGTAGTGCATTCCGGATCACGCTGCGCGACAATACCAAACTTCGCTATTCGTCTGCGGCTCTTCGGCCCCTGCGAGAGCTACTTGAGCAGGTAGACATTGGTGCCAACGCCGTTGTTGTACAGCGGGCCGTTGAAGGCGCTTTGAAATAGGAAAGGAGCCTGACGCGGGGTCAGGCCCTGGTAGGGTTTAAAAAAAGTGAAGGGGCCGGCGTTATGCCGGCCCCTTTTTTGTGTTAAGGGGGATACACGGGTCGGATTCAGGGGCGGCCGACTTAAGAAGCCTGATGAGGTCGCCGATACCGCCGCTATGTCGTGTCAGCCGACACGGCCTGAAGATCATAGAATTAAACCCTTCAAGACCATGTCAGCTTCATTATTTCGTTCGCCAGCGCATATGACCTATGCGTTTACCGTTATTGTTCTGCTGATTTTTACAGGGTGTGCGGACCAGGTCGTAGATACTGCGTCCAGCGAGTCATCCCTGTCAGCGACGGAAGCAGCCGACAAGGTTCGCAATCTGCACCTGCTGGATCGTAGTGTGACCACGATGGGCAAGAGCGGGGAGTTGACAGCGGTCATGTTTTCGATCGATCCGCAGAAAGTGCTGGATCGGTACAAAGTGTTGGATCGGTACAAGGTGCTGGATCGGTACAAGGTACTGGATCGGTACAAGGTCCTTGATCGCTATGAGTTCAGCAAGGCGTTCCACGGTTTTGCTATCTGGGCATCCACGGAACATCTGGCTGAACTGATGGATCTGATGGCAGGTGATGACGAGATCACGTGGGTAGAACCGGTCTTCGGTATGCGGGCCCCGGTATTCACGGGTGGCAAAGCCCGTTCAACGCAGCATGTACCCTGGTCGGTGGTTGAAGTCGGGGGACGCAAGTCCTGGACGGTATCCGGAGACGGGCAGGGCGATGTGGATATTGACGTATTCGTTCTGGACACGGGTGTAAATCATCCGGACCTGAATGTGGCGACAAACGTCGATTTTTCAGAGTCAGGGACGGCCCGTGACACCGACGGGCATGGTACGCACATCGCGGGCATCATTGGTGCTCTTGATGACAACAATGGGGCAGTCGGTCTGGCGCCTGGGGCCCGTATCCATAACCTGCGTGTATTCACCGACGCCGGCACGGCCGACGACGCGATGGTCATCAATGCCATCGAATACGTGATTGCATGGAAGGAAAAAAATCCACGAATGCCAGCTGTCATGAACCTGAGTCTTGGAGAGAACGTCGGCGAGGCACGCACAGGACTGGACGATGCCGTACAGGCGGCCATGGATGCGGGGATCACGGTGGTTGTGGCATCGGGCAATGAGGGTGTAGATGCAGCGAACATAACTCCCGCTCACGTGAAGGACGTTATCACCGTTGGTGCTACCGATGAATCGAGGGCGTTTACCTGGTTCTCCAACTACGGTAGTGGAATTGACATTTTTGCACCCGGCGAAGGAGTTGTCTCTCTGGGGGCAGGTAGCGGACTGGATGTCATGTCTGGCACGTCCATGTCGACCGCACATGTGACTGCCGCGGCGGCACTCTATCTGGCACGCAATCCCCAGGCGTCGCCTCATGAAGTCGCGCGCGCCATTTTGAGTCGTGCCGAGTCGCGGGCTCAAAAGGTCCCTGACGGTACGACCAACAGCTATCTGAACGTAAAGACAAGGCGCGGAGAAACCTGGTAGCGCTCTATTCAGAGCGAAAGGTTGATGCATGCATGTTGGGGGGTGCGCCGCAGGCGCACCCCCCATATGCGTTTAAGACACGGGTCCCGCCGTCGATACGTATGAATAACCAAGTCATGACAACATGGAGCCGTCAATCCACGTGGAACAGCCAACATCGCCCGTACAGAGAACGACACGCGGACCCTCTCGATCGGGGAGGACACACGCGTCCGAGCGTACCGATGGCTCCTCTCTGCCGCCCGTCGTGCAGGCGCTTGCTGCAAACACACCGGAATTGCTACGCGGGGAAGAGCGCATGCACTACCATGTTGAGCAGTTGAAAAAATTGGAATTTGCTGACAGGGCCGTCCTCAGGTCCTTCCTGGATGGGCAATTGGCTCGCATGGTGGGCATGAACGCATCGGACATGGACATAGGTGGTGCCAGCAGCAACGGGCATATCTGGTTCAGGATTGACGGACGCAAGCGTCCGGATTTGGAGGCAGGCACCTTCTCTGTGGATGAGGGTGCATTACTTATCCTGAACCTGCTTACCCGGTCAGGCATTGAGAGCCTGCTGTCGTGGATGTCTGCAGATTTTTCGTACGAAGTCCAAGTAGACGAGGGGCGAAAAAGAAGGCGCTTTCGAGCTTCCGCCTATCTGGATCTTGGTCACCTTGTGTTGAACATGCGCGCCATCTCTGAAGATCTGCGCACGCTCCGGTCCATTGGTTTCCATCCAGTCGTTGAAAAAGGTCTGTTGTTCAACCACGTGCGAGACGGCCTGACACTCATTACCGGTGTAACTGGATCCGGGAAAAGCACGACACTGGATGCCATCGTAGATGCAAACAATGAGGTCTCTGAAGGCCACATTGTGATCATAGGCAAGCCCATTGAATACGTACACGCATCAAAAAAATGCATGGTCCGCCATCGCGAAGTGGGTCTGGACGTCCCTACGTTCAAAGACGGCATTGTTCAGGCATTGAGGCAGGATCCAGACATCGTCGTGATCGGTGAGATGCGCGATCCCGAGACCATCACAGCGGCCATGGAAATTACTGATTCGGGGCACAAGGTGTTTTCGACACTGCATACGTCTTCGGCTGTTGAAAGCATTGACCGCATTGTCGCGGAATATCCAACAGATGAACAAGTCCGGGTTCGGCAACGACTCGGTGACGTATTACGGTGCATCGTTTCCCAGAAACTGCTCCCAAAGCGGGGCGGTGGCAGAATTTTGGCCAAGGAAGTCATGTGGATGACCCCACAGGCGACTGCAGCAGTGAAGAACGGTAACACGAGTGAGATCTATCAGATGATGTGGGAGGGCGGGAGCCAAGGGCAGATTACGCTCGAGCAGGATCTGTTTCGCTTGATGGGGCAGGGGCACATAACACCCGACACGGCCATGGCGTACGCAAATAATAAACGGCGCCTTGCCAAGCTGGCATAAGATGATGAAAATTAAAAAGTCCCAGGAATACGTACTCGGCTTTGCGGCATCCTCGACCGATGTGGAAGCAGTTCTGATGCAGAACACGGCCAGCGGGCCCACGCTGGTGCGGACATTTCACAGATCGCGTACATCAGGACATTTTTCCAATGCAGATCTCGACACACCTGGTCTGAACGAGGAATCCGGCTCCGATTTCTCCTTCACGCTATCCGATGGAGAGTCACGAGACAATTCATTGTTTCTGGCCTCCGAGTTCAGCGTGGACCAGGCGAATGAAGCGCCAGATGTCGGTGGCGCGGATTTCACGGTCCCGGCCCACGGAGCCACACCGTACGACCTCGAAGCCCTCGAAATCATGGCAGAGTGCCAGGCCGCCGGGTACAGCAACGTGCGTGTCGCGTTCGCTCTTGGATCCGAGCACACGCATACAGTCCATGTGAGTGTCCCGGCCGATGCCGCAGCGCACAATGGCAAGAAAAAACGGAAATCAAGAAATCGCGCGGGAAAACCGTCGAAGGAGACCCTTTTGGAAATACTGCGCAAGACGCAGCATGGTCGTATGGCGGGAGAAAAAACGGCGTTCCTGCCGATGGTTTCTACGCCCGGGTCTGCCTCCACCAATCTTGCTGTGTTCGCGCAATCGTTCGAACCCGTAACCCCGACTCTTCGCGCCATTCGTGACCGGAAGCGACGTTTTCCAAATGTACTTCTGGTCGAGACCGAGGTGACCCTGCTTTCAGGCCTGGTGGCGTCGTCCGGGGCTTCCGACAGCGGCGAGGCATCCAAGTTGATTGTTCGCGTTGGTTCGGACGACACGATTGTGATCTTCATGATCGGAAACGAATTGCTGCATGTGGAAAATCTCCGTTCTGTCACCGTATTCGACCCGGCGGAAACCATCTGTAGTCGTGTGCTGCTGCTCCAGGACGAACTTGGCCGGGGAGATGTAGAGTGTATCTGGTTGTTCAGCGACGAACGCGAGGACGGGCTTACGGAAAGTTTTGAGCAGTTCTTCCCCGAGACAAAAGTTGCCCGCCTACGGACCCTGCTTCCGGCCCTCCAGGAGCAGTCATTACGACCCCTCGGGCGAGAAGCCACGTTGGCCGCCATTGTGACTCTGAGGACCGTCACATCTGAGCCATACGGGTCATCATTTCACGATGTCAATTTCCTTGAATCGAAGCTGGCCGGGCCGCAGTTCCAGTTGCCCTTCTCGTGGCCTGTTGCTGCGATGATTGTATTACTCTTCGGTTCCACGCTGTTTTTTGTCTCCAATTGGTTTGAGCAGCAAGCAGCAATTGCTACGTATCGATCACAACTCGGGTCGTATCCCGCTTCGGTCATAGACGCCGACCTGGACCAACTCGAATATCGGATAGACAGCCTACAGGCACGATCGGTAGGGTTGACAACGGCGCTTGATGTCCTCGATTCCCTGCTCGTAGGTAGCGATCGGTGGTCCCGCACCATGGAAAACCTTTCTACGGCCGCGTCGAGGGTTTCTGATATTTGGGTTGAAGATTGGTCCGAAGACACGAAAAACGAACGTCTGGGGCTTTCGGGAACAGCCATGTCACGCAATGCCGTTGTTGCACTGGCGACCGAGTTGAATGGTGTGATCGAAAAAGTTGAATTTTCGACGGTTCGGGATTGGCCTGTTTATACGTGGGAGATGTCCGTGCGGATGGAGAAGAGGCTTCCAGAGGCTGCTGAGTTTCTCCGCGAGCAGGTGCGCGAGCAGAACACGACGGATTATCTGCCGGATCAGGTTGAATCGGAGCTTATATCCGAACTCTCGTCGGTCGATACCACCGACAACGGTTCCTGAGAATGTATTGATGTCAAATCTGATTCAAAATATCCTGATTCTTGGTTTCTGCTGGCTCGTTGCAGCGGGTGGAGGTGCATATCTGACACTCGTACAGCAACCGGATGAAATGGAACGGCTTGAAAAGGCTGAAGAGGTGGCGCGACTGAAAGCGGCTGAAATGGATGCGCTCATGAGCGATGTTTCCGTGTCCGAGTCGCTGGCGGGGGAAGCGATGACCCGCTGGAAAGCCCGCTATAAGACGGTTCCCCAGCGATTGGCATCCGAAGATGTGGTTCGTTTCCTGAACGATCACACCGCCGTCGGATTTTCCCCCTTCGACATTTCCTTCGACGGACATAAAGAAGGTGAATACTTCAACAGATACGAGTTTGAATTGTCGGGCCGGGCCCGCTGGTCCGATTTATACGAGTTGATATGGACCATCGAAAACGCACGCGTACTGTATCGCATAGACAATCTGGATCTGAATACAGATTCCGATCACAATGTTGAATTCAATTTTGATCTCACGGCCTTCTATGGCGGGGCGGCCGGTATAAGCGCTGACGATCGCGAGAACCTGCCGGATATTCCCGAAAGTTGGTTTCCCGCGTCGTCGCTATCCAACAACCCATTCGAGCCTCTGATTCTCGAAGAGTTGCCCCCCAATACCGATGATCTGGTCGATGTGGAGCGGGCGGAACTGGCCATGATTGCCGGTGGAAAGGCCGTCTTCTTCTGGAATGAGACCTATGTCGGTCTGGAGCCCGGAGACAAGGTCTATTTAGGAACGCTGATTTCTGTCGATCCAAGAGAAGGAAGGGTAATGGTGAGCCTCAACAGGGGCGGCATTGCCGACAAAATTGAATTGACGTTGGATACGGGCGCCAGCTTCCGACAGGCCCTGGGGCCTGTCCAACTGGCACCATCACGGAAACAGTGATCCCCCCCATGAGAAAAACCGCCGCTTATCTTTTGATCCTGGTCGCCGCGACCACTGTGACATCGCAGCTGCCCGTACATGCCCAGGATGTCGCCCAGCGCCAGATTCGGACGTACATCCCGCCGGAGCACCTCGTCTCGTTTCTGCCGTCCACCCCATTCGACACGTTCATAGAGTTCCTGAATCCCATTTTCAAGAGGGCAACGGGCAAAGAAGTCATTGACACGGAAAGCCGAAGCAATCCCATTGGACTGTCTATTTCCGGCATGCATTTCATGGACGCGCTCGAACTCGTGCTGCAACAGAACGGCATGGCATTCCGGGAAACGGAGCGCTACTTCCTCGTGAGTGAAGCGCCCCAGGATCCTCCAATCCGAGGAAATGAATCCATCGTGGCGGGCGCCTTTGTGCCGAGATCAGAAACCCTCGCGGTGTCGGCATTGGCCGGCCTCGACACGCGGCAGATCGAAATCAATGCCATCCTGTTCGAGGTCAATCACACGAAGGCCAAGCAGTCAGGCATTGACTGGAGTGTAATCCTCGGGAGCACGGGCGCCAATGCGGCGGCAACCGGAGGCGGAGGTGGCGGTGACGCACAAGGATCCGAGAACAGTCTGAGCGTATCGCTCAAGACAAAAGAATTATTTTCCAGCCTTGACAATGTGTTGGAGACACCGGACAAGATCAATTTTTCTGACTTGAACAGACTGTTTCGTATTGCAGAAGCTGAGGGTATTGGCGAGACGGTGGCCAATCCGTCCGTGACTGTTCAAAGCGGAGTCGAAGGAGATCTCCAGATCGGCTCGGACGTGCCCATTCAGATCAGGGATTTCTCCGGCAACACGGTCACCGAACTGTTCAAGACCGGCATTATCGTAAATGTGACGCCGACACTTATCCAGGAGGCCTTGGCCGACACGTTCGGGTCCCCGGTCATGGAGTTCATCCATCTGGATGTGGAGGTTGAAAAGTCCGGAAGTCGACCGTCGGCTGCTGGCGCCATTATTGATCGCAGCAAGGCCACGACACAGGTGGTCCTGCTCGACGGAGAGCAGACCATTATTGGTGGTCTCTACAGTACGGACGAGTCTATTTCGCGGAGCGGTGTTCCCATTCTGAAAGATCTTCCAGGTTGGTTTTTCGGACTTAAATATGTGTTCGGAAAGTCGCAGAAGCAGATCACGCAGAAAGAACTCGTCATTGCCATCCAGGTGCGCCTGGTCGATCCCATCAGGACCCGCATGGCGCGGATGAACGCGGATAACCTGCTCGAGGAGCGGCGCCAGTCCGTCCAGGATGCGCTGCGGCGCTTCAACGAGGGCGTCGAGGACAAAGTGGACAAGGGAAAGATGAGGGAAGGCTCCAGGAACTGATGCCAAGCCGTACCTTTCCGGTATGCGCTGTCTGATACCAACTGCCTGCCACGTACAAACGCGTCGCGTCGGACGCTCGACTGTGCTTCTCGCCGGACTGTTTCTTGTGCTGGGAGCCGGGTGCAGATCGTCGGAACCGGTAGAATCAAAAAACGCAAGCCTGTCGACCAGCCGGATTGAGGTAGCTCGCGCCGTAACGTCCCACCTTCGCGCGCTGGATTCCGACGGCCTCCGGTACCGGGAAACGGCTACTCTGGGCGAAGCTCGGGTATCGAGCTATATAGCGGGTCACTTTTCCCGTTTTGACCTCCAGCCGCCGGTGGCAGGTGGCCACGAGCAGACGTATCCGCTACGGAAACACCTGCTTGGGGAGAGTCAACTGTGGCTTCTGGAAGCCGATACGACGCAGTTTGTGTATGGCCGGGACTTCACGGTTCATCCGCGGTCGTCGACGGGCCGCGTGGACGTACGCATCCTGCCAGGAAGGACCATACTCTCCGCCGCCCGCGGTGCGCTCCGACTGGATACGACGGTGGCGGCACCCGCCATTTTCAGGCCCGAAAAAGAGGGCATCCGCCTGGTTCTGGACCGGCGCGTATGGCCGGCGTTTGTGCAGCCACGGGTCCTGACCACGACCGTTCGTGCCATGGTATCGGCGCAGGAGGACATTGTAACCGGGCACCTTGTGGGGGGGCTCTACGCGGGAGCCATGCCGCGCATGCGCGATTCCCTTCTCGTCGTTCTCTTACGCATGGATGCGCTGGAGAGCGGCGTGAAGGAAGCCAATGTGGCCATGGCTGCCTTTCTGGAGACTGCTCACCGCGTTCAGATTCTCAGACTGGAACGGACGCCCGTCCCACAAAGCATTTATTTTGCGGCGTACTCCGGTACCGAGGAATCGTGTCAGGGGCCGCAGTGGCTGATGCGGAATTTGCCGTGGTCGCGGGAGGCCATCGCGGGCGTAGTGCACGTGGGTGCCAAGCCCGATTGCTGGGATCGTATGGATCCGGTGACCGTAGTGGAGTCCGGTTCCGACGGGACGGCTGAAGAGCGCGCACGTGTGCTGCTGGAGCATACCCTGTCGTGGATCCACTCCCACGCACCTTAGCCGATAATGCTATCTGTCTGCTGGCAACCCGCCCTTATCACGTCTGATCTCGGACGGATTGTCCATTATGCGGGACTCTGGGGCGTGGACGGGGTGGAGCTGCGAACACTCGGCCGTCACGAGGAGCGCGTTCCGGATGTCAACGTAGCGGCGCTCCAGCGCCGGGTGGACGACGGCGAACTCGAGGTTGTCACTGTGGATCCCGGTCTTTTTGCCTCGGACGCCGAGGAGCGCTCGGTCTGGATGAATGACCTGCAACAGGTCCCTGATGTCGTCCGACTCTGTCGGCGCGTTGCTGTGCGGGCGATCCTGCTGGAGGGGCTGGTCACGCCAGGAGGCCTGCCTACTGCGCCCTACGAGGAAGCTCTCCACCTGACCCGTACATCTCCCGGTGTACGGCTACTGGTCAGGGACACGGGCGTGGAAGGGCAGGTGGCGGATCTTATTTCGCGGGTAGGATCGGACCGTCTGAAGCGCGCGGCCGTGACGGCACTCTCCGAGCCTCTGGTACGTGGCGATATGACACAGGTTGGTATGATCCGTTGTTGCTCCGACTTCGGGGAGCTGCCCGACCAGTCTGTCCTGTTCGCCTCCTGGTCCGCATTTCTTACTGAAAAAGTCGCCGCCGGGTTCACCGGCGATGTCGTTTTCGAATTCACGTCTGTCGTCGAGCCGGGAAAGGCAGGGCTGCGCGTGGCCACGGCACTCATCAACGCCGCTGCGCCACTCAGAAAATGATGCCGAAGTAAAGTCCTACGGTGGCATTGAAGAGTTCCGGATTCGTCGAGCGGATATTGGTCAGTCCGGTTGAAGTTCGGATGCCGCCAACCAGTGTTTCGCCGCCGACCGTGGTTTCGCCCGCCAGAACAATCATCAGCGACGTGTCCCGCTCCTGAACGGTGTCGTCGTCTTCGTCCTGTTCCAGGTCGCCGCCCAGCGCCCGGAAACTGATATTGGACTCCAGCTTGAAGGACGTCGTGGGCCCCACAAGAAGCTTGGGCCGGATGCTTCCGATTTTGCGCCACCGGTAGCCGACCAGCAGGGGGATCTCGAGATAGGTGATTTCCGACGTAGCTTCAATGCCTATTCCGTCCAGTTCACCCTCAAGATGCGCGCCCTTTTGGACAAAGAGCAGTCCCGGTTCGAAGACGAAGCCGGTGGGTGCCTGGAACTGGAGGCCGCCGCCGCCGGATAACCGGTAAATGGGTGACCTGTTGGAGTCAATGTCGCCGCGGAAACTGGAGCCAGCCAGGCCGATGTGAAGTTGGGCGCGCCACTGCGCATCAGCGGTCGATGTAAACCCGAGAAGCAGGATGAAGAGGGCAGGAATCAAGTAACGCATGGACGTATCAGAGTCGGAGTATGAATGGAATCCCGATAGTGGACCACAAAGTATATGACCGGCGCGACATGGTAAAGGCATTTCGGAACCCCTTTCCACGTTCATGGCGCATGGTGCATGGTGCATGGTGCATGGTGCGCAGGGCTTGCCGTGCGCCCTGTTGCTGCGCCTATATCATCTATTCTGAGACATACGAACGAAATGTCGCGATCCGGGCGCTACGAGTACTTGCAATTCGCTGCCTACCAACGACTTATTGGTTTCCAGAATCCAATTGCAAGTTTCCAGGATGTCGCGATCCCCTTCCTGCTGGCGCAATACGGACTGAGGTGTCGTGAACCATGGATTGCGACATCCCGGACACGATCGCGCCACCTCAAGGGGTATTGTGACAGGCAGGAGTCGAATGAATGGGATCCGTCATGTCTGCAAATAAATGCCAGACATTGTGTTACGACTATCTTTCAAATCCGGATCGCGACATTTCGTTCGTATGTCCCGGAGATCACCCGTCCCACGGACCTTCAGTGTGGAAGATGTTGTCATGCCGCCCGAACCCGAAGGGAACGAGGGGGTTACGGACGCATACGTTTGTCATGGCTGCTCCACGATGCCATGGCATCGCGTCGTCGCCCTTCCTTGTCTGCACCTCGTAAGATCCTCGTTCGAGAGGCCCTCTACTTTTTCAACACGCTTTTAAAATAGCGCTGCTATTCGGCGTCGGGACGCCTTGCATCTGTCATTCCGGCGCTCGCATCTTGGTGCACGCTGGTTCTTCAACACGCTTCCAAAGAATCGCCGAATGAGTCCGAAAAAAGCAAAAACAGGCAGATCTGTCTACCAGGATCCCACCTGGTGGTCTACGTTGTCCACCAGTCGTCAACACGCCCTGTGTCTCGGGTTTCTTCTCGTGCTCGCGGTCGCCTTTCTGGCACCCGCCCATTTCAGCGGCAGACGGCTGCTGGCCGGGGATACGGTGAACTGGCTGGGTATGGCCCAGTCGGTCATGGACTATGAGGCGGAAACCGGCAATCCGGGTTTGTGGGCCGGGCAGGCCTTTTCGGGCATGCCGGCCTATATGGTATCTCCCGAGTTGAGTGTTCCGCAGGTGGATGATGTCATGCGCATTGTGCGTCCATGGTTCTGGCCGTCATCCCATCTGTTCCTGCTTTTTTCCGGCATGTATGTGCTGGTCTGGCTCGTGACCCGAAAGCCGTTGCCAGCGGTTTTTTCGGCCGTTGCCTTTGGGCTGACTACATATATGCCCGTCATTCTCGTGGCCGGGCACAACTCCAAGTTCATTGCCCTGGCCTGGGCGCCGTGGCTGCTGGCTGCGTTCTACCACCTGATGCACAACCCGCGTTGGGTGTCCGCGCTCCTCTTTGCCGTGGCGGTGGCCGTAAACCTGCGGGCGGGGCACGTGCAAATCACCTATTACGTCGTGTTTGGCGCGGGTATCTGGTGGCTGTTTGAGGCGATTCGACGTGTACGGCAGGGGGAGGGGCGTTCGTTTCTGACTATGAACATGTATCTGGCTGCCGGCGCACTGCTCGGGCTGGCCATGGTGGCACAACCGTATCTGTCGCACGCCGAGTTCACGCCGTATACCATTCGAGGCTCGGCCAGCGGTGGGACGCCTGGAGGTATGGCATGGTCCTACGCGATGGCCTGGAGTCAAGGGGTCGGCGAACTTCTTACCCTCCTGGTTGCCCGTTCCTATGGGGGTTCGGGAGCCACGTACTGGGGACCCAAGATTTTTACGGCAGGCCCACATTACCTCGGTGCGCTGTCGGTGTGTCTCGCACTGATAGCCGTCATCGCAGCGCGGCGAACGGCGCGCGATGTGGCGCCAATCGCCTTGGCCGTTGTACTGATGCTGCTGTTCTCACTCGGAGAACATTTTCCGGCGCTGAACCGGATCATGTTCAATTATTTTCCCCTCTTTTCGGCGTTTCGGGTCCCGGAGACATGGCTGAGCGTGATGGCGCTGTACGCCAGTATACTGGCAGGAATCGGCCTTGCTCACGTATCCCGGGGTGCGATCATGGCTCGTTTTTCGGCCTGGCGCCCGGCCCGGGTGGCGGCAGGGATGCTGCTTCTGGCAGGCGTTCTGGCCGTTCTCGGGCCGTCATTCGCATCTTTTGAGAAGCCGGGAGAGCGGGATCAGATTCTTCGGCAGGTCCAGGCGCAATATCCCGAAGTCCGGGGAAATGAGCCGCAGGTGGTGCAGGTCATTGACCAGGAAATGGCCCGTCGCGTCGAAGCGCGCAGCGCTCTGTTTTCACGCGATGCGCTGCGCACCGTGGTTGTCCTGCTGGTTGCCATGTTATTGATATGGCTCCTGTCGCAAGGCCTGATATCCGGGTGGATGCTTGCCGCAGGGCTTATCCTGCTGGCCGCGCTCGATCTGGGTAGCATGGGCAGGCAGTACCTGAATAAAGATGCGTTGGTACCCGCCAGGACCGTGGAAGACGGGATTACCCGTCATGCGTTCGATACGTGGCTGTTGGAGCGGCGAGCGGAAGAGGGCGGAGGCGGCGCATTCCGCGTGTTTTCGCTCGAATCGGGGCGCGACCCGTCACAGAACGCCCGCCCGTCGTTCTTTCATGAATCGCTCGGCGGTTATACGGGCGCCAAACTTCGGGTTTACCAGGATGTGCTGGATCACCTGCTCTTCACCGACGATCGTAGAAGCGTGCACGCTTCTACGCTGCGCCTGCTCGATGTGCGCTACATGGTGGCCGACCGGGGGCTTCCCGCATGGGAGTTGGTCTTCCAGGACGACCAGGCAGGAGCCTCCGTGTTTGAGGCCCCCTGGGAGGGAGCCCGCGGATGGTTTGTGGATTCGGTGGTAACCAGACCCGATGCCGCCGCCATCTGGGAGCGTCTCAAGGCCCCGGAATTCGATCCGGAGCGCGAGGCGGTGTTGTTTGACGAGGACCGCGACGTTGCCGAGCGCGTCACAGGACGCTCTGGGGCGCACGACGCTGCACTCCGTTCGTGGCTGAACGGCCAGGAAATGACGTTCGAACTGGAGACGGACCAGGAGCGCCTGTTCGTGATCAGCGAAATATATTACCTGGAAGGATGGACGGCGCGTCTCGATGGTGTGCCGGTACGCATTCTGCAGACCAATTATTTCCTGAGGGGCGTCGTCGTGCCGGCCGGTGAGCACACGCTGGAACTCCGCTTCGAGCCGGTATCGCACCGAGCCGGAACGTGGATCACGGGACTGGCAGCATTGCTGGTGTATGGTTGGTTGCTGGTTATTTTTGTCCTGAATATTCGGCGTAGGCGAATGGCGGAATCATGACGTCATATCGAGTGCTGCTTGTGACCTATTATTGGCCGCCGTCCGGCGGGTCGGGCGTGCAGCGTACACTCAAGTTCTGCAAATATCTGCGCGAGTGTGGCTGGGAGCCCGTTGTACTGACGGTGGGGGAGCGTTGGGCGGCCTGGCCGGATCGTGATCCAGGACTGGAAAAAGATGTGCCACAGGGAGTTGTAGTCATACGAACACGTTCCTGGGATCCGTATGCCGCGTATGCCCGCTTTCTGGGGGTACGCAGGAAGGATGCCGTGGGTGTGGGATTTCTGGCCCGCGACCGCGTGCCTGGCGCGCGAGAACGTGTGGCGCGCTGGGTGCGAGCCAATGTGTTCCTTCCGGATGCCCGCATCGGGTGGGTGCCGTTTGCGCTGGCCGCCGCCGTACGGTTGCAGCGCAGGCAGTCGGTGCATGCTGTGTTTACCAGTGGGCCTCCGCACAGTGCGCATCTCGTGGGTCGCGCCATGAAGGCCCTCTTCGGATTGCCCTGGCTGGCTGACCTGAGAGATGCCTGGCCGGACATGTCCTATGTTGCCGATTTACCGGCGAGCAGATTGGCCCGGGACCTGGAGTCGCTCGTCTGTACGCATACGCTCCGGGCGGCATCTGCCCGCGTGACCGTGTCCGGGGATGTGGCGTCATGGATGACGCAGCGGACCTGCTTGCCGTTTGATATCGTGCCCAACGGATTTGACCCGGACGACGTGGCGCGGGCTGTACCCGTGACGCTTCCCGGTTTCAGCCTGGTGCATACGGGAAACCTCGGGCCAGCCCGTAATCCATCTCCCATCTGGGAGGTGCTTCGATCCGAACCAGACCTGTTTCAGGATGTCCGTGTCGTCCTGGTGGGAAACGTGGACCGGGCCGTAAACGACGAAATTGCCCGGTTTGGGATTGGGGACCAGGTGGTGGAGCGGGCCTACGTACCCCATGACGAGGCGATTGGATACATGAAGGCGGCGTCGCTTCTTCTTTTGCCCATCAACCGCGTCGAGCGGGCTGCGGGAATTGTGACCGGCAAGATTTACGAATATGTGGCCAGCGGAAGACCCGTCCTGGGCCTCGGTGAGCCCGGGGGAGAGGCCGACCGGGTATTGCGATCGAGCGGTGCGGGACGCGTGTTTGCCTACGACGACGTGGAGGGCATTCGCTCGTGGCTCATGCATCATGTCCATGCGTGGCGCGGTGGCTCTCCAGTCAGGGGAGCAGGCCGGGAAGAGGCCGATAACTGGTCGCGGCGCGCCCAGACGCGTGATGTGGCCCGTCTACTGGACAATATACTATGACCATCTGATACTATGACAATCTGCTCCGTGGTGGGCGCCCGCCCACAATTTGTAAAGGCGGCTGTGGTCAGCCATGCCCTCAAGGCGCGGGGCGTCCGTGAGTATCTGCTCCACACCGGGCAGCATTACGATGACGATATGAGTGCCGTTTTCTTTGACGAATTGGGGATACCGGCTCCTGAGCGCAACCTCGGAATCGGCTCCGGGTCGCACGCGCATCAGACGGCTGGCATGATGGCTGCACTCGAACAGGCATTCCTGGATCTCCGCCCAGACCGGGTGCTGGTTTACGGCGA
The DNA here is from genome assembly GCA_029262775.1 of Bacteroidota bacterium. Lineage (GTDB taxonomy): Bacteria > Bacteroidota > Rhodothermia > Rhodothermales > UBA10348 > 1-14-0-65-60-17. The sequence goes on from JAJCYR010000048.1 coordinate 25,364, forward strand.
CACCAATTCAACGCTGGCTGCGGCGCTTGTGGCGGCCAAAATGCACATTCCGGTCGATCATGTTGAGGCAGGGCTTCGCTCGTTCAACCGCCACATGCCGGAGGAAATCAATCGTATTGTGACCGACAGGCTGAGCCATTTCTGCTTCTGTCCCACGAGGACGGCCATGCAGCATCTGGCCTCGGAGGGCCGTACGGAGGGTGTCCATCTGACGGGCGATGTGATGCTCGACGCGACGCGCACGTTTGCCGAGCGGGCGGCCACGAGACGGCCCCTCATTTCCCTGACCCGGCACGAGGCAGGCATGTTCGCGCTGGCGACCGTGCACCGGGCTGAAAACACGGACGAACCGGGACGGCTCGCGTCCATTTTCGACGCGTTTGGCCGGCTGGACATGCCGGTCGTGCTGCCACTGCATCCAAGGACCCGTGCGCGGCTCGAGGACATGGACGTTCCTGACAATGTGGATGTGATTGCGCCCGTACCGTACCTGGCCATGCTTACGCTCACGCGCGAGGCAGCCTATGTACTCACCGATTCGGGGGGGCTGCAGAAAGAAGCCCTGTGGCTTGGCACGCGGTGCATCACGCTGCGCGACGAAACAGAGTGGACGGAGACTACCGGGGGCGGTTGGAATCAGATTGTGGGTGCGGACCGGGATGCCATTCTGGCCGGCGTGTCGCAGGCGCCGCGGGGTCCTGTGCCGATCTTCGGGGCTGGAAGCACGGACGAGACCCCCTCTGAGCACATTTCGCGGCTCGTCGCCGGGAACGATTGAGTACTGCGCATCCATATTGATATGAAAACCAGTATATTGATTTCGAATTAATCCACACGCGCAATGTCAGAAGATTACGGTATCGCCCTCGGTATGATTGAGACACGGGGGCTTGTCGGAGCGGTCGAAGCGGCCGACGCCATGGTCAAGGCGGCCAAGGTGCAGCTCATTGGCAAAGAAAAAATCGGCGGCGGTTATGTGACCGTCATGGTCCGTGGAGATGTGGGCGCCGTGAAAGCGGCTACTGACGCCGGCGCTGCCGCGGCAGAGCGGGTCGGCGAACTCATTTCCGTTCACGTCATTCCGCGGCCCCACAGCGATGTGGAAGCCATTCTGCCGACGGGCCTCTCCGACTGACCCCCATGCAGAACTCCGCGCATACCGCAACGGGTTTTGTCGAAACGCGTGGACTGGTGGCGGCGCTTGAGGCGGCCGATGCCATGTGCAAGGCGTCCGACGTCCGGCTCGTCCGCATGGAGCGGACGGTGGCCGCCCTGGTGACGGTGATCGTGGAAGGAGAGACGGCCGCGGTACAAAGTTCGGTCGATGCGGGCGCTGCGGCTGCAGAGCGCGTCGGAGAACTGGTCGCAAGCCATGTGATTGCGCGGCCAGACGAGCAGACACGGCGTATGCAGTCGGGTGCCATCTCCCGTCCCGCCCAGACCCAGGCGCGCGCCCCGGTGCCCATTCGGAAGCCGGGCACTACCCGGAACCTCGAAGCCATGACCGTTCGCGAACTCCGGGCGCTGGCCCGCACGCACGAGAACCTGCCCATCCAGGGCCGTGAAATTGCGCGTGCCAACAAGGCCGAACTGCTGCGGGTACTCTCATTGTGAGGGGAGTTGGGCGCGACCACGACGACCGCTATCGCGGGTGGGTCATAACGTTCTGTGTGCTGACCTCTTGCCTGCTCTGGTTCATATTTTCATTGCAGGAAACCTACACGCGTGTCCTTGACCTGCCAACGGAAGTCACGTCCATTCCCGACGGAATGGCCCTCACGACACTCCCTCCTGAGCGCGTGCAGGTTCAGGTGGTCGGCGAGGGTGTGCAACTTATTCGATACTACTACAACCCTCCCCGGATTTCCTTCCGTGTTGACGGCGGGGCGCTGGATGTGCAGGCGGCGGCCCGGGAGGCGCTCGGCAATGTGATTCTCCAGTCCGTCTCGCCGCGAACCGTTGAAATCACAACAGGACCCACACAGTGGAAACGCGTGCGCGTGCAGCCGCATGTCGAAATGCAACTGAAGCCCGGGCACCGTGTCATACCCCCCGTCCGCATACGGCCGGACTCGGTGACGCTGATCGGTGCCCGCTCCATACTCGAAGGTATCCGCTTCTGGCCGACAGAGCGGCGCACGCTGGGGGGCGTGGACGACTCGGTCAGCACCATGATACCGTTGCGCGATTCGCTGGCTGGACTGATTCAATTCGATACGCGCGAAATCGCCTACTTTGCCAATGTGCAGGAATTCACGCAGGCCGTTCGCATGGTCGATGTACGCGTGACCGGCATGCCCCCCGGCAGGCAGATCTCCCTGGATCCGTCACGGATCGAGCTGACCTACCAGATTCCGATCTCCCAGTTCGATGCCGCCCAGGAGTCGGATGAGCTTTTCCTTGAAGTCCCGTGGGCGGCCGTGCGTGACGACGATTCCGGCATGGTCTTTCCGGCGCTTCGGACGCCGCCCTACCTCTATGTGCTACAGCCCCGGTGGTCTCCATCCAGCCTCCGGTACTACGATGTCCTGGCCGACGAAGACTTCTGAACCTGCCATGTCACGTGAATTCTTCGTATCCATGCCTCATGGCATATTTACGGCCGACGGGGTCTGGTTTCACACCACAGAGGAGCTCCTTCGGGAGTTCTCTCCGGAAGTCGTGGAGCACCTCGGTCTTGAGCGGCTGCTACGGGAGGCCTCCGCGTGGGCCAGGTTTCCCGCGCACGCAGCCGTCTGGCTGCTGCTGGTTTTCCTCTTGTCCGCGCCGGCCGCCGAGGCGGTCCTCGGCGCGCTCGTGGTGTACGTGTTTCTGGCAATCTTCGGTCCGGGACTTGTGCTCTCGGGCGGCGCCCGTCTGGCCGTGCACCTCTCGAAACCGGTCCTTCAGGGGCTGGCCTACGTGGGCATACTCAGCTTTCTCGCCGCAGACGGGCGCCTCGGCGCCACCGGCGCCGGGCTGGCAGGGTTCATTCTGCTGCGCTGGGGCGTGCTGGACGCCGTTGTGCTGCCCATTGCCCGGCGTGCTCCCGGCATGAAGAGAACCCTGCCAGCGCCCGATCGCACGCTGCGCAACCTGATCATCCGCTACGCCATGAAACAGGGTACGCATACCCGGGAAGTGGCCGACATGGAGGCCTCCATGCTGCGCATCTGGAATTACAGGAAGTCTGAAAAGCCCGGAGGCGGCGGAATGCCGGGCGGCAAACCATGAATCGGTGTTTTTCGTGGATTTGATGGCGATGCAGCACGGTATGAATCGAACCGCCCGGATACTCGTATATTGCTCCGCACCAACGGATTCACCATCCTGATCCTGCCGGAGGCGTTGCCATAGAACTGCCGCTAACTGACATAACGGACATCGCGATCCGTCTCAAAAATGCCATCAAGCGGCAGTATGAGACCTACGACGCCGGCGAAAAGCGTCTGGTTCGGGTCGAAGTCCCTGTGCCGTCCATTGATCCGCTTGCCTGGTTGAACGTCCAGAAGGGCCCCCGTATGTATTGGCGCGGGCGGCATGCCGACGACATGACGGCCATGACCGGTGAAGCCATGGTCATTGAAGGATACAGCGCTCCGGATTGGTCCCGCGTAGAGCAGGATCTGGATAACATCCTGCACCGGCCGGGGGCGGCGTTGCGTTTTCATGGGGGCATGCGTTTCAACCCCGCCCGGCATGGTATGTCCGACTGGTTTGAGTTTCCCGCCTACCGGTTCGTACTTCCGCGGTTCGAGTGGCACAAACGTGGCTCGACGACGCTTGTCTGCTGCAATCTGGTGCTTCCGGAGGACGGAGAAGAACTCTACGAAGTGCTTCGCGAAGTCGACGAGCTCGTCCTGCCGGACGGGAATGACCTCCAGTCCGTTCCGCTGCCCAGGACGCGGAACGACAACCCGGGTTTCGAGGGCTGGAAAACCCAGATCAAGTGGTCGCTCGATGCATTTTCCCGGGACATCCTGCAGAAGGTGGTCCTGGCCCGTCGGGTCGATGTCCGGTTCGCCGCCGAGCTGCAGGCCGCCTCTCTGCTCTTCACGCTGCAACAGTCCACACCGAACTGCTTCCATTTCCTTGTGGAGTCGCCGAGTGGTGCGGTGTTCATGGGGGCATCGCCCGAACGACTCTTTTTTCGCCGCGGCCGGGAGGTGTTCTCCGAGGCCGTGGCGGGCACGCGACCGCGTGGCAGTACCTTCCAGGATGACGAAGCCTACAGGGAATCGCTCTTGGCCAGCGAGAAAGACCAGCGTGAACACAGCTACGTCCGGGAGTACATCCGGTCGGTTCTGGAGGCCCAGTGCGAGGACGTCACGGTCGATGAAGTGGCTTCCGAAATGCGGCTTGCTGGCGGCCGCCATCTCTGCTCACGGCTCTCCGGAACGCTCCGGCCCGACGTATCGGACCTGGACCTGTTGCGCACCCTGCACCCGACGCCCGCCGTGGGGGGCGCTCCAACGGCCGATGCCCTCGATATCATTGACAGTCTCGAAGATTTTGATCGGGGGTGGTACGCGGGCCCCATCGGTTGGATTGGGCGCGATTCGGCAGAGTTTGCCGTTGCCCTGCGCTGCGGCGTGGTGGACGGACGCCAACTCACCCTTTTTTCCGGAGCAGGAATCGTCGATGGATCCGAGCCTGGTGCGGAGTGGTTGGAAATAGAGCAGAAAATCACGGATTTCACGCGTATTCTCGGGGTGTCAGTCCGCGATGCAACCTGAATCGGACCGTATCCAGGACGAATGGGCGGCGCTTGTCGTCGAGGAGCTCGTGCGCCATGGCGTAACCACGTTTTATGCATCTCCCGGCTCGCGCTCCACGCCGCTCATCGTGGCGGCCGGCCGCAACCCGCGCGCCGCCGTGCACATGCATATTGACGAGCGGGGATCGGCTTTCATGGCGCTCGGGCACGCCCGCATGACCGGGCGCGCGGCGGCGTGGCTGACGACCTCCGGAACCGCCGTGGCGAACGGGCATCCGGCCGTTGTTGAGGCTCGCCTGGAGCGTTTGCCCATGATCCTTCTCACGGCCGATCGGCCCCCCGAACTCCGCGACACGTCTGCCAATCAGGCCATCCGCCAGGTGGGACTGTTCGGCGCGGACGTCGTCTGGTCCTTCGACCTGCCGGTGCCTGCGCGGGATATTGCCCCGTCGTTTGTCCTGACCACGATGGCAGAAGCGGTTCGCCAGAGCTGGAAGGGGCCTGTGCATCTGAACTGCATGTTCCGGGAGCCGCTCTACGGCAGGGAGGGGGCACACGCCCCTGCGCAAAGCGCCACGGATCTGCTCGCCGCGTGGAGGGCAGGTTCAGCCCCCTGGACGACCCTCGCGCCGCAGCATGTTGCCTCTGCACAGGAATCGGTGGCCCGGCGCGCCCTGCACGACCTGGACGGACTCCTTGCCGCGAGCCAGCGCCCGCTGCTCCTGCTGGGCCGCATGCCGGTGGCGGGCCGCGCCCTGCTCCTCGCGTCCGGAGACACTGCAAAATCAACCCCAAAGGCGCCGCCCACGTGGCCCGTCCTGACCGACATGGCGTCCCAATACCGGTCGCTCGACGTAGCGGCCCTCGGCACGCCCGTGCCCCATTACGACGCCATTCTGCACGACCGGGAGCGCTGGTCGGCGCTCGCGCCCGATCTGGTGGTGCAACTGGGCCGCCCGCCCGTTTCCAGGCGCTGGCAGCAGTTCCTGGAAGCCGTCCGGCCGCGGGTTGTGATCGTCGCCGATTCCGCAGTCGGCCGCATTGACCCTTCGCACCTGGTCACGCACCGCTGGGACGTGTCGCCGCACGCACTCGTTGCGGCCATCGCGGCGCACGCGCCCAGTGGCAGTACGCCCGCCGACGGGTCCTGGGCGGCGCGCTGGAGGGCACTTTCATGCGCCGCATCGACCCATATCCCTGTTCTTCTGGATGCGGCCTGCGGCGCCGGCGCCAACGAGAAGGCTACCGTGCTTGCCGAGCAGGCCTGTGTCCGCGCCGCCATGGAGGTGCTTGACGCAGATTCGACCGGCGCTGACGACGTGCGCCCGCCGCTGGTGCTCGGGAACAGCATGCCGGTTCGCCATGCCGATACGTTCGCCGGGCCTGCCCGTGCGATGCTGCCCGTGGTGGTCAATCGCGGGGCATCGGGCATTGATGGGCAGGTGTCGACGGCTATTGGAGCGGCGCGTGCGGCAGGCGCGCGTGCGGTCCTCATCCTCGGCGATTTGACGCTGCTGCACGACCTGAATGCGCTTGCGGCGGCGCGAAACCTCACGATCGTGGTCCTGAATAACGACGGCGGCGGCATTTTCTCATGGCTGCCCGTCTCCGCCGCCCGGGACGTGTTCACGCCCCTCTTCGCCACGCCGCACGGTTTGGCGTTCAGGGCGGCGGCTGAGCTGTTCGGCCTCGCGTACGAAGCGCCGACGACGGTGGATGACGTTGCGCATGCGGTCCGGCGGGGCATGGCAGCCGATGGCGGCGTTTTGATTGAAGTGCGGACACATCGCGAGGCGACGCTCGCGCACCAGAAGGAGCTGCTCCGGGGCGTGACCCGTGCGCTCAGGGAGGCCGTCCCGCTGTCATGACGACGGGACCAGGGGGCGATGGCCACCCCCCAGATGACCGCCAGCACATCGATCCATCGCTGCTGGAGACGGAGGCCCGCTCTCCTGCACCGGTTCTTGTCATGCTTCACGGATTCATGGGATCAAGGCAGGATCTCGAAGGACCTGCCCGGGAAATTGCCCGGCAGACGGGATGTCGCGTTGTGCTGCCCGATCTGCCGGCGCACGGCCGGTCCGCGCACGTCGCGCCCGTGTCGCTCGTGCATACGGCTTCGTGGGTTTGGGACGCCCTGTCCACGTGGACGGAGGCCAACAAGACGGCGACAGGAGAGGCGCCTCCCATTCTCCTCGCGGGCTACTCGCTGGGCGGGCGCGTCGCGCTCGCCATGGCGCACGCCCGGCCGGATCGCGTACACGGCCTTTTTCTCGAGTCCGCCCATCCAGGTCTCACGACACCGGCCGATCGGCGCGCCCGTTGGCAGCATGACACGGAAATCGCCATCCGGCTGGACCGGGTCGCGACGGCTGAGGACTTCCGCGTTTTTCTCGAGAAGTGGTACCGGCAATCCGTTTTTCTTCGGGAGGGGCGGCCGCCAGCGGACATGGATGCGCGGATTGCGGCGCGTATGGAAGCATGCTCTGCGGTGCCGCCCGGCGCGCGCCTCGCGGCCGCCCTTCGGGCCTACTCCCTTGCCACGCAGCCCGATCTGGGGTCCGTGTGCGCCCACTGCGGTCCGCGCACCTGGTACGTTTCGGGCGCAGCCGACACGCGTTACGGCGAGGTGGGCCGCAGGCTCGCCCAGCGCCACGCTGAACTGCGCCACGTGACCATCCCCGGCGCCGGTCATACCGTTCACAGGGATGCGCCGGACGCGTATCTTCAAACACTCCAAACATTCGTCACAACCTGCATTTCCTGAGCCATGTCAACTGTCCAGTGGAATCCCGTCGGCACGTGGGAAGATATCCGTTTCGAAAAAGCCGAGGGTATCGCCAAAATCACCATCAACCGGCCACACGTGCGCAATGCGTTCCGCCCCAAAACCGTCACGGAAATGCGGCAGGCCCTCCAGGATGCGCGGGATGACCACCATATCGGTGTTATCATCCTGACTGGCGAGGGGTCCGATGCGTTCTGCTCGGGCGGAGACCAGAAAATCCGGGGCGATTCCGGCTATGTTGAAGAGGGAACGGGCGTCATGCGCCTGAACGTACTCGACTTCCAACGTGAAATCCGGACGTGTCCCAAGCCCGTGATTGCCATGGTCGCCGGGTGGGCCGTGGGCGGGGGGCAGGTTCTCCATGTCATGTGTGATCTGACCATTGCCGCCGAGAACGCCCGTTTCATGCAGACCGGACCAAGGGTCGGCTCATTTGACGGGGGCTATGGGGCCAGCTATCTGGCCCGTATTGTAGGTCAGAAAAAGGCCCGGGAAATCTGGTTCCTGTGCCGGCCGTACAACGCCCAGCAGGCGCTCGACATGGGCCTCGTCAACACCGTTGTTCCGCTCGACAGACTGGAAGAGGAGACCGTGCAGTGGTGCCGCGAAATCCTTGCCAACTCGCAGATGGCCATCCGCTGCCTGAAAGCCGGCCTGAATGCCGATTGTGACGGCCAGGCGGGACTGCAGGAGCTCGCTGGCAATGCCACACTGCTGTTCTATCAGACCGAGGAAGGTCAGGAAGGACGCAATGCCTTCCAGCAGAAGCGGGACCCTGACTTTTCGAAATTTCCGTATCGGCCGTGAGCACGGCGACGCCCGGATCCGCTTCCCGGTGGATGGAAGCGGCACGCCCAAAGACGCTGCCGGCCGCCGCGGCGCCGGTCCTGCTCGGATCGGCCATGGCGCATTCTGACGGGGCATTTCATGCCCTTGGTGCCGTGCTTGCACTTCTTGCTGCCGTGAGTATCCAGGTTGCTACCAATTTCCATAACGACGTAGCCGATTTCGAGAAGGGGGCGGATGGGCGAGGCCGGCTCGGGCCGCGCCGCCTCGTGGCTGCGGGGCTCATTGCGCCGGTTGCCATGCACCGGGCCGTGTACGTGGCGCTCGGCGTCGCTGTGTTGTTTGGCGCCTGGCTCATGTGGCGAGGCGGATGGCCCATTGTGGCCGTGGGTGTGGCATCGATCCTGAGCGCGCTGGCGTACACGGGCGGCAAACGCTCGCTCGCCTACCTCGGCATTTCCGATGTGTTTGTTCTGGTTTTTTTCGGTCCCGTGGCCGTCGCTGGGACCCATTTCGTGCAGGCGCTGACGTTCTCGCCTGCGGCCGTCGTCGCAGGGCTCGGCCCGGGCCTATTGTCCATGGCCATTCTGCTCGTCAACAACATCCGGGACGTGGACCAGGACCGCAGTGCCGGAAAGCGCACGCTCGTGGTACGGTTGGGACGGGAGCAGGGCGTGAGGTTGTTTGGCCTCTGTCTTACCGGCGCGCTGTTCGTGCCTGTCCTCGTGGGCGCTTTTTCCCTGGCATCCTGGGCCGTTCTCATTACGCTCGCAGCAGCACCCATGGCCATTTCCCTGTGGCGCGCCCTGCGACAGGTGCCCGCGGGCGAACCCCACGCGCTGAACCCGTTGCTCGGCCGCACGGCCCGGCTCCTTTTCGTCTACTCTGTGCTGTTCTCGGTGGGGTATCTGGTATGAACGGCCGCGGGCGCGTGCAGCTCTCCGCATGGACCGTTGAAATCAATATGGGGTCCTGGCAGCGGGAATGCCTCTACCTGTGCGCAACCGGCCTCCCGCCTGGCACAATCGGCCTCCCGCCTGGCACACCCAGCGCCCGTGCTGCCACGCCACGTGCAGCCGTCTCCACCGCTGTTGACGCGGTTTGGGCTGAAGTGGCGCCTCTCGACGGCTATGGGCAGGACACCATGGGTGACGTCCGCATGCGCCTCTCGGCAGCTCTCGACTGGCTGGAAGAGCACCTACAGCGCCTGCCAACGTCTCCCGACGCCCTTCCGCGCAGCCGGGACGCACTTCCCGGCGTACCCTCGCTCCGTTGGGGGGCGGAGTTGCTCGTGGCAAAACTGGCAGCCCGCGGCGCAGGCATGCCGCTCGGTGTGTGGCTCGGCGGTCGCGCGGACACATGCGTACCGACTGCCGGACTGATTTTGCGGGGCGATACGCCGCTCTCCGGCGCGACAACCGCCGAGCCCCAACGCGTCGTGAAACTCAAAATCGGTCCGTACGCAGACCCTGAAGATGCCGCACGCATCCGGGAGCTGGCCGCTGCCCGCGCGGACATCCGGATCCGGCTCGATGCCAACCGCAACGGTTCGCCTGCCAGTCTACTGCGGCTGCTGGAAAGCATTCAGGACATTGGCCACTGTATTGACTTCATTGAAGAACCATTTCCCGTCGGCGAGTCCATTCCGGCCGAATTGGGATTCGCCCTGGCAGCCGATGAAACGCTTCGCGAGGCCTCCTGGGCCAGCGTGGATCCGCTGGCGGCGCTTCCATCCGGATCGTCTGCAACACTTTTGTCCCGGGCCGATGTCTGGATCATCAAGCCCTCCCTGCACGGCGGCCTGACGGAGGTGCTGGACTGCCTGGAGGCCGCGCGTTCTGCCGGGCGGCGCGTCGTGTGGTCGTCTGCCTGGGAATCGGGAGTAGGGATGGCCGATCTACGCGAGGTTGCATCCCTGTGGCCGGACGAAGCCGCTGGCTTTGGCACGCAGCACCTGATGCCGCACCAGGTGACAGAGCCAGAGTCCACCACGCCGGCCGTGTGTCCGGTGGCCTTCATGGCAACCCATGCCCCGGACCGCGTGGCCATTCGTTTGGCGGACCATGTGCTCACCTACGGCGAGTTTCATGAGCGCATCTCGGGTGCAGCCGCGCGTCTGGCACACATGCAGCTCCCCGCGGGCGCTGCCGTGGCTGCTCGGGCGGACCGGAGCACCGCGTTCTGCGAGGTGCTGTTCGCGGCCATGCGGCTTGGCCTGCGCCTCCTGCCGGTCAATACCCGGCTCCCGGAGCACGCACAGGAGGAGCTGGTGGCGAAGGCCGGGGCCGTCTGGGTGGGCGCTCGTGCGCTGCATCGACCCGAGTCCTTTGCCCGGCGTCGAGCAAAGCCGAAAGCAGGCCTGGAGCACATGACGGCGAGCATGGAGCACGTGACGGCAGGCCCGGAGCACATGGCGGCAGGCGGTGCGGTTCTTGTGGCCACGTCGGGCTCGACGGGAGCACCGCGAACGGTAATACTCGACTGGGCGCGGATGCTGGGCCATGCCCGGCTTGTAAACACGCGTACCGGCTTCACGGCGACCCACTCCTGGGCCTGGTCGCTGCCCCCGTGGCATGTCGGCGGCCTGGCCATTCCGGTCCGCTGCGCTGTGGCGGGCGGTACGCTGGTTGCGGATGAGTGGGAAGGGGTTAGAGGAGGAGGCAGCGATGATGGATACGGCGATGATGGATACGGCGATGGGATTGGGGCTACGCATGGGTCCATGGTGCCCACCCAACTCGATCGCCTGCTGCGAAAGGGAGCTGCTCCCATGACATGCATGCTGCTCGGCGGCGGCCCCGTGCCGCAGGAGCTGCTGCGCCGGGCGGTAAATGCGGGGCTTCCCATCCGGACCACGTGGGGCATGACGGAGGCCGGCTCCATGATCAGTTGCAGCGAGGTGTGGACGCAGAAGGATGTTGCAGGCCTGGTAAAGGGCGCTGCACCTCGAGTCCAGGGCGCTGCACCTCGAGTCCAGGGCGCCGTACCTCCAGTCCATGCCGGGGTGCCGCTTCCGGGTATTCGTGTCACGACACTGGAGGGCGGCGCGGGGAAGCGCCTCGAAGTGCACTCCCCGTGGGCGGCCCGCGCCCACGACCACCTCGTCACGTCTGACGCCGGCTATGTGGATGCCGAGGGCCGTATTGTGGTGGAAGGGCGGCTCGACCGGGTATTCATTTCAGGCGGGGAAAACATTGATCCTGCCGTGATTGAGCAGGCGCTCGTCGCACTACCCGGCGTGGAATCGGCGCGCGTGGTGGGCATTCCGCATGCGGAGTTCGGCCACCGCCCGATCGCATTCGTCCGGCGACGGGCCGCGACGGGCGAGGGCAGTTCTTTGGGCGGGGACGCGTCTGGCGAAGCCGCGACGAGCGAGGGCAGCTCTCTGGGCGGGGACGCGTCTGGCGAAGCCGTGACGGGCGGGGGCCGTTCTCTGGGCGGAGGGGAGGCGTCTGGCGAAGCCGCGACGAGCGAGGGCAGCTCTCTGGGCGGGGACGCGTCTGGCGAAGCCGTGACGGGCGAAGCCGTGACGGGCGAGGAGCTGCGCCGCCGCCTGCGGGCCTCGTTGCCTGGCTATATGATCCCCGATGTCATTTACGAAGAGCCCACACTCCCCGAGGGCCGTGTGAAGTGGACGGAGCAGGAACTCGTGACGTGGGCCGAGCGGCGCCGGTAGGGCGTCTGCAGCCACCGACCACAACTACCGGATGCAACCATCTTCCGCGCGCTCCGTAGATCCGCTCCATGAAAGACTCACAGAAAATTCTGGTCCTGGTGGCGCTCATCGCGCTGGTCCTGGCCCTGAAAGGTGGGATGAAAATTGTATCCTTTTCGTTCTTCCAACCGGGCGCACTGACCATCATTCTGCTTATTGCCGCGGGTATCTGGTTCATAAAGTCCGGAAAGTGCGGCTGCGGGCGCTGAACGGGTAAACACGCACCAGTTGACCGGTAGCTCGGGTAGCACGTGTACCAGTTGACCGGCTGCCCCGGTGGCAGAACGGGCCGCCCTCTGGCGCGTACGTTCGCGCATGAAACTCTTTGCCCAGATCAGCGAGCTCAAGACGGATGCAGGCTCTCAGGCGGCTGGTTCCCCGGCGGCCAGCGCCACAGGTCTCATCATTCTGCACGGCCTGCTCGGCGCCAGTGGAAACTGGCGGACTCTTTCCCGAAACGTGTTTTCCAGGCACTTCCGGACCATTGCTGTTGACCTCAGAAACCACGGCCGCTCCCCGCACAGCGACGAGATGACGTACGAGGCGATGGCGGAAGACGTGGTCGAGCTCATGGACCGCATGGAAATCGAGCGGGCGCACATCCTGGGGCACTCCATGGGCGGCAAGGTCGCCATGACGCTCGCCTTGACGCGCGGACGCCGCGTTGACCGCCTCATTGTAGCCGACATTGCGCCGAAAGCCTATGCTGCCGATCATGCGGGCATTCTCGCGGCGCTCGGCGCCGTGGATCCGGCGACCCACGCGGACCGGGAGGGTATTGACCGGGCGCTTGCCGACCACATCCCATCGGCACCCGTCCGGCAGTTCCTGATGAAAAACCTGGACCGTAGCGGCGACACCTACCGCTGGAAAATGAACCTGCCGGCGATTTCAGCGGTCTACGATCACATCCGCGGCGCGTTGCCAGCCGAGGGCTCGTTTCCCCGCCCGGTGCTCTTTGTTGCAGGCGGAACGTCGGGTTATGTAGATGCGTCGGACATGCCGCGCATCCGCGCCCAGTTTCCGGAGGCCCAGCTCCACGTCCTGCCCGGCGTCGGACACTGGGTCCACGCCGAGGCGCCCGATGCGTTTTCCGATGCTGTGCTTTCCTTTCTACTCGTATGACACCCCGCACCCGCCAACTGCTTGATGCCCTCAAAGAACGCATTCTGGTTCTGGATGGCGCCATGGGCACACTCATCCAGCAGGAAAAACCCACCGAGGAGGATTTCCGGGGAGATCTGTTCAAAGACCACCCCTCCCCCCTCGCGGGCAACAATGACCTGCTCTCCTGGACACAGCCGGCGCTCATCCAGTCGCTGCATGAACGCTATCTGGAGGCGGGCGCGGACATCATAGAAACGAATACATTCAGCGCGAATGCCATCTCGCAGGCAGATTATGGCCTCGAAGCCCATGCCCGGGGCATGAATACGGCCGCCGCGCGGGCTGCCCGCGCGGCGGCCGACAACTGGTCCGCCGACAAGCCGCGTTTCGTCGCTGGAAGTATAGGCCCGACGAACATCGCCCTCTCGCTGTCGCCCGACGTCGCCGACCCCGGTTACCGGGCCGCCACGTTCGATCAGCTTTCGGCCGCCTACCTGGAGCAGATCCATGGTCTCATGGATGGAGGGGTCGACCTGCTCCTCATCGAGACGATTTTCGATACATTGAATGCGAAGGCGGCCATTTTTGCCATTGAAACCGCCTTCAGCGAGCGCGGCCTGCGACTGCCCGTCATGATTTCGGGCACGATCGTGGACCAGAGCGGCCGTACGCTATCCGGTCAGTCGACCGAGGCCTTCTGGATTTCCATTGCCCATTGCCCCGAACTGCTCTCAGTGGGGCTCAACTGCGCGCTCGGATCGGCCCAGATGCGGCCCTACCTCGAACTGCTCTCGCGCACGGCTCATGTGCATACCAGTCTGTATCCGAATGCAGGACTGCCCAACGAATTCGGGGAGTATGACGAGTCGGCCACCTACATGGCCGAACAGGTGGCATCCTACGCCGAGGCCGGGTGGTTGAACATTGTCGGGGGGTGCTGTGGCACGACGCCTGCGCACATCCGCGCCATGGCGGAGGCTGTAAACGGCCGCCCGCCCCGCGTGCCGTCCGTGCCCGAACCGACGCTTCGTGTGTCGGGCATGGAGCCGCTTGTGTTTCGGGAGGATCTCAATTTTGTAAATATCGGCGAGCGGACCAACGTCACCGGCAGCCGCCGCTTTTCGCGGCTCATCCAGAAGGATGACTACGAGGAGGCCGTGTCGGTGGCACTGCAGCAGGTGGAAGCGGGCGCCCAGATGATCGACATCAACATGGACGAAGGCATGCTCGAGAGCGAAGACGCCATGACGCGCTTCCTGCTGCTCCTGGCCGCCGAGCCCGACATTGCCCGCGTGCCGTTCGTTATCGATTCCTCGAAGTGGAGCGTGATTGAAGCGGGACTGAAGTGTGTCCAGGGTAAATGTATTGTGAACTCGATCAGCCTCAAGGAGGGTGCCGATGAGTTCCTGCGCCAAGCCCGTCTGGCCCGGGCCTACGGCGCCGCGGTGATCGTGATGGCCTTCGACGAGGACGGGCAGGCCGCATCGCTCAAGCGCCGCAAGGCCATTCTCCAGCGCACCTTCGACCTGCTCACGCAGGAAGTGGGTTTCCCGGCGGAAGACATCATCTTCGATCCCAACATCTTCGCCATAGCCACCGGCATTGACGAGCACCGTCGCTACGCCATCGACTATCTGGAGGCTACGCGCTGGATCAAGGACGCGCTTCCCGGCACGCGGGTCTCGGGCGGCGTGAGCAATTTGTCGTTCTCCTTCCGGGGCAACGACCGCGTGCGCGAAGCCATGCATACCTCGTTCCTGTACCATGCCATCCGGGCAGGCATGGACATGGGCATTGTGAACGCTGGCCAGATCGAAGTCTACGAGGAAATTGATCCCGAGCTTCTGACGGCCGTCGAGGACGTACTCTTCGATCGCCGTGACGACGCCACGGAGCGCCTCGTGACGCTTGCCGACCGGTTTTCCGGGGCGGGCAGGGAAGGCTCCGGCCCGGATCTGGCCTGGCGGGACGAGTCGGTCGAAAAGCGTCTGGAGCATGCTCTCGTAAAAGGCATTGTGGAGTTCGCCGAGACCGATGCGGAGGAGGCGCGGCAGAAACTGGGCTCGGCGCTGGAGGTCATAGAAGGCCCGCTCATGGCGGGCATGGGACGCGTCGGCGACCTTTTTGGCGCCGGAAAAATGTTTCTGCCCCAGGTGGTCAAAAGCGCACGCGTCATGAAAAAGGCCGTAGCCTGGCTCATTCCGTACATCGAAGCGGAAAATGCCGCAGCCGGAACGACGCGGCGCCGCGACCGCGTGCTGATGGCCACCGTCAAGGGTGACGTGCACGACATCGGAAAAAACATTGTGGGCGTCGTGCTGGGCTGCAACAACTACGAGGTGATTGACCTTGGCGTGATGGTTCCGGCCAATGAAATCCTGCGCCAGGCCGAGCTGCAGGATGTGGACGTTATTGGCCTGAGCGGCCTCATCACCCCCTCGCTCGACGAGATGGTGCACGTGGCAGCCGAGATGGAGCGCCGCGGTATGACCATTCCGCTCCTGATTGGGGGCGCCACGACGAGTGAAATGCACACGGCGGTCCGGATCGATGAGGCCTACAGCGGCCCGGTGGTGCACGTGCTGGATGCCTCGCGCAGCGTGCCGGTCGTGGGCAGTCTGCTGTCGGATGCCGAGAAGGATGACTTTGCCGCTCAGGCGCTCGCCAAATACGCCAAACTGCGGGAGCGTCACGCCGCGCGCCGCCAGAAAACGGTGTTTCTGACACTCGAGGAGGCCCGCGCGAACAGTCTGGCGCTCACGTTTGACGCCGAAACGAATCCGCGCCCCAGGAAGCTCGGCGTGTTCCAGCCGGAAGGCGTGACCGTCGCCACACTGCGGCCATACATTGACTGGACGCCTTTCTTTCAGGCGTGGCAGATGAAAGGCAAATATCCGGCGATTATCGAGGACGACGGCGAAAAAGGCGACGCGGCCCGGCTGCTGCTGGCCGACGGTAACCGGATCCTGGACGAATTTGAAGCCGCAGGTAGCACGAACCTGGCTGCCGTCTACGGCCTTTTTCCTGCCCGTCGCGACGGCGACGACATCGTGGTGGGTGACCCCCACGAAAGCTCGCCCCGTGAAATTGCCCGCCTGCACACGCTTCGGCAGCAGGCCCAAAAAGGCGCGGGGCACGCGAACCGGGCGCTTGCCGATTTCGTGCCGGAGGAAAACGGTTGGATTGCCCTGTTTGCCGTCACCGCGGGCCACGGAACTCGCGAAAAGGCCACTGCCGCCGAGGCCGACCACGATGACTACCGGTCCATCATGCTCAAGGCAGTCTCCGATCGGCTGGTCGAGGCCTACGCCGAATACCTGCACGAGCACATTCGCCGCGATGCCTGGGGCTACGAAACCGGTTCCAGGCTCTCCAGCACTGACCTCGTTGCCGAGCGCTACGCAGGCATCCGCCCGGCGCCCGGCTACCCGGCGCAGCCCGACCACACCGAAAAACCCACCATCTGGCAACTCCTGGATGTTGAGGCCCGCACCGGCATGACGCTTACCGAAAGCCTCGCCATGAACCCGGCCTCGTCCGTCAGCGCCATCTGCTTTGCACATCCGGAAGCCGCCTACTTCAACGTAGGGCTCCTCGGCCGCGACCAGGTGCACGAGTACGCCCGCCGAAAGGGTACTTCTCCCGACAGCGTGGAAAAGTGGCTCGCTGCCAACCTCAATTACGAGCGATGAACGCTCCGGGTTATTATCTTCACAAGCAAGAATATTTTTACGGGTCCTTGTACCCTTTCCTGAAACCACGCGCCTGATACCCATGACAGCAGCCCTCCGCCTTCATTCCGGCACCCGCTCCATTGTCGATGACCTGCGCTCCAGCACGGCATCGGCAACTACACAACTCGTTGCCGTGGTTGGGTTTGCTCTGCTCACGGCGCTCGGCGCCCAATTCCGGATCTATCTCTGGGAAGTCCCCTTTTCATTGCAGACGCTGGCCGTCTACGGCAGCGGCCTGTTTCTCGGATGGCGCAACGGCATGCTGGCCCAGGGCCTCTACATCGCCCTCGGTATGTTCCTCCCCGTCTTCGCGGGTGATGGAATCGGCCCGGCCTACCTCATGACCGCCGTATCGGCCGGCTACCTGCTGGCCTATCCGCTGTCGGCTGCGGCCGCCGGCGCGCTTTCCACGCGGTGGAACTCACCGACGGGCAGCATGCTGTCGCTCCTCGTCGCATCCATCATTCTTTTCACCATTGGTGTCACGTGGCTGCACTTCGCTGCCGGGCACGCCACCTGGATGGAATCGCTCGACAAGGGCTGGCTGCGCTTCATTCCGGTCGACGTGGCCAAGATCCTGTTGGTTGGCCTCCTCTACTCGGGTGCTCGCCATCTGGGGCGTCGTCCGTCCTGACGCGCATTTGGACATCCGTTTTTTTCTGGTGGATGCTGCCGTTCGGTCTCCTCTGCCCCTCGCCGGCGGCGGCGCAGGGGTCGGCGCAGGAGTCGGCACGCGCAGCGACAGACGGCTCCATCCTGTCCGATCCCTGGCTCACGGAACAGGCAGACCGGGCACTCGATTATCTCTACCGGTATGACCTCGCGGCGGCCGATTCCGTTTTTTCCACGATCGGTGAGCGCTACCCCGATCACCCGGTTGCGCCCTTCCTGGAGGGGCTTTCGCTCTGGTGGCGTATTCTGCCAGGCCTGACGGTCGAGGACACGGCCCACGACGAGGCGTTTTTGGCTGCCATGGATCGGACCGAAGCCCGGGCCCGCGAACTCGGGAGCCCATTCGACGCCCGCTTTTTTCGCGCCGCCGCGCACGGCTTCCGGGGCCGCCTCTACAGCGACCGCGGAGCATGGTGGAAGGCCTCGCGCTCCGGCCGCCGCGCCGTCGGCGACCTTTTCGAACTGGCGGCGTGGGATACGACGAATGCGGATCTGGTTTTTGGAGACGGCGTCTATCTGTACTTTGCAGATGTGATCCCGGAAAAATACCCGCTCGTTCGGCCCTTCATGTGGTTTTTTCCGGACGGCGACCGAAAACGGGGCATTCGCCTGCTCGAGCGTGTGGCCCGGGAAGGCCGCTTCGTGCGCGTTGAGGCGGCATGGTTTCTGGTGCAGATTCACGCCTTTTACGAGCCCAATGGGGAAGAGGCTGCGTACTGGGCGGACTGGTTGGTGACGCGCTATCCCGAGAACCCACTGTTCGTCATGCTGCGCGGCCGCGTGGCCTTTCGCTGGGCCGACTGGGATACGGCCCGTGACATGTTTTCCCGAATGGCGCCCGCCCCGGAGCCGATCGAGGCCATTTCGCACTACTACCTGGGGCGCCTGGCCCTCCGGGACGCGGACTGGGCGGGCGCCGCCACCCACTTCGAGCGCGCTGTGGACGCGGAGTCCGGTTATGACCACGTCTCGTTTTTCCGGGCGCAGGCCATGCTCCGGCTCGGTACGGCGCTCGATCTCCTTGGCCAGCGGAACGATGCCCGCGAGGCCTGGAAGCGCGTGCTGGACTTTCCCGACCGCGGGGGATCGCACGATCGGGCCCGCACCTACTTGGCTGGCAGCCCATCGGAAACCCCATGACGACGCCACTCACGCCCAAAAAACACCTCGGCCAGAACTTCCTGCGCGATCCGAACACGGCGCGGCGCATTGTCGCGGGGCTGGAGGCCTCTGGCCGCGCCCCTGTCGTGGAAATTGGCCCCGGCACGGGAGCGCTGACGGGTATCCTGTTGGAGCGCTTTGAGCGGCTCCGCGTTATTGAAGTCGATTCGCGCGCCGCGGAGCTGCTCGGCGCCCGCTGGCCTGACCTCGATATCACGCAGGGCGACGTGCTCGGCGCCGACTGGCCCGCGCTTGCCGCAGAAATGGGCGCTCCGCTCTCGGTCATTGGCAATCTGCCCTACTACATCACCTCGCCCATCCTCTTCTCCCTTCTCGATGCGGCCGCCGCGGGGGTTCTGGCCGAAGCGGTCATCATGATGCAGTACGAAGTGGCTGCCCGCCTTATCGCCGAGCCCCGGACCAAGCAGTACGGCATCCTGTCTGTTGCCGTCCAATTGCTGTGCGAGGCCAAAATCCTGTTTCCCGTGTCGCGCAATGTCTTCCATCCCAAACCGGACGTTCGAAGCGCCGTCGTACGCCTCGTTCCCCGGGCCGATGGATTGTCTTTGGAAGAGGCCCAAAACGTCCGCATCGTGGTACGCACGGCCTTCAACCAGCGCCGAAAAACACTTCGGAACAGTCTCAGGTCAATGGCCGGGCCGGATGGCAACCGGATTCCCGAAAAATGGCGCGGCGTGCGCGCCGAGGAACTGACGCCGCACGACTTTGTCGAGCTCACGGGGTATATTTCGGCTGGCCGGTGAACGCTCGCATCTCCGGCTGAATGCCGCACCCATCCCGCATCGCCCCATGGAACAGACCGATCAGAATACGTCCGCGCGGCTCGATATCGATGCGGAGCTTCTGGACAACCTGGAGGCACTGGTCGAGGCCCGGGAGGAGGGCATGGTGCTCAACATTGCCCGCGACCTGCACCCGGCAGACCTTGCCGATGTGCTCATGCACATGGACGACAGGCTGGCGTCGACCCTGTTCCACTGGCTGCCGGACGAGAACGCCGGCGAGGTCCTGGCCGAACTGGATGACGACTACCGTGCCGATCTGCTCGAGGACACCCCCCACGAGCGTATAGCCAGCATGCTCGACGAGCTCGACACGGACGACGCCGTGGACGTCCTCGCCGATTTACCGCAGCACCTGGCCGATCAGGTTATTCCGGGGCTGGAGTATGCGGCCGATGTGCAGGAACTGCTTGGCTACGATGAGGAAACGGCCGGTGGCCGCATGGCTGCGGAGCTCGTCATCGTGCACGAATCGGCGACCGTGGCTGAAGCGACTGAAGAGGTCCGTCGGAACGCCGAAAATGTTGAATTTATTCACGTCATTTTTGTGGTCGATGACCACGAACGGCTGGTCGGATTCGTATCGCTGAAGCGGCTCCTGCTTTCACCGGCACACATCAGCATCCGGGACATCATGAATACGGATGTGATATCGGTCAATACGAGTGTGGACCAGGAAGCTGTAGCGCGGCTCATGGAGCGCTATGACCTCGTGTCCATGCCGGTCGTCGATCTCGATGGCAAGCTCGTAGGGCGCATTACGATCGATGATATCGTGGACGTGATCCGGGAAGAGGCCGAGGAGGACATGCAGCGCATGTCGGGTCTCGGGGTTGGCGAAGAGTCCACCGATTCCGTACTGCGCATTGTGCGGGGGCGGCTGCCCTGGCTGCTGACGGGCATGCTCGGCTCGGCGTTTGCGGCGACCGTGATCCTGTATTTCGAGAGCGCGCTGGTGGAGGCTACGGTGCTGGCGAGTTTCATTCCGATTGTGATGGCAACGGCCGGGAATGCCGGTATCCAGAGCTCATCGGTGGCGGTTCAGGGGCTGGCATCGGGCAATGTGTGGGCCTCCGACTTCAGCAGCCGGATCCTGAAGGAAATGGGGGTTGCGCTTCTGAACGGACTCGCGGCATCGGTCGTGCTGGCAATTGCCGTACTTGTGCTCTCGGCCGTCACGTCTGTTGACAGCACAAGTGTCGTGAGGCTCGCACTTACCGCTGGCCTGGCGCTACTCATTGTGGTTACCATTGCCACGACCATCGGTGCGTCGGTTCCGCTCCTGCTGGACCGGTTCGATATTGATCCGGCGCTCGCGACCGGGCCGTTCATCACGGCCAGCAACGACATTCTTGGGATTCTGATCTTTTTCCTGCTGGCGACGTGGCTCTACCTGTGATATATCTATAATCAGTGCTGTCCGGTTAAAACGTACCGGACTCGACAAATCGCTGTTTGTGGCAAGTTGCGGCACAAAAGTGTCCGTTGTGGCTATAGCATGCCCCCTATGTCGGAAACAAGCTCCATACGGGCTCAGCGGGTTGCGTCTGGCGCGCCTTCAGAATGGCTTTCTCAGGATTGTTGAGAAAGCCCTTCAGGTCGATGTAATTCATCAGATGGTGACGGACCATGGAGGCCAGGTTTGCAAAGGCCCACTTCCGCTCACAACCTCTACGAATGACCTTCAAAAGCAGATCGGCAATGAGGGCACACCAGATCTGGATCTTGATTGCATTGACGTTGTCGCCGAGAAAGTACCGGAGCGGATAATTCTGCTTGATCCGTTTGAAAAGTAGCTCAATCTGCCAACGTTGCCGGTAAATCTGGGCAATCGTCAAGGCGTCCATGCTCGGGTTGTTGGTGAAAAATGTCAACGTACGCTGCTTTTTTGTCCTCGCGTCCAGGTAGGCATACACGATCACACGCCCCTTGGCCTTATTGGGCAGATAGGTGCTCCCCAGAAGGGCCTCCGTGTCGCTCACGATGCCGCTCTCCTTCTGCGCCTCGCTGAGCGGACGCTCTTGAAGCGCTTCAAACGCCGCACCGGTCTTCAACCGCGTAACAAGACTGATTCCGCGCTCCGTCCAGCGGTTGTAGACCGCGTAGTCGACATAGCCCTTGTCGAAGGTCACTATCGAGCCAGCAGGCAGATCTATCTCCTTCAGAAAGGTATGGTCGTGGACACTTGCCGCGGTTAACCGAACCAGGTGCGGCACGTCCTCGTCCGCCTTCATCAACGTATGAGCCTTGACACCTCCCTTGCGTTTGCCGTTGAGTGGCGTTCGCCCCACCGACTTCAGGATCTCCTGGAAAAGCGAGATCGTAGTGCTGTCGACAATGAAGAGCTTCGACATCCAGGTCCGAGAGCCCTTCACCGGTTCGTCGCAGCTGTCCGGTAAATCGCGCGCATACGTGTCATAGAGAAAGCGATAAAGAGCCTCAAAGACCTCGAAGTCGCGTCGGCAATTAGCGTCGGAGAGCGTGCTTCTGCGTGGAATGCAGTGCACATTGGCGTGCTTGAGCCGGTTCTCGCAAGCGAGCATTCCGGTCACCACCTCACGAATCGACGTACAGCGACTGA
>JAJCYR010000049.1 GCA_029262775.1 Bacteroidota bacterium
TGGGTTTCCCCCGCTTTCACGGACAGGTAGTTTAAGCCGCTTGGTTGGTTGATTGTTGTTGCAGCATGGCCTCGTAATCCACTGGGGTCATGTATCCCAGCGAGGAGTGAAGCCGCTGCCGATTGTACCAGACTTCGATGAACTCGAACAGGGCATGCCTGGCCTCTGAAGGCGTCTCGAAGGCACGCTGGTAGACGAGTTCCTGCTTCAGGGTTGCGAAGAAGGATTCCGCGGGAGCATTGTCCCAGCAGTTTCCCTTTCGACTCATGCTGCACGTGATGCCAGCCGCCTCGAGTTCAGCCCGGTATTCGTGGCTTGCGTACTGACTTCCTCGGTCACTGTGGTGAACGAGGCCAGTCGGGGGCCTGCGGTCCTTGAGGGCCGCCCCGAGGGCGTCAAGGACCAGACTTCGGTGCATGGTGGTACGTGCCGACCAGCCCACAATCCGGCGTGTACAAAGGTCCATGATGATCGCCAAGTACAGCCATCCGTGAGTCGTCCAGATGTAGGTGATATCCCCGCACCACGCGGTATTGGCGTTCTCTACAGCGAACTCGCGGTCCAAGACATTCGCAGCAACAGGCTGCGTATGGTCCGAGTCCGTTGTTGACCGGAATTTACGTGCCTGTACCGCCCGAATGCCGTTTTTGCGCATGACACGTGCAACACGGTTCTCGCTGCACGCAACGCCCTTTTGCCGCAGTTTATGGTAGATCCTGGGGCTACCGTAGCGCCCATAGCTTGCCTTGAACTCCGACTTGATGTGGACCTGAAGCACCCGGTTCTGCTTGTCACGATCGCTTTCCCCGCGCCGCGCCCAGTCGTAGAATCCGCCGGAAGACACCTCCATGACCCTGCACATGGCACTCACGCTGAACTGCCCTCGATGATCTTGAATAAAACGGTATCTCACTGAGGGCGACTCGTAAAGATACCGACAGCCTTTTTTAGTATGGCATTCTCCTCCTCGGAGCGCCGAAGTCTACGCTTGAGCTCGGCCATCTCGGCATCCCGCGGGTTGCCCTTGCCGGGGAAGGCTCGATCACCGTCTGCTTTCAACTTCTTGATCCACGTCCGAAGCAGACTTGGACTCAAATCAAGCGACCGAGCCGTGTCCGGTATGCCCCGCCGTTTGGCCATCTCGATGGCCTCCGTCTTGAATTCCGGCGTGTGTGAACGCCTCTGTCTTGGTTTCATAGGTTCCTCCTTGTTCAGTAGTAAGGTAGCTCTTAACTACCTCTCCGCTGAAACGGGGGAAGCCAGACTGATTCAGGCGCTCAATGACCTGATTGACGATCATCCTGCCATCGGATTCTGGCAGGCGTTCTACCGGCTCAGGCTGAAGGGTCATGAGTGAACGTTGGGACACGTCTGCCCCGATCTATAATATCAAAGCCCTTGCAAAAAGAATCGCGAATACGACAACGAATAAAAATAATGATAGCTTTCCTAATAATGATATTATTTTTACATCATCAGTATATTTTAATTTTTCAACATATGATTTTATTTTTCTTGGTGAGTTGTATTGTTTACGGTCTGCTCTTATGATTACTCTAGTAATCAAAAACATGATCACCACAGTAGTCACCCCCGCCAATGAAGCCAATACATACACTACCACCAATATCATATCCATCAATTATCCTCGTCGTCATTATTGTCCTTAGATTGTCGTAAACTTTCTTCAAGTTCTTCAAAGATAGCATCAAAGTCCTCTTCCGAAAGACCAAGCTGTTCTCTTATGCGCTGCCCCTCATCAGAATTTAAATATTCCTGTAAAGATCCAGATCCAGATCCATTGGATTTGTACAAGAACTTCGTCCAGTCTCGTTGCGCATAAACGGCAATTCCTAATCCCACAGCGATACCTCCTGAGATACCGGGACTTACTCCAGACAACTTAGCCTCACCAGTACCACCCAACTCACCGGCAGCCAATATTAGCCCAAAACTAAACCCTGGATTGTCTTCCAGTTGCTGTATTTTGTCTAAACCTGGATAGAAGCTTCCAGTCGCCTCACCTGAAAATCCAATGCCAAAACCTATTCCTACGCTTCCAGAGACAAAGACACCATACTCACCATTGGTATCTACGGCTAAACCCAGTGTTCCTTCAAATGAGCCCCATGGTTGTACTCGGCCTGAAAGCTGAATTGTTGCAACACAACACGGCTCTTTTCCATTTGGGTCGAAGATTTGAACTGGATTGTTAAGCACATAGTTGTACGGGCTCCAGCCGGGGAATTTCTCGGCGAGCGGATCCACCGCATTCCACCGCCCAATCGACGGCATGTAGTAGCGGGCGCCAAAGTAATCCAGGCCGGTTTCAAGGTCTCGCTCCTTGCCGGTATAGCCTTCTTTCGCCGCCGAGCCACTCAGGAACGTCCGGCCCGCCAGCTCAATGCCCCACGCGTCGTAGTCTTTCGCCTCCCGGATCGTGCAGCCGCCCGAGCAGGTGCCCTCGACCACTGCGCGCGTCGTTCCAAGGTGGTCCTGGTGGTAGTACTTCCGCGCGCCGCTCTCAAGGCGGCCCACCACGCGGCCGCCCGCGATGATGTTCCAGTACTTCAGCGTGCCGGTTGTCGTAAACACGCCAAGCTGCAGCGCGCCATCCAGCGCGTAGTAGTCCAAGCCCGCCTTCCAGTAGCGCTCGCCGGCCGAGTTGTAGCGGTAGGTCGTCGTACCCGTGCCCGTCACCACTTTTGTCACGAGCCCCCGCGCATCGTACGCAGCGCTCGTCACGCTGTAGGGGGCTGGGAGCTTCGTCATGGCCCCGTTCGCGTCGTACGCATAGGCGCCCGCCGCGCCATCCTCCGCATCCCACGTCTCGGCGCTCGCGCCGACTGCATCGTCCGTGTAGTCGAGCTTGTTCGTCCCCGCCGTGTACTGGTACGTCAAATTATCAATCAGCGTGCCCGTCTCGCGGTAGCGCTTCATCGCCGTCAGGTTGCCGCTCGGATCGTAGGACATATCCGAAAGGTCATACGCGGCCGACGCCACCCACCCCGTCGACATGTCGTAGTAGCTGTAATCGGCGCCGAGGAGCCTGCTCATTGAATCATATGCAAGCCCAAACCGAAAGCGCTTGTTCGCGGCCGGTGACTGCTTATTGTAGTAATCCGTCTCCTTGATGCGCCCGTTCTTTTCGTAGGCGTAGGCCGCCGCAAACGGGTACGTGGTCGTAGTCACGCTGCCGATCGATACGAGCCAGTCCCGGCTG
>JAJCYR010000050.1 GCA_029262775.1 Bacteroidota bacterium
ATAGCGCGCCTCAGGGGAGCGCCGAATCTCATCCTGCAATGCGAGGATGACAGTATCTGCGTCGGGAATCGTAATCTTTTTCATGACGGGAAGATACGAATATCTCACCAACATGCGCACTTACATAAGTCGTCGTGTATAATTGCTCACGACAGCCAGTGGGGGACCATCGGGAGTCTGCCGAAGCAGCTCCTCAAGCGGTGTCATTTCGAAGAGCGTGAAGCGTGAGGCTCAGAATCTGTAGAATGGTATGCGTAGAGACCTCGGAGGTGAGTATCGAATTGGGTAATATGCCCAATGCAACGTGTAATCCGAAGTCCAAGCCTCGATCGCCCTCATATTTCCTATGCCATTGCCTACCTTCATGTTACAGACGCGACCACATCAAACGTTGGGACAGCAGTGGCACTCGCAGGGCAGTACTTGGGGGGGCCTGTCCGGCTGCTTCTGCCCATGTTACCAGGCACAGGATGACGAACGGCACTAGGCAAAACGAAAGCCTTTCATTGATTTATCTTTCATTGATAATTGAAAATATTTTCGAATCGAAACGCCCAGTACGGGCAATGTATATCCCTGGGGACAGGTCATTCAATTCCAATCTAATATCCATGCATTTCCCGCCCGAGTCATCAACGACTGTGTCATACACTACTCTCCCGAGTACATCACTGATTGTGACAGGAATCCGACCAGGATGGTCAGATGGTAATCTCAGAAATGTCAGGCCTGAGGAAGGATTAGGATAAACTGATATATTACAGCCATATTCAGGTTTCGGTACTTCTGGTTCGTCCACCGCAGTGGAAATACTGAGCGAATGTTGGAAATAGTACGCCGCCCCTGATGCTTCGCCAGATTCATCACTTTCCGGAGCGCCAACAACGACATAATCGTTGTTGGATATCGCCACGGATGATCCGAACTGGTCTCCACGTGTTCCGACGGATGGGACAACCCTGGATCGTTCGACCCACTGGTTCTCTTCGAGTTGGAAGAGGTATACTGCACCCGTGGCGCTCACCGGACCGTCAGCACCGTCCGATCCGATTACCATAATTTCATTGCGACTTCGCACGGATGTTCCAAACCGACCGAAGGGCCTTGCATCAGACGCCTCCAATCTTTGATGAAGGCCCCACTCGGCGGTAACGTTTTTCTTATATATATAGACCGCCCCTGAAAAATCTCCCGCGCTGGCCTCTCCGTGAGCTCCGGTCATAACCCATGGACCGTTCACGTCTACCCACGTTCCGAAATTTGAGAAATCCCTCGTCGGGCCAGGATATTCAAAGGACGCGGATAGCGTCCAGACGTCTCCGATCTTTTCATAAACAAAAATGATATCGTTCGCCGACGACCCCACCACGGCGATATTCCCATCAACCGAAACTGTGGATCCAAACGCCAACGACTCACTGATTGGGGGATCGATACGCTGTTTCAGGCCCCACCGCCTCGATGATTGATTACGTTCAAATACATAGGCAGCTCCTTTGCCCGCACCCTGTCCTGGAGATCCAACTATCATCGTTGAACCACTGAGCGAAACGGATGTACCGAAAGTTGCAAACAGGTCGGGAACTCCAGGGAAAAGAGTAGCTTCCCGAATCCACGAATCATCCTCAAGCCGGAAGACGGTAACCGAGCCAGCGTCACGTCCAGCGGTATCATGTTCCGGTGATCCCGCCGCGATCAAGTCAGCCTCCATGTCCAGTGAGCTGCCGAGCCTATCAAATGCTCTGGCCACGCCCGTAAGCTTGGAATGATAGACAGGTCCCTCGCTCGTGACTCTGTAAACCAATAATGAGCCGGAATTGGTGCCTCGATCATCATCGCGGTAGGAGCTGACAACCACCCAGTCGTTCTCTGCGGCCACTCTCCAACCGGCATTGTCCAAGGCGGCACCATCCGGAATTGAAAGTGGCATTGCAGTCTGATCAAATCCGACCGTCATTGTGAGTGCAGAAACCACTGTTGATGACGTGGTAGCGAGCATCATAATAATGAACGCCAGGCGACCAGATACCATGGTACGGTTTCGAACGAGCAGACATAAATATCCCATCATGGAGCCAACCATAGAGGTAATTGATAGAGAATGAGGTAGATGACGGAGAGGGTACGCTACCCTTCTATTCGATCATCCTTGTTATTTTTGAGGTGCCGCTCCAGGAAGTCATCAATGACCATCCACGAGACACGCGTAGCTGTCTCATTATAATTGGCCCCAGAGGCATACAACGGTTGTGCATAGGCGTGATTAGCTCCGGGATAGATGTACACCTCCGTACTCTGATTGGCAGCGTCCATCTTCGGTATGAACGCCATCAACGATGACATTGCCCATGAGTCTTTGGAGCCCGTAACAATCAGAACCTGGGATTTCAAGCGTGCGAGATCGCTGACCTCTCGATTCTCGATTCCACCGCCATAAATGACAATGGTCGCGTCCACTGAATCTGGCTCGAGCAATGTGGCGCGCAATGCAATCTCACCTCCCATACTGAACCCGATGGTTGCCACCTTGTCTGTGGTTGTTTCCAGATAGTCCAGACCTGTTTGCAACATGGTATTGATTTCCGACGGGGCCTTGCTGAAGAGATCATTCATCAATAACTGGGCCTCCGCATGCGTAGTGGCTGACCTGCCGGCGTACAGATCGATAGCCAGAACTCTGTACCCCTGTGCTCCGAGTCGGTCTGCGAAAGCACGACTGAAATCAGAGAATCCAAACCAGTCGTGAACGATGAAAATGCCGCTTTTTGCGTTTTCATGACCCGTTACATATGCATTGACCGTCGAACCGGCGGCGCTGGTCAATGTGATGGGCTGCGCCGTTACTTCGACAGCCAATACGGCTGTACTGAGAAGAATCGCGTATTGCAGAAATGGGAGATTTCGCATAAATGAATTAATCATGTGTGTGGTGTTCTATATCCTTGAATTGAAGCCTTGACGGAACATCTGGAGAGTTCACAATCTGCGACCTGGCGTGTGAAATGCCCATTTCAGAAAGCTGTTCGTCAACCAGGGAAGCCAATTGGATCTGATCGCCCTGTTCTTGCGCGTGCCCGATCTGCAGGCGCATCAGGACCCATTTCCAACTTGAAATGCTTCGTTCAATCTGGATAGGTTTGTAAGACACGTTGCTCACCAATGCGAGTTCTTCCAATTCTTGTACCCGGCTTCGGATGTCGTCCACTGAGTCCACATCCACAATCCAATCAAATGAGAACACGAAGCTGTCCTGACTTCGTGAAATGGATATGTCGAGCTGATCCTGGTTCAGCCAAGAAAGCGATTCAACTTTCAGGCATGCTATTGGGCTATGATCCGTCAGAACGCCATGTCCCACATAGCCAACGACACGGTGTTCAGAGATAGGAATGAAGGCCGCAACCAGAATAACGGCAGCGATGCCAAGTTTCCAGACAGGAGCGAACCTTGATACGACGAAAGCCTGCTTATAGCCAGCTTCATCCTGCTTGTCCTGTCGTTCCAACCACGAGACCACCTCAGGGAGGGTATCATCGTAGTGAATACGGTTCAGGGATTTCCAATAGGTTTCCAGGCTCATTTTCTATTCGCGGGATTGTGTATGCGATGTATCGATGATGCGCATCGTTTCCTGTTCCAGGTCAGGATGCTGCTTGCCCTTGGGTAAGGCGATCGATTCTTTCTCCAATCGTGATTTCAGACGACTGCGTGCTCTACTCAGCCTGGACTTCACCGATGAAAGACTGCGCTCATCCTGGATAAGCGCTATTTCCTTGATTGAAAAACCACCGATTTCGAAAAGCAACAGAGCCGACCGTTCCTTGACTGAGAGCTCCGAGAGGGCCGCGTAGAGCCGGTCGGACTCCTCCCGGTTTTCGTCTGCGGTATATACCGGTGGCAGTCGTTCAGTCATGTCATCCTGGTGAATGGAGACCATGCGACTCCAAAAATGCCTCTTCTTGGCCCGATACGCTGTCCTGGTCATGATTCTATACAGCCAGGCTTTGAACTTTTCTACTTCGAGGAGGTCATCAAAATGGATGTATGCCTCCATAAGGGCCTGTTGAAGCACGTCTTCGGCTTGTTCAGGCGACCAGGACCCGCAGAGCCCTCTACAGTATCTCAGGGCTCCACTGTAGTGTGGTGCCAGCGCTTCTGTAAATCGGTCTACGGACATACGGTGTGGAGCCACGGTAAATTCAACTACAGTAAAGAGACGTGATTCACGGTTTTGGTCGCACGAAGGTCCATAAAATCCGCACTCGGCGCAAAAAAGCCCAACACCTGCGACTTTTCGGAGCCTTCGGGCCTCTTATATCAATAGCTGACCTTTATCCTCGAAATAACTGACCTTTTTCTACGTGGCCACAATGCTTCAAATTCTGCACCCTCGACGCCCGTCACCCTGGATTTCCAGAGTAGTGTTCTTCTTGATTGTATCGCTGAGTGCATGTGACTCATCCTCCAGCGGGAACGCCGAGCCGGATGACCCGATTGTGCCCAGTTCAGACATCGTCCGCATCGATATACAGTCTACGGCGACCGAAATAGACGCCTTGGGCGCCACGTTGAACCTTTCAGCGACCGGCATCACGGGGTCCGGCCAAAATACTGGGCTCACAGGTGTCGTTTGGACGGCGAGCGTGCCGGGCATCGTAGAGATATTTCCAACAGGGTCAGGCGACCAAGAAGCCATAGTTCGTGGAGTTGCAAATGGAGACGTTGAGATCTCCGCAACCGCCAAAGGAATCACGGAAACGATTTCTTTGACCGTTCAACAGCGTGTTAAGCAAATCATCCTTGGAAATCGTTCAAAGGACCTCGAATTACCCGGCGACTTGACGCAGATACAAACGTTTATAGCCGATTCGAGGGGAAACGTAATTGACAACCAATCCGTCACCTGGACAAGTTCAAACCCACAGGTCGCCACGGTAACGAATGACGGATTGGTAGAGGCCGTTTCATTCGGCGCCGTTGATATCCAGGCAATAACTGGGGGGTTTACTGATGTCATGCGAATCGAGGTCGTTGGAGATCGGTTCTTTCTCAGCAATGAGACGCGACTTCGCTACGAACTCGACATTCCAACGGTGGGTTCGGCTCCATACCCGGCTCTTGTTTGGGTGCATGGATCGGGTCAATTGGACCGGAACTCGCAGAAGGGGGCCACAGATCCTTTGGTTCCTGAGGGTATGGCTGTCCTTCGGTATGACAAACGAGGGGTAGGAGAATCCCAGGGTACATTCACGGGGGTAGGCATATTCAATAGTGGAACGACTATCAATCAGCTTGCTGATGATGCGGTCGCCGCCATTCGATTCCTGCATCGGCTCGCAGATATTGACTCGACAAGAATCGGCATCGCTGGCAACAGCCAAGGAGGGTGGATCGGCCCCCTCGCATCTTCAAAATTGGATGATGTTGCCTTTCAAATGTACTGGTCAGGACCCACGGTCAGCGTCGGTCTGGAAGGATTCTACAGTGGGTTGGCCGATGGAACGACCACATCATTGGACCAGGTATACAGCCAGCTCGCATCGTTTTCAGGTCCCGATGGATACGATCCTGAGCCCGTTCTTTCTTCCATGAATGTACCAAGCATGTGGCTATTCGGAGACAACGACAGGAGCATACCGACGCGCCTCGACACAACCAATATCAATCGTTATCAATCTCTCGGCCTGCCATTCAGCTACGTACTGTTTGAGAGTGCCGGTCACGATCTCAGGGACACAAGAACCGGCACATTTCATGATGTGTGGGGTGTTTGGTTGGCGTGGCTGAGGCAGGAAGGTATTTTATAGCCCGGCGCGATTAATCACATGCGACTTATTTATTACTGCTTTACGACGGTTGTTGTGACGGTCGCCATCCTGCCAGCATTGTCATATGGCCAGACACACTCCCGGATTTTCGTCGAGGACAGTCTTGCCTATTCGGCTTTCAGTCCGGATCCACATCGCCAATTCGATTTCTGGATTGGGGAGTGGGATGTCAACCTTCGTGTCATTAATGATCAATTGGAGTTTCAGGATCGCGTCTCCGCGCGTGCCTCAATCTACGCCATATTGAATGGAAGGGCCGTTCTTGAGCTTTGGGATTCGAAACCCATAAAGGGGTACAGCCTCCGTTACTACAGCGAGTCCTCACAGGAATGGATTCTATGGCTGAACTGGCCAGGGAAAAACAAATCATCCAATTCGAGTCTGGAGGGCAAATTTTGCCATGGGAGGGGGGTGTTCCTCAGCTCATCGACCGACGCCCAAGGGAACGAAGAGATTCAACAGTACTCGTTTTCCGACATTTCGCCGTTTTCGCTCCGGTGGGATGATATGGCATCCCGGGACGGTGGCAAAACCTGGAGCCAAAACTGGCGCATGGAGTTCAGTCGAACGGCTGCAAAACCTGATTGGCCAGTCAATGCCGATTATCTCCCCACCTATGAAGACGGTTCTCGATGCTCCCAGGAGGAATTCCGGGTGTATGAAGACCTTGTGGGAGAATGGAATGGCCACGTATCTGGGCAGCCAGCAACCCTCAGAGGATATCACGTATTGGATGGCTGCGGTGTTTTTGTCTTTCTCGATGTACAAGGGGAAAAGCCAGGAAGTCACTTCTTCTTTTTGACGTTCGAAACACAGCACCGTCGGTGGGAAACAACCTATTTGAGCGATGATACATCACGGGACCTGTACCGATTCTCCTCCAGCAAGACGTGGACGGCGCTTGCCGGCAATGGGAATACATTGACGTGGTCGGTGAATGGCGGCGAGATGAGTATGAGTGCTATTTTCCGCGACGGAGCCCCTGTTTCGGGGTCATTCGAGAGGCAGTGAGCCCAACAGACCCGTCAAATGCGTTCGGTAAAGACAGTAAGATGTCACTTTTTGGATAGATTAAATGAATGGTACCAACGATTTCTACATTCGATTTGCTGAGCGCTCCGACGTCCCGCTGGTCTTGGAGTTCGTTGAGAGTCTGGCCGAATACGAGAAGCTCCGGCACGAGTGTGTGGCGACCGAGGCGTTGCTCGAGGAATCGCTTTTTGGGGCGCATCCGGCGGCCGAAGTGCTGCTGGTGTTCGAGGGTTCAAGGGCTGGCGGCAGGGCCACACCCGTCGGGTTCGCCCTCTTTTTTCATTCCTACTCGACGTTTCTGGCGCGTCCGGGTATCTGGCTGGAAGATCTTTTTGTGGTGCCCGAGGCCCGGGGACGTGGGTACGGGAAGGCGCTGCTCGGGCGGCTCGCCGAACTGGCCGGGGAGCGGGGGTGCGGACGCCTGGAGTGGGCGGTTCTCGACTGGAACCGACCGGCCATCGAGTTCTACGAATCGATAGGGGCCGAGGCCCAGGACGAATGGACCACGTATCGCATCACGGGAGACGCGCTCAGGCAGCTGTCTCAAATGTAACTCTCATTGTTACATTTCACGCCGAGCCCCGAATTAGCTGAATTCGAGGAGTTTCCGGCGGTACATGGAGAACAGTTTCGACTTGCTCACGAAGCCGACGTAGCGGCCATTTTCGACGACCGGAATATTCCACAGGCCGGTTTCCTGGAATCGCTGCACGACGGCGGGCATGTTTTCGGCGATGTCAACGGACGCCGGGGGTGGATCCATGAGTTCTCCGACAAGGATCAGGTTGTACATGGCCGGATCGAACATGACGGGGCGTACGTCATCGAGCGTCAGAATACCGATCAGGCAGCCTGTTTCGTCGAGCACCGGGAACAGGTTGCGCCGGGACGCGGCAATGACATCGATCAGTTCGCCGACCGTCATGGTGGCGTGAACGGACTGGAAGTCCCGTTCGACAATGTCCCGGATGGATAGTTGGGAGAGGACCGCCTGGTCCTTGTTGTGGGTAATGAGCTCGCCGCGCTGCGCCAGTTTCTTGGTATAGATGGAATATGGCAGCAGGTGGCGCGCCGTGGCGAAGGATATGGCTGACACGATCATGAGCGGCAGGAAGAGTTCGTATCCCCCCGTGATTTCCGCAATCATAAAGATGGCTGTGAGGGGCGAGTGGAGGACGCCCGCCATGAGGCCTGCCATGCCCACGAGGGCAAAATTGGTGCTGTCAATATCGGCTATTCCCATGAGGCTGAGCGACTTGGCGAACACGAATCCGAGGACGCAGCCGGTGAACAGGCTCGGCGCGAAAATGCCGCCGACGCCGCCCGCGCCGAAGGTCAGACTGGCGGCGACGATCTTTGCCAGCATGATCATGAGCAGCCCACCGAGCAGCCAGACGCTTCCCCAGGTCACGACGTCGGCCGAGAATCCAGAGGAAAAAATGTCGGCTTCCTGGCCGTTGAGCAAGAAATTGACCGACTGGAAGCCTTCGCCGTAGAGTGGGGGCAGCAGCCAGACAAGCAGTCCCAGGGCGAGGCCGCCCGCCGCCCAGCGCGCAATGCCAGACGGAAGGCGGTCAAACAGTCCTTCGAACACAAAAAATGACTTCGTGAAATAGACCGACACGACGGCTGCGATGAGGCCAAGAATGATGTACAGGGGTACATCGCCAATGGCGAAGGGCGCGACGGCATCCACATGAAGCAGGAATTCGTTGGCCTTCAGGAAGTGGGACATGAGTGCGCCGGAAATGGAAGCCAGCAGCAGCGGTACGAGCGAAGCGAGCGTGAGGTCGAGGCTGAAAATCTCAATCGTGAAGATGATGCCGGCAATCGGGGCGTTGAAGACGGCCGCCAGGACGCCGGCGGCCGCGCAGCCGAGCAGCAGGATCCTATTCCGGTAGTCCAGGCGGAAGAGCCGCCCCACGTTCGATCCTATGGCAGCGCCGGTGCCGACACCCGGGCCTTCGAGTCCCACCGATCCGCCGAGCCCTGCCGTCACGAAACTCGAGACGTACCACGCATATATATATCGTATACCCATGAATCCGCGCTTTCTGGAAATCGCGTGCAGCGTGACGGGGATGGCCTCGCCCGGACGGCCGCCGCTGACGTGGGAGAGCAGCGCCGTGAGCCCGACGCCAATGACGGGGAAGAGGAAGAAGAAGAGGTCAAACGACAGGCCGAGGGGATCGCCATGCACGTATTCCTGGACCAGGTGGACGCCGTTTTTGAGAAGTACCGCCGCCAGGCCCGCGCCGAGTCCCAGCAGTATGGCCGCGACGTGTACCAGCTGCGATTGCGTGACATGGCGTGCGCGCCAAGTCAGCATGCGACCATATGTTGAATCGGAGTGCGGGAGCACGGTGTATCCTTGTGCAGGCGCGGTCGGTTGCGGCCGCGCAGGTTCGTAGACGCGGTGAACGGCATCCTGCGCAGGCGGTTCTGCTTATGGCCGTGGCAGCGCCACCTTCCATTCCTATTCACGGGAGAACCTCGTATTATGGCGCCATGACACTACACATCATCACGACCGGCGGGACCATTGACAAGGTGTATTTCGATGCCAAATCGGAGTACACCATTGGCGATCCCATGATTCTGGATATCATGCAGACGGCAGGTGTGGATACCAGGCACGAAATCACGCAGCTGTTCCAGAAGGACAGCCTTGAAATCACCGACGAGGACCGGCAAATGATTGTAGATGCCGTGTGCGCGAGCGCGCACAGCCTTGTCCTGATCACGCATGGCACGGACACCATGGTCCAGACGCTTGAGGCGCTCGCGCCCATTTGTGATAACAAGACGGTCGTGCTCGTCGGTTCGCTCAGTCCGGCCCGTTTCAAGGGAACCGATGCCGAGTTCAATATCGGGTTTGCACTCGGCGCCGTGCAGGCCCTGCCGCCTGGAGCTTATATTGCCATGAACGGCCGCGTTTTCCGCGAAGGGAATGTCCGGAAAAACCGTGAAGCGAACCGATTTGAAACACTGGTGGAACACGGGGTGTAACACAGGAGATGCTCACAAAAGCTGCCATACCAACACGAATTCTGATCGCAGGGTTGACTACGTTGACTACAGGGCTTTGCGCCGTGCTTCTGGCGGTGCTCCCCGCTGCAGCCCAGCAGGCCCTGGTCTATGAGCAGAGCCCGGAAGAAGGCGCGCCCGTGGAAGTAATGCTCGAGCGCCTGAACGGGAGCGCGACGCTTCTCGACGGCCAGTACGTGCGCGTCACAAGCAACGTACTGCAACCGGGCGGAGAGTCTTTGCCAGGCAAGAACGGCACGTCGGATTTCCGGTTCGATGTAGCCGCGCCAACAACCGCCGAATGCATCACGGACGCTGCCGCCTGCTCGGCTTTCGACGCCGCAAACGTCTACTACCACATAGACCGTTTTGCGCACGAATTCTGGACCGAGCGGCTCGGCGTGGATGTCAACTTCCAGGTCACTGTCACGACCCACATCGCGGGCAGCGGAGGGGTCACGATTGCGCCGGATCTCGCCATGAAAATCGCGGTGGGCAACATTTTCATGCAGAACGCGGCCCTCTCGGACGATGTCCTCTATCACGAATACACGCACATCCTGGCGTGGGAAGTCGGGTGGAAAAGCGACCGCGACTCGCCCGAGCAGACCAAAGCCCTCGGCGAGGGGTATGCCGATTACTTCGCATCGAGCTACACAAACGACCCCCGGTTTGCCGAGTGGGTGGTGACGTGCCCGGATCGCCAGCACTGCGATGGCCCGGCCAACGACAGCGAATTCCGCCGACTTGATCTCGACCAAAGCGAGTGGAATTTCCAGTTCGGAGAGCCCAGTCCAACGCTGAAATACGGTTTCTGCCTGCGCTTTCATGAGGGCGATGGCAAGTGCAAGGCGAGCTTCAACAACTTCACGTCGCGGTACACGTGGGGCATGATCTGGGGGGCGGCGCTCTGGGATCTGCGCGAGGTTCTGGGCGCCGATGTGGTGGACCGCCTGGCGCTCGAAGGCATGCGCCGGCACACGCGCGATACGGATTTCAGCGGCGCACTCGCCCACCTGCTCGACGCCGATTTCGTGCTCTGGGAAGGGATCCACTCGGACACCATCCGGGATATATTCGCCGCCCGCGGCATTGGCCTGGCCAGCTTCGTATCGGTCGAGACGAGCGGAGATTCGGCCGGCGAACTGCCGCAGCAGGACCCGATCCCCGTTTGGCCCAATCCGGCAACGGACCGGATCCATGTCGAAGCGCCACGCGGATCGCGGATTGTCCTGGTCGATGCGCTCGGGCGCGACGTCCTCACCGCCGAGCCCCTCGTCACCGCCGGTTCCCGCGGTGGCACGGCTATGCAGTATGTGATTGACACCGCGTACCTGCCGTCGGGCTGGTATGCTGTCCGCGTGGGAAAAAAATCGCGGCCGGTTATCATCGCACGTTAAGGCCAGTCGGGTGCGCAAGATGGTGTAAGACCGTGCTATATTGCAGCACACCAGTTTCACCAGCTTTTCAGGTCATGTCTTTACCACGTTCGCTGTCCTTTCTGCTCACGCTTCTACTGCTGACGGCCATTCCGGCATCGCTCCTGGCCCAGGACGCGCCAGATCCGCTCGATCCCGACGCGGGCCTCGTGCCCGCCTATTTTGATTTCGACCCCGACATTCCGCGGGACGAGAGCATTCCCTCGCCCGAGTCGGTGCTCGGGTACGCTGCCGGTCGGGCGTACACGCTGCATGCCCACGTTGTGGGCTACATTGAGGCGCTCACCGCCGCATCTCCCCGGATAGGTACGCGCGAAATAGGGCAGACCTGGGAAGGGCGGCCGCTGCACGTGATGGCTATTACCTCAGAGGCCAATCACGAGCGCATGAACGACATCCGGCTGGCGAATCTGAAGCTCGCCGATCCGTCGGTGCCTGTGGCCGAAAAGGAGGCCATCAAGGCCGAGAATCCGGTCATCGTGTGGCTTTCGTACAATGTGCACGGGAACGAGGCATCGAGCACGGAGACGGCCATGCAGGTGGCGTACCGGCTGGCAAGCGCAACCGATGAGAAGACCGAGGAGTGGATGGACCATGCCGTGGTGCTGATCGTGCCGTCCATGAATCCGGACGGGCGGGACCGCTACGTGAACTGGTACCAGTCGGCCCAGAGCCACATGCTGCGAACGAACGCATCGGACCTGGAGCACGACGAGCCGTGGCCGGGTGGGCGCTCGAATCATTACTGGTTCGATCTGAACCGGGACTGGGTGTGGCTGGTGCACCCGGAGTCGCAGGGCCGGATTGCCATGTACCAGCGGTGGCTGCCGCAGGTACACACCGATTACCATGAGCAGGGATACAATGCGAATTATTTCACCATGCCGGGTCAATCGCCGCGTAATCTGAATCTGCCCGATGCGTATGACGACTGGGCGGACCGGTTCGGCCGCGCCAATGCCAATCGGTTCGACGAGGCGCAGGTGAATTATTTCACGCGCGAAGCGTTCGATTTTTTCTATCCGGGTTACGGGTCATCGTATCCGAGCCTTTTCGGCGGTATTGGCATGCTGACCGAGCAGGGCGGGCACAGCCGGGGTGGACGCGCGGTGGAGACCAATGACGGCTATGTGCTCACGCTGCGCCAACGGATTTTTGACCATTACGAGACGTCGCTTGCCACGATTGACCTGGCCGTGCGGGAGCGGCGCGCCCTGCTCGATTATTTCCAGGAATTCTATTCGCCGGCGACCCGTAAGACGCTGGCCACGGCGTATCTGCTGAACGATGACCGGGGCCGGGGCTATCTGTATGACGTTCTGGACATCCTGCTGGCACACGGCGTGCGTGTGGAGCGGCTTACGGAAGATGTAACGGTGCGGGACGCGCATGACTACGCTACGGGGGAGCCGTCCGAGGCCCGCTTCCGCGCTGGCACATTCGTTGTACCCACCGATCAGGCCCGGCACATTTTCATCGAGACCATTCTGGCGCGGCAGATGGAGATAGAGGACTCGGTCATGTACGACATGTCGTCGTGGTCGGCACCGCTTGCCTACAACCTGGACGCCGCGTGGACCGAATCGGAGCTGCGCGCGGACACGGACCCCGTAACGGAAGCGCCGTCGCCGCGCTCCGGCATCTCCGGCAGCCCCGCCGGGTATGCCTACGTCGTGGACTGGGAGCAGCGGCAGGCGCCAAAGGCCCTCGCGGCGCTGTGGCGCGCCGGCTACGAGGTGCGCACGGCAACGAAGACGTTCACGTTCGGCGAAACGACCTACGGGCGCGGAGCCCTCGTGGTGCTCCTCGGACGCAACCGGGACAAGGCCGGTGACATCCATGAGGACATGGCCCGGATTGCTGAGGGGACGGGCGTGCACATCCAGGGCTTCGACACAGGCCGGATGGATGCGGGGATAGACCTTGCATCGTCAAGCTCGCGCCCGGTAAAAGAACCCCGCGTGGCGCTCGTGGTCGATGACGGCGTTTCCTCCCTCACGGCCGGCCAGCTCTGGTTACTGTTTGACCGCTGGACGGAATTCGGTATAGACCGGATCCGCTCAGGAAGCCTCTCGCGCCTTGACTGGTCACAGTATGATGTGCTGCTCATGCCGGGAGGATCTTACGGCAGTATTCTGGACAGCTCGGCGGTGGCGGCGCTCAAGGACTGGGTGAGCCAGGGCGGAACGGTGGTGGCCACGGAGTCGGCCGCGACGTGGGCCGTGTCATCCGGACTGGTAGATGCCGAGACGGCGGTCGAATGGAAAGAAAAAAAGGAGGAGAAGAAGAAGGAGGCTGACGAGGCCGAACTCAAGGACAGCTACTATACCCGATATGAGGCCCGGACAGATTCATCGGGTCTGAAACGGATTCCGGGGGCTGCCATGCTGGGCCATCTGGACGAATCGCATCCGCTGGCCTTCGGAGTGGGGCGGCAGCTCTATGCCCTGAAGTTCAACGCGTCGGCCATTACGCCGTCGGACAACGTGCAGACCGTAGGTTGGTATGAGCCGGATGCATCGCGCCTTCTGGTGTCTGGATATGCGTCCGAGGAGAATCTGAAAGTGATTGCAGGACACGCGTTTGCGGCGGTACAAAACCAAGGCTCCGGACGTGTTGTGTTGCTTACCGACAATACGCAGTACCGCATGTTCTGGGTCGGGCCGGCACGGCTCGTGCAGAATGCGGTCATGCTCATGCCCGGTATGTAATGTTTCCCTACGCCATACGCGAAGGATTTGCCGGGCTGAACCGGGCGCGGTTTTCGACGGCTGCATCTATTTTGTCGATGACGGTGGCACTGGTTCTTGTGGGACTGTTTGCCATGGTCTCGTGGGAGGCGCGTACGGTGTCGTCCTGGCTCAAGCAGCGCGTGGGCGAGGTGGAACTGTTTCTGTCCAATACGTCGGACGATGCGGCGCGGAGGATGCTTTCCAATACGATGTGCCTGGCCGCCGCGACGTGCGCCGTGGCCGTGCCGCTCGGCGCGCTGTTCGCGGTGTTGATTGTG
>JAJCYR010000051.1 GCA_029262775.1 Bacteroidota bacterium
CCCCGAATATGACCTGCCATCCGTTCCAGATGGATCACAAAGCCCGGAGGCGGTCTACCAGTTCCTCCGGGACATGGGCATCACGCCGCGCCGCCTTGAGGTGCTTCAGCTGATGTGCCCTGGACTTCTCTCGGACGAGCAATGCGCGGAACGTCTCTTCATAACGGAAACTACGCTCCGTAATCATGTAGCTCGGATGCTTCCGCATGGTCCGTTTCCCAACAGGCGTGTCCTGTTTGCCTGGGCCCGCGAAACCGGCATTACCAAGCTTGACCCAAGGGCCTACGACGCCTGGCTGAAAGCACACGCGAACAACACACCCCCCGCCAATCCGTAGATTGCGGCAACTTTCCCACGTCATTGTGTGTCGTATAGGCCTATGAAACGCTCCAGGATACGTCCATGGCAGGCAGCGGCGCTCGTGCTGCTTCTGGTGACAGTCGGTATTGGCGGCTATGTCTTCTGGCCAGCGCTCACCGGCGCATCGGCAGCAGATGAGCGGGACGTGCCAGACACGGAACGTGTTGCCCAGCGCACGCGCGTGGGCGTCGTCGTCGTGGAGCCCACCGATTTTCTGCTGTTTGCTGAGGCTACGGGCAATCTGGCCCCGTGGCGGAGCGCCGGCCTGAGCCCGGAGGCATCGGGCGTTGTCAGGGAGCGGCTTGTGGAAGAAGGTACGCGTGTTGAAAAGGGCAAGGCGCTCATCCGGCTCGATTCGCGCGACCAGGAACTTGAACTTGAAGAAGCGCGCAGCGAGCTGCTTCGCGCGCAGATAGATTACGCCGGAAAACAGGTGGGCTCGAATACCGCCGCGCCCAATACGGAGCTTCTTGAGCGCGCCGAGGAGGCGTTTCTGAGGGCAGAGTCAGACTGGCAGCAGGGCCGCATTTCCCTTGAAGAGTTTCAACAGGCGAGACGTACGTACAATTCGGATGTGCTGCGTAGCGGGCACCGGCGTGCGGATGTGGAGGCTGTGCTCTCGGGCCTCGAACAGGCCGAGCAGCGGGTCAGGCGCGCGGAACTTGCGCTCTCGCGCATGACGGTTACCGCACCCTTTGGTGGCCGCATCGCGAACCTCAAGGTAGAGGAAGGACAACATATTTCCATGGGGACGCCGGTCCTCACGCTGCTCGACGACTCGCGCATGAAGGTCGATGTGAGCGTCCTGGAGGTCGACCTGGTGGGGCTCGGGCCCGGGGCCGATGCCCGCGTACGCATTCCAGCGCTTGCAGACACCGTGCTCAGCGGACGCATATTCTCGGTCAATCCGTCCATTGATCCCGACACCGGCACCGGGCGCGTGACGGTCGAAGTCGCCAACCCGCGCGGCAAGCTGCTCTCCGGGCTCTTTGCCTACGTACAGCTTGAAGCCGGGCGCCTCACCGGCCGTATTGTCGTGCCAGCCGAAGCCGTGCTCTCGCGGCAGGGCCGGGACCTCGTCTTTACCGTCGAGGGCGGCCGCGCGCAGTGGACGTACGTCACGACCGGGCGCCGCTCCGGCGGCCTCGTCGAAGTCGTGGAGCCGCTCGCACCGGGCGACAGCATCGCCGTGGAGGGGCATCACGCGTTGTCCCACGATGCACGCGTGGTGGTCGAGTGAACCCGTTCGTACACGCATGTTTCAGGCGGCCCATCGCCGTGACCGCCTTTTTTCTGCTCGTGGGAGTCGCCGCTGTGGCCTCGTGGGTGCGCCTGCCCGTCGCCCTACTCCCCGACCTGCGCTACCCCACGCTCGTCGTCTGGACCGCCTACCCCGACGTGCCGCCCGAGCGCGTGGAGCGGGCCATTACCGAGCGCGTCGAAGAAGCCATTTCCGGGACGCAGGGCGTGGAGCGCCTGACCGCGCGGTCCATGCTCGGCGGCAGCATGATCCGCCTCGATTTCGGGTGGAATACGAACCTTGAC
The DNA here is from genome assembly GCA_029262775.1 of Bacteroidota bacterium. Lineage (GTDB taxonomy): Bacteria > Bacteroidota > Rhodothermia > Rhodothermales > UBA10348 > 1-14-0-65-60-17. Next base: position 1,906 of record JAJCYR010000051.1, read on the forward strand.
CTCGCGCTTCTTGAAGTGCGCGAGCAGCTCGACCGTCTCGGCGAGGGTCTGCCCGATGAAGCCGACCGACCGGTCGTGCTCCGGGTCGATCCGAACGACCGCCCCATCATGATCCTCGCGCTCTCTGAAGCGCACGCGGACGGCCAGTCGGGCAATCTCGTGCGGCTCAAGACGGTCGGCAAGGAGGTCGTGGCGCGGCGCCTCGAGCAGCTTCCCGACGTAGCACGCGTTGTTGTTACGGGGGGATACGACCGCCGCGTCGACATCATCATGGATCCGGCCCGTCTGGCCGCATTCGGACTCGACATCAGCCGCATTGAGCAGGCGCTGAGACGCGCCAACGTAGCGCAGCCCGGCGGATCCATTCGGCGGGGACCATTTCAATACGCGGTCGAGGTGACGGGAGAGTATGAATCCGTAGCCGATATTGCCGAGACCGTCGTGGCGCAGCAGGGTGGGCGCATGCTGCGGCTCAGAGATGTCGCCGAGGTGCGAGAGGGCGTCGATGAGCGGCGCGGACTCGTCCGCCTGGATGGCCACGAGACGCTCATGCTGCTCGTCGAGCGCCGGCCCGATGCCAATACCGTGCGCGCGGCGGACGATGTCCGCGCCGCACTCGCTGAGCTCAACGAAGCCATGCCCGACATCCGGATGGATGTGGTCGTCGACGAGAGCCGTTTCATTGAAGAAGCCATCGGGGGCGTTACGCAGGCCGTGTTGCTGGGCGGGCTACTCGCCATCTTTGTCCTCTTTGTCTTCCTGCGCCACCGGCAGGCACTTGTGGCCGTCGCCGTTGCCGTGCCGCTATCGCTCGGCATGACACTCGTCGCGTTTGAAGCGCTCGGCGTGACGTTCAACCTGATATCGCTCTCGGGCCTCGCGCTTGGCGTCGGCATGCTCGTGGACAACGCCATCGTGGTGGTCGAAAATATTGCCCGCCTGCGCGAGGGCGGCATGGAAGCGCGCGAAGCCGGCATACGGGGCACATCGGAAGTGGCGGGCGCCATCACCGCATCGACCCTCACGACGATAGCCGTCTTTTTGCCGCTCACGTTTGTTGAGGGGCTCGCCGGGAGGCTCTTCCTGGACCAGTCGCTGGCCGTTATCACGTCGCTCGCATCGTCCCTCGTTGTCGGCCTGACCGCCGTTCCGCTGATTGCCTGGCGCGGTGAGCACAAGGCCTCCGGACGGGTCAACACAGGCCGCTTCATGCACCTCTACGAGCGGGCGCTCGGCGCCTCGCTTCGGCACCGGGGGGCGGTTGTGGCGGCTGGCGCCGTGCTGATTGCTGCCGCGGGCGTGCTGCTCGACGTCTTGCCCCGCGAGGTCGTGCCGCGCACGAACCAGGGACGCATCAACGTGCATGTGGCCCTGCCGCCAGATGCCGACCTCCCGCTGCTTGACGTGCGTACGCAGGAGTGGGCCGCAGAGATTTCCGGCCACGCGGCATTTGACCACGTACTCGCCGATCTTGGCGAGCGGGACGAGGCCCGGCTGCAGGTCGATCCGCGGCCGCCGTATGAGGGCGACCTCTCCCTCATCCTCTCGCCCGGCGCCCGCCTCGCGGACGCCCTTGCTGCTGCGCGCGGCACGCCAGCTGCCCCCGACATGAGTATTGAGGTGACGCCCGTCCGAACGCAGCTCGAGGAGCTTTTGGCGTCCAACGAAGCGGACCTTTTCGTGGACCTCACGGCGGACACGCGAACCGAAGCGCTTGCGCCGTATGAGCGCGTCCTCGAAACGCTTGAAAAAAGCAGTGCGCTGACCAACGTGCGGCGCGCCAACGCCTTCGACGTGCCCGCATGGAATCTGGACTTTCGGCGCGATGCCCTGGCCCGGCACGGCGTAGAGCCGCGGGCGGTTGCGGCGCTTCTCGAAGCGGGCGCACGGGGCGTGCATGCGACCGATCTACGGAGCATCAACGAGGACATTCCGATTACGCTGCGCCTGACGGGTATTGGCACCATGGATGACCTGCTCTCGCAGCGGCTCTCGACGCGTAGCGGCCCGCTGCCGCTTTCGACGTTTGTCCACGCCCGCTTCGTGGAGCTTCCGGCATCGCTCTACCGCACGAACCAGTCGCCCATTCTGCGCATTCTGGCAGACATTGCGCCGGGCGCCGACCTGGCATCAGCAACGCGCGAGGCCGAGGCCGTGCTTGCCGCCGAAGTGCCCGAATCGGTGCGCGGCTCGGTGGGCGGCTCGAATGAGGCCTTTCAGAGCAGCCTGCGCGCCATGCTCTGGAGCCTGCTGTTCTCTGTCGTGCTGGTGTTTCTCATCCTGTCGGCGCAGTTTGAATCGCTCACGCAGCCGCTCGTGGTGCTCCTCACGGTGCCGCTCGCGGCGAGTGGTGTCGCGGCCGTGCTCGCGATTACCGGCCAGACGATCAACCTCATGAGCCTCACGGGCAGCGTCGTGCTCGTCGGTATTGTAGTCAACGACGCCATTGTCAAGGTCGATTTCATCAACCAGCGGCGGCGGGACGGCCTCGAAAAGCACGCGGCCATCATGGAGGCGGGCCGCGACCGGTTGCGCCCCATCGTCATGACCACGATCACGACGGTTCTCGGCCTCTTGCCGCTCGCCCTCGGCTTGGGCGAGGGCGCAGAGCTTCGCGCGCCCATGGCCATTGCCATTGTGGGCGGGCTTCTGGCCGCGACCATGCTGACGCTGATTGTGGTACCCGTGGTCTACTCGCTGGTGGAGAAATGAGCCTGTCCAGCGAGTCATGAGCGCCCCCGGCCATACCCCCTTCGCCTGGTCCGAACGCCTCATACGGCGACCCATCGGGGTTTTGGCCTGGTCGGCGGCCATCCTGCTGGCCGGCATCTGGTCGGCCTTCCAGGTACCACTCGAGTGGGTGCCGCAGGTCGAGCTGCCGGTCGTGAGGGTGAGTGCAAACTGGGCCGGCGCATCGCCCCGAGCCATGGAACGCTATGTGACGGCGCCCATTGAGCGGGCCGTGCAGCGCGTGCCGGGGACCGAAAGTGTGGAGAGCCTCTCGGACGAAGGGCGCTCGACGATTACGCTGCACGTGTCGGACAAGGTCGATCTGGGGCTCTACACGGCGCAGCTCGGCGAGCAGCTGACCATGCTGCGGGGCACGCTGCCCGACCGCGTGTGGCCACGGATTACGAAGGAAGTGCCCGAGGCGCTGCGCGATGAGCAGGGGTTCATGAGCATTCAACTCATTGCGCCGCTTGCGCTTGAAGAAGTGCGCCGCGTCGCCGAGCGGACCGTCCGGCCAGCCCTGCAAAGTATTCCGGGGGTGGGCGACATCGAGGTGCTGGGCGGAACCGAGCGCGAACTGCGCGTAACACTTGACCCGAACCGTCTTGAAGCGCTCGGCGTGGGTGCGGGGGAGGTCGGGACGCGGATTCGTGAACTCCTGGTCGATGACGCCTATGGGCGGCTGCGCGATGGCGGGCAGAGCGTCCTTCTCATGCGCACCTCCGAGGACCGCGTAGAGACGTTCCGGAGCCTGGTCCTGAAGCGCTCGGGCCGCGCCACGGTGCGGCTCTCGGATGTGGCCACCGTGGGTATGGAACCGGCGCCGGTGCGCTCCATAAGCCGGATAGACGGGCAGCCGGTGGTAACGCTGCGCGTGGACCGCGCGCGCGGCAGCCATCTGATAGAAGTGGCCGAGAGTATCCACCGGCGGCTGGGCGAACTCGGCACGGCGCTTCCCGACGGGGCGCGCCTCATTGTGGCCGATGACCGGAGCGAAAGCGTGCGCGAGCAGATGGACGACGTGACGCGGCGCGGCGGCGCGGGGCTGGTGCTCGTGGTGCTCGTGCTGCTTGTCATGCTGCGCAGCGTACGCGCGACGGCCGTTGTGCTCTTCTCGGTGGGAGTATCGCTTGCCATTGCCGTCATTCTGCTACAGCCGCTCGGACTGACGCTGAACATGCTGACGGTGGCGGGGCTCGTGCTCGTGTTCGGGCTGCTCGTGGACAACTCAGTGGTCGTCGTGGAGCAGCTTCTGGTGCGACGTGGCAAGCATGCCGTGGGAGAAGCGCTCGCGTCCGTCTGGCTGCCGCTTGTGGGTGGCACGCTGAGTACGATGGCCGTTATGCTGCCGCTGGTCTATTTGAGCGGCGAACTGCGCACGCTGTTTCTGCCGTTTGGCATTCTGGTGGCGCTCACGCTCGGTGCGAGTCTTTTGACGACGGCGCTCGTCGTGCCGGTAACGGTACATTTCCTTCCCGTGCACGCGCCGCCGGGGCGCGCCGGTCGGCGCCTGCGCACCTGGATCTCAGCTCCCTACCGGTGGGCGGGCCGGTTTCCACGCGTGACCATTGCGCTGCTGCTCCTGCTCCTCGGCCTGCCCGTCTGGCTCCTTCCCGAAAGGATGGTGGAGGAGGACGCAGCCCGGGCGTTGGCCGCCAATCAGGAAGGCGACGGGGCCGTCTCCCCGCGCGCCCGGCTGGCGACGCTCTACAACGCGGTCCTTGACCACCGCGCGGTTCGGGACGTGCGCGAATGGACGGATCCGCTTCTCGGCGGCGCGGTCCGCGTCTTCCGGCGCGATGTCAATTTCGGCAGCGGCTGGTCATGGACGCCGCGGCCCGAGGTGTACGTCAGCATGAGCTTCCCTCCCGGCCATCCGATTGCCCGGGCCGATTCACTCATGTCGCAGTTCGAGCGCCAGGCGCTGGCCTCCCCGTCGGTCGGTCGGATTATTCTCAACATTGGCGAGGAAAACGCCCGCATGCGGCTGCAGTTCGATGAGGAAGCGCTTCGCACATCCGAGCCGTACATGCTGCGCGAGCGGCTCATTGGCACGGCCGTCAACATCGGGGGGCTGCGCATCAGCGTGGGCGGGCTCGTGCAGGATGGCTATTACAGTGGGGTTGGTGGCGGTATTTCGGGCGTTCGCCTCGAAGCCCGGGGTCCGAACTACGAGGACCTGGACCGGCTTGCGCGGCAGTTCGCGCGGCATCTGGAAGGCCGCAGCCGCCGCGTTGCCGGCGTCGATGTGAACGCGGACCGGTTTGGTCGATTCGAAGCAGCGCGCCAGGTGATCCGCTTCGAGTGGACCCCCGAATCCGAGGAGCGGTCAGGGCTCAACACGCAGATGGTGGCCGCGGCCCTCGGGCCCGTGTTCCGGACGCGCTTTCCGATGGCCTGGGCAGATCTTGAAGAGCACGCCCAGGTCCCCGTCCGGGTTATTGTTGCCGGCGCGGAAGAGGCCGACGTGGCGGACCTCATGGTGCAGCCGCTGGCCATTTCCGATTCGTCCACGCTGGTGCTTGGCGACTTTGCCACGTACTCGATCGAAACCCGCCCCTCCGGCGTACGCCGCATTGACCAGCGCTACCGGCGCTTCATTTCGGTGGATTTTCGCGGCCCGCCCCGCATGGCGAACGAGTTCGTAGAGCGCGAACTCGCGGCCTTCGCCGTTCCAGTCGGATACACGCTCGAGCAGTCCTCGTTTTCATTCTTCACGGACGACGTCAAGGAGTCCTTCGGCTGGCTCATGTTTGCGACCATCCTGCTGGTCTTCATTGTGACGGCGGCGGTGTTTGAGAGCTGGCGGTTGCCGGTCGTTGTCATTCTGTCGGTGCCGCTCTCGGCGGTCGGGGTCACGTGGGGCTTCGTGTGGACGGGTGCAAACTTTGCCGAAGGCGCATTCATCGGCGCCGTGCTCATGGTAGGTATTGCGGTCAACGATTCCATCCTGCTCGTGGACCGCTACCGGCAGCACCGGGCGCGCCGCCCGCACGGGCGGCCGAACGTGCTCGTACGCCTCGCCGTACGCGAGCGGCTGCGCCCCATGATCACGACGACCCTCACATCCATCGTAGCCATGGTGCCCATGCTCATCTACGCCGACAACGCGGACTTCTGGACGGGGCTCGCAGTGACGGTCACAGGCGGACTCAGCTCCAGTACGCTGCTCGCCCCCATCATGGCTGTCGCGGTCGTGAGCCTCCGCAGGTCGCCGCATCCAGCGTGAAATGGCTCCATTCAAGGCATATCAGTAGTGATATCTCGCCTGCACAAAATCGATTCGCCTCTCCTTCACTACGTACACGATTCGGTGCTCCTGGGTGATGCGCCGTGACCATACGCCGGGGCCAAGGAATTTCAGCGGTTCCGGCTTTCCGAGTCCATGGAATGGATCCCGGGCAACGTCCTCCACAATCTTGAGTACTTTGAGCGCCACCTTTCGATCGTGCTTCACCCAATACGCCAAATCCTCCCTGAACTCTGGCAGAAAGCACGTCTCTCTGTATGTCGCACGTTTACTCGCCAAGTCCGATCGCTTTTTTCAGGTCACGGATGGATTCAGCCGTTCCTTCATCACGCCGCGAACGGGCCAGAGCGGAAAGAAGTCGCTCTGCATTCCTGGGTGAACGCAGAAGATGCGCAGTTTCGATGAGTCCAGCCAATTCGTCGGCCGGAATCAGTGCCATGTTTTCCTTACCGCGCCGCCGGATCATGATCGGTTCGCGACTCGACTCGGCCTGGTCCCACAGCTTGGCTAAATTTGCTCGAGCTTCCGTGTATGTAACATCGATGGACATGACTATATACCTGTACAGGGTTATTGTACAAGAAAAGCATGAACCATTGAAAGGTTTCTGCGCTCCGACCTGCATAATACCTCCACAGGTCACTGCATCCAGCGTTACCTTGTCGCATCCACGGAATGATGTCATCATGAACGCAGCGCTCCGGCTTGTCACATTACTCGTCTTCACTGGCCTTTTTTGCGCCAGCGCTACCGCCCAGACGCTGCAGCTCGAGGGGACGTTCGCAGAGGACATTCTCTGGACGCGTCCCGAGCACGTCTTAACCGACGCAGATGGATCCATTTTCATTTCCGATCCACGCCAGCAGGTCGTACACCGCTTTTCGGCCGATTGGGAGCACGTGGGGACGTTCGGCGCGAAGGGATCGGGGCCCGGCGAATTCCAGTCCATCAACGAAATGGCGTGGTCACCGGACGGAGAACTCGTAATTCTTGACGGCCGGTCGCGCCGGTTATCCATCTGGTCAACCGATGGGGAGTACCTGCGCCAGCAGGCATTCCGTGATGGTGTCATGGTTGCGGACATGGCGGCGATAAGTGGCGGGTACGCCATGGCCTACGCCAACTCGGCCATGTCGACCGACGATATGCTCATCCTGCACGAAATGGATGCTTCCGGCGCCTTCAGGCATCGCTTTCCACAGCCGAAGGATGCCGCAGTCAACGCGTACAACGTCATGATGGCAATGTCCATGCCGGGGCGCGTCGCTCGTTTCGGAGATGGCTACGCCTGGGCACCGGGCGTCTATGAAGGGTGGCTCGGGCGCGTGACGGCTGGCGGGCAGTTCGAGCGCGTCCCGGGAGCGGCTGTCGAGAAGCCGGTCATCCGGGAGGTGAACTCGCGAGCCGAAGGAAACACGGAGGTCATGAATCCTGGGGAGTCCGCGTCCACCTACCTGCGCATTGACGCGCTCACCGGGGGACTCTTCTCGACGCCCGATGGCGGACTCCTGCATGCCATCCGACGCTTTTCGCCAGATCACAACTCCACAAGCCCACCGTACAGGATGGTGCTGTTGGATGCGGACATGGCGGTTGTGGCCACGTGGATAGTCTCAACGAACGACCATCTGGGCCTTCCGCTGCACATGGACGCTCGCGGGCTGCTCTACTCAGCCCGCTTCGATCCCGAACCCCATATCGCGGTGTGGCGCATTGCCCGGTAAGGGTTCCATACCGCGTGTGATCGTGGGGGGCCGGAACCAGCTGACCTGCATTCCGGGCGCGCGCTTCCTGCTCTTGTGGATTCCACCCGAATCATTGACCTGGAAACCATGGTCGACGTACTCGGCGGGCAGGTATGGGCTCATGAAGGAAGTGTATTCATGAGGGATGCGGCAAAAGGAGCCCTGATGCGCCTTGATCAGGATGGGAAACCGCGTAATCGAGTAGGACGCGGCCTGGGCGATGGACCGGGCGAAATCCGGCAACTGATCGATGTCTCTTTCCGTCCCGGGAGTGTGTTCCTGTTCGACCCCAATGCACGAAAAATATTGCAGTTCTCGCTGGATGGCATGTATATCAATACCAGAAAGGTAGGAGACCTGTACAGGACGAGACGAAGAATGTCCTCGGACTAACCGGGTATATCGTGGCGCTATCCGACAATCAATGGGTTTATGCTCCTTCCCTTCTACCATTCTGGTCCATCATGGACAGAGAGGATGGAACCCATCAGGTCGACAGGCGAAACAACAGAAACAGTCGTGCGCGCCCCTGACAGCCCCGTTCGTCTCCGCGGGGCATTCGTTGAGGCTGGAGTCCTCTACCTGTACCTCACAGACCGGACCGACCCCGAAGCGCGCAAGGCCCGCTTCGACTTGTATACCCTTGCGGATGGCACTTTCCTCGGAAGCATTCCTCTTCCCCTTGGGTGGGCTGCAATCGACGGTAACGACGTCTTCATTTCCGGAAATGAGGGCGTGGACCGCTATACGCTGGCCTATGAAAAAGGCGCCGGACGTTGAACTCAACGTCCAACTTCTTTTTTCACGTCATCAGTGGATACGGCGGCTCCCTCATTTCGCCGCGAACGGGCCAGTGCGGAAAGTAGCCGTTCGGCATTTTTCGGTGACCGAAGCAGGTAGAGTGTCTCTTCCAACCCGCGTCGGTCATCAGATAATAGCGTGGGGCACTTTTTCTCGGGCATTGTGATCTCGTCGGGTCGAGGACTATTTCAGTTCAGGCGTACCTTCAAAATAGCTGGTTCCGGGGTCGTTGTCCGAAAATAAGCGCTGCTCCCGTCGGAATGGATGAGCGAACCCGTGATCCCCATTGACGCCAGGTCTTCGGTAGACACCGATCCGAGCAATTGCCAATCATTGTCATAGACATCATAGCGGCGGACGTATCTGATTTTCCCGAGCTGTGACCTCGCATCCTCGTCGGGGTCAAATTGATCGAGTGATTGCCGGTGGATAACAACAAAACGATCCTCATCCAGTCGGATCGGGCCGTGAACAAAGCCCATGACGTGTACTCCGGTGCCCCTGCCACCTTCCGTCTTCCAGTAAACTGGTTTCACGACTGGTTCGTCCTCGTATTTCTCGTCCAACAACTCACCGCTACGACTGAACAGCGAAATTTCGTACTCCGTGTAGCTGCCGATTGCAATCATGTCATCAAAAACAAATACCGGTAAACTGCTGGCATTACCTTCACCCATTTCGAAATCGCCCGTCTTATCAACCACGAATTCTGATTCCAGTGCCAGCGTCTCGTGGTCATAAATCTGAACGTGGGCGGACAAAGAACCTTTCCGCAAAACCGCGGCAACAATGGATCCATCCGAGAGTGTGCCGACCATGGTCATCACCGGCAATCCATATTCTTCCGAAGAATAGGATTTCTTGAACTCCCCGTCTTCTGTCACGAGGTCAAACCTCCGACCGTTTATGTTCGCAAACAGGATTCCTTCCGGAGTCCACGCCATGCCATTTGGCCATGTGAATTGTCCTGGCGCATCTCCCGGCTCACCCATTTTCCAGACCAGCCGACCAGACAGATCATATTTACGCAACTCACCTGCCTGGCCATCGAACACATACATGTCATTCTGTCGGCCGAATTTCACATACTGGATCCAGCCCATGAGTTCATCTCGCTCCACGGTGCCATCCGTCGCGCCGAATATCAATGAAATATCCCCAAATAGATCGTCTGTAGTCAGCACACTGTTTCGCCCCGCTGCGAATTGCCCCTCCACATTGCTTTGATCGGAAGAACAAGCTGAAAACAACAAGACAACGACTGTAGCACGATTGATGGATTTCATGATCATTCGCTTTTTTCAACCGTAACCCGCACCCGCGCGACGTGAGGGTACGGGCTCGTTCGGACAATATAGAGGTCGCCGGGCGCAGGCTGGGCGCGGACGGTGCCAAAGTCAAGCGCATCGAGTTCCTCGTTCTCGATCGAAAAAAGCAGGCGCCAGTCGGCGTCGTAGACGTCCAACGTCGTGTGGTTGATGGGATCGGGCGGGTTTTCCCCGCTGAATGAGGCCGTCGCGTGCTCGTCGGGATCGGGTATGTTTGTTGGCCAGCGTGCGCTTACCAGGTGATACCCTCCCGGTAGAGCAACGGGCATGGATATGCGGCTGTAAAAACTGACACCCAGCAAATTATTACCAGATACTGCGAATCCGTGCCGCGTAAAGTCGGGCACATTCCGACGTACAACCCGAAGCGTGTCGCCATCGGGAGCGTGTATGCTCAGTTCATACATATCGGAACGCCGCAGAACAATTTGTCCATCGATGACTGCACCTGAACCACCGATCAACAGGCCACCTGGCGGCGGATCCTCCAATGTCGGAATCACCTGGAATGAATCTGTCACGACCCAATCTGGCGATCGGAGCAGGCGCACCACCGTGCCTGTAGGCATGGCAGCACCGGTAAAAACGACTGTTGAATCGTTCAGAAAACCCGTCGGGCTCAAAAAACCTTGCATTCCACGCACGTCACGTGGAATGGTGAGCACGAATTTGCCCGACAGCGAAAAGAGGTCCAACCGCCTTTCCCCCTGATTGGCAACAAGGAGCAGACCATCGGGAGTCATGAACATGCTTCGTGCGCGGCTGAACTCGCCCGGGCCTTCGCCCTCGCGGCCCGATTCCCATCGGAATTCGCCTTCGGCGGTGAAGGAAATGAGCCGGTTGCCGTCCAGGATGTAGACGTTGCCGTCGGAATCGACCTCTACGCCTCGAATCTGGGAGAGCAGTTCCCGCTCGGGTGCTTCCTCGGCACCGAACTGGACGAGTTCCTCCATGACAAGGCGGTAGGCGCCATCCGTCTGGTGAGGGCCATGGAACGGATTCTCGACGATCAATCCGGTGCCCACGTCACCTGTCGCGGGGGCATCTCCGCAGGCGCCGAAAAGTAGGCCGAAGGTGGCGGTAAGCAGACTGGCAAGAAGCAGCGGATGTGCCGCGAATCGCTGAGTACGTGGTGTCACGGGGGACCTCCATAGTGTGAGCGGCGGGACGTTCGAAAGCGTGCACGAAGAACGTACAACATTTTCTGCGAAACATCCCATCATAAGCGGGTTACGACAGGCATGGACGAGGCGGTAAAACAATATCTGTCAGAGATTGGACGCAGGGGCGGGACGCGAAGCCGGCGCAGCCTGAGTCCCGAAACGGCGCGAACCATGGTGCGCATCCGTGAGGCGAGGAAAGCCTATCGCCGCTTTCACGCGCAGTGTTTCTGGTCGTATCGACCCGATTTGACCATTGGCCCAGACGACATTGAATGGGTGGCCCGCACGCTCATGAAAAACGGCAACCGGGAAGCGTGGGAGGTCGCGGCGCGACTGCGCAGACCGACCGGCGATTAGTTTCCTTCGACCGCGACGCGCACGCGCGCTACGTGAGGGTACGGGCTCGATCGGAGCATGTAGAGGTCGCCGGGCTCGGGCTGGGCCATCACGGTACCGAACTCCAGCGCGTCGAGGTCGTCGTTCTCGATGGAGAAAAGCAGGCGCCAATCGGCATCGTAGACGTCGAGCGTGGAATGATTGATGGGATCGGGTGGGTTTTCCTGGGCGAACGCGGCCTTGGTATGCGCGTCCGGGTCCGGAATGTTAGTGGGCCAGCCAGCCGCAATGATCCGATATCCGCCTGGGAGGACAACGGGCATGGACGTCCTGCTGTAGGACCGGATGCCCGCGCCGCCGTTGAATGTGGCATATCCAGGGCGCGTAAAGTCCCGCACGTCGCGCCGCACAATGCGGACAGAGTCGCCAGCAGGCGAGAGTATGCCGAGTTCGTAGACGTCTGGCCGGGCAAGAACGATGTTTCCATCCAGAATGGCCCCTCCCGCTCCAATACTGAATCCAGTCGGCAAGTCAAGCTCCATCTTCGGTTCGACCCGAAAGGTATCTGCCACCTGCCAGTCGGCGGATGTCTTCGCCAGTCGCACAATGACTCCTTGCCCGCCCTGGAGGCTTCCCGTCACCACGGCCGTTGTATCGTCCAGAAAACCAATCGGGTTCGCGAAGCCATCGAACACGTCGAGGTCTCGCGACAGGGACCGCACGTAGGCGCCATTGAGCGTGAAGTAATCGAAACGCTGACCGCCCTGGTTTCGCACGAGAAGATGCCCGTCGGGCGTCATGAGCATGCTCCAGGCGCGGTTGAACTCTCCAGGACCTTCGCCCTCCCGGCCCGTTTCCCAGCGAAAATCGCCCTCAGGAGTGAAGGACAAGAGCCGGTTGCCATCGAGGATGTATACGTTGCCCTCGGCGTCAACCTCCACGCCGCGCACCTGGGACAGCATTTCGCGCTCGGGATCCTCCTCAACGCCGAACCGGACCATTTCCTCCATGGCGAGGCGGTATACACCGTCCGTCTGATGGGGGCCGTGGAACGGATTTTCTACGACCAGTCCGGGGCCGTCGGTGGCGGGGGCATCGCCGCAGGCGGCAAGCAGAAAACTGCATGTGGATGCGAGCGCAAGGGCAATAGAAACTCTGAGCGCGACATTGGAAGCGGTAATGCGGGTCATACGGGTTATGCGGATTTGGGGTGTGGTATCATCGAACCAAGACCCCCAAACCTACGAAAAGTTGTCGATGTTGTGCGGCCGCGCCTTGATTAAACATGAATATCCGTGTTGATGTGGTGGATTTTCATGTTTATATTACGACATGTACATTTCCCGCCCTAATCTGGAGCAGATGCTTGCGGCGGCGTTGGATCGTGCCTCGGTCGTTGTCCTCACGGGACCCCGGCAATGCGGCAAAACAACGCTCGCCCGTACGCTTGTGCCCGAGAGTTCGGTGAACTACTTCGACCTCGAAGACCCTCTAAGCCTGGCGCGGCTCGACGAGCCCATGACGGCCCTCGCCCCGCTGCGTGGCCTCGTGGTCATCGATGAAATCCAACGGCGACCCGATCTGTTTCCGGTGCTCCGAGTCCTTGCAGACCGCCTTCCCGAGGCTCCAAGGTTCCTTATCCTGGGCAGCGCATCGGGCGATCTGCTTCAGCAGAGCTCAGAGTCGCTCGCCGGTCGCAGGGAGCGCATTGACATGAGCGGCTTCACGATACAGGACATGGGCACGGAGACATTGAATACACTCTGGATTCGCGGCGGATTTCCTCGGTCCACGCTCGCGACATCGGATGACGACAGTTTCAAATGGCGGGATTCTTTCATCCAGACACTCCTGGAACGGGATTTTGCGCAGTGGGGCATTCAAATTCCTGCCGCGACGCTACATCGGTTCTGGTCCATGCTCGCCCATATGCACGGACAAACATGGAATGCCGCGCAGCCGGCTCGTGCGCTCGGTATCAGTGAATCTTCCGCCCGGCGCTACATCGACATTCTGACAGATGCGCTCATGGTCCGTCAGGTTCAGCCCTGGATTGCCAATCTGAAGAAGCGCCAGGTCAAGTCGCCACGGGTTTACATTCGCGACAGCGGCGTTCTTCATGCGCTACTGCGCCTTTCCGACGCGAAATCCGTACTCACACACCCCAAGGTCGGAGCATCCTGGGAAGGTTTTGCCATGGAGCAGATCCTCTCCATGACCACGTGGGATGATGTCGCATTCTGGTCCACGCACCAGGGCGCGGAGATGGACCTGGTGCTCCGTCGAGGCTCCAATCTTTACGGTGTCGAAATTAAACGGACCGATGCGCCCCGTACCACACGATCCATCACCGTAGCCAGGACCGACCTGGGTCTGTGCGAGGTATTTGTTGTGTACCCCGGGTCCAAAATCTATCCGATCGCAGATGGCGTGACAGCGCTGCCACTCGCGTGCATCCAGGAATTGGATGCACGTACGAAGACGGGGGCGCAATGATTATATTCAGGCCGACTCCATCAAACCATCTGCGCACCAGGAGGCGCAGTAAGCCCCCGACCCCATGACTTCTTCCCTTTTTCTGTCGATACCCGCACGGGCAGCTGGCATCGCGCTGGCGATTGGCCTTTGGCTCGGCGCACCAGACGCCATAAGCGCCCAGTCAGGCGCTGCCGCGCAGGTGCACGCCTTCACGGGCGCGCATATTATCCCCATAGATGGCCCCGAAATCGAGAACGGCACGCTCGTCATTGAGGGTGGCCGTATTCTGGCCGTGGGGGCGGCGGGCGACGTACGCATTCCGGGTGGCGCCGAGCGGCACGACATGGCGGGCCGCGTCATTATGCCGGGCCTTGTCGATTCGCACAGCCACATTGGCGAAGTCGAAGGAGCCGACCGGAGCGGCCCCATCCAGCCGGATGTCCGCGTCATGGATTCCATCAACCCGCGCGATGCCGGCATCCAGAAAGCCCAGGCGGGCGGCGTCACAACGGCCAACATCATGTCCGGGTCGGGGCACCTGCTCTCAGGACAGACGCTCTACGTCAAGCTGCGGGATGTCTCTGCGATCAATGACCTCATGATCTACGATGCGGATGGCCACTGGATGGGCGGCGTCAAGATGGCCAATGGCACCAATCCCCGCGGCAACGCACCGTTTCCGGGCACGCGGGCCAAGGCGGCCGCCCTTGTTCGCGCCGAGTACATCAAGGCGCAGGAATACCAGACACAGGTCAATGCGGCGGGCGACGACGTGTCGAAACTCCCCGCACGTGACATCGGCATGGAAGCGCTCGTCGACGTGCTTGAAGGACGCAAGGTCGTGCACCACCACACGCACCGGCACGATGACATCCTGACCGTGCTGAGGCTCGCCGACGAATTCGGATTCCGCGTTGTGCTGCACCATGCGTCGGATGCGTGGAAAGTGGCCGACGAAATCGTTGCCGCCGGTGCAGCCGTCAGCCTCATTTCAGTCGACAGCCCCGGCGGCAAACTCGAAGCCCGCGACAACCACTATAAATCTGGCCGCGTGCTCGAAGAGGCCGGTGCGCTGGTCGGCTTCCACACGGACGACGGCATCACCGACTCCCGCTTCTTCACGCGGCAGGCCGCACTCGCCGTGCGAGCCGGCATGAGCCGCGAGGCAGCGCTCTACGGCCTCACCATGGCGGGCGCCATCATGCTCGACCTCGACGAGCGTATTGGCTCGCTTACGCCCGGCAAAGAAGCCGATTTCATTGTCATGACAGGCGATCCGCTCAGCGTCTACACGCACGTAGCGCAGACCTGGGTCGATGGGCAGCTCGTCTTTGACCGCAGCCGGGAGGAAGACCGGAAGTTTGCGACAGGTGGCTACGGCGCCAGTTTTGACCAGGCCGATTTCGAACACCTTCTGAAGCGCGAGGCGGGACAATGAATCGATTTACGACTCTTTTGGTGCTCACGCTGACGTGGGTAGCTGCCAGCCTGACCACGCTGCCGCTGGCCACAACCGCTCACGCCCAGCAGCTCGCCATCCGCGGCGAAATCCTGCACACCATGGCTGGCCCTGCCATCACAGACGGCGTTGTGCTGAGCAGCAACGGACGCATTACGGCCGTTGGCCCGGCCAGCGACATTACCATCCCGGACAGTTACGAAGTCGTTTACGCGGCCGTCGTGACACCCGGACTCGTTGATGCCCATACCGTTGTGGGCCTTGCCGGTTATCTCAACCAGCCGCAGGATCAGGACCAGGTAGAGCGCTCGGGCCCCGTACAGCCAGAGCTCCGCGCCATCGATGCCTACAATCCGCGCGAAGCCCTCGTCGAATGGGTCCGCGGATTTGGCGTCACGACCATGCACACCGGGCACGGCCCGGGCGTTTTGGTATCGGGCCAGACCATGATTGTCAAAACGGTAGGCAATGATGTGGCCGAGGCGGTCATTGATCCGGCCACGATGGTCGCCGTCACGCTCGGCAACGGAGCCCGCGAATCGGGCGCAAAACCGCCGGGATCACGGTCCAAGATGATTGCCATGCTGCGCACAGAGCTCATCAAGGCGCAGGAGTATGCCGAGAAAAGAGACACCGCCGAGGAGGGTAAAGAGCCCGCACGCAATCTGCGCCTGGAGGCGTTTGCCCAGGTGCTATCGGGCGAGATGAAACTGCTTGTGACCGTTGAGCGGGCCAACGACATTTTGACCGTGCTGCGCCTCGCCGAAGAGTTTGGCATTGACATCGTGCTCGATTCAGCCGCCGAGGCCTACCTCGTGACCGACCAGATCAAGGCGGCAGGCGTTCCGGTCATCACGCACCCGACCATGGCCCGTCACGGCGGCGAGCGCGAAAACGCCACGTTCGAGGCGGCCCGCCACCTGCGCGATGCCGGTATTCCGTTTGCCCTCCAGTCGGGTTTCGAGGCGTACGTACCCAAAACCCGCGTCATCCTGTTCGAAGCGGCCATTGCGGCCGCCAACGGCCTCTCGTTTGACGAAGCGCTCGCGAGCATTACCATCAATGCGGCCCGCCTGCTCGGCATTGCCGACCGCGTGGGATCATTGGAGGTCGGAAAAGACGCAGACTTCGCGCTCTACGACGGCGACCCGTTCGAGTACACGACGCATGCCGTAGGCGTGGTCATTGACGGGCACGTGGTGAGTCAGGAGGTGCGGTAGCCACCCACGATTCGAGCGCGACTCGACCAAATCCATTATACTGGCCTGACACCACCAATCATGACCCCACCGCCATGAAAACCAAACGCTTACGTTCGCTTTCGCTCGCCACGCTTCTTGTCACCTCGCTGCTGATCGCCCCAATGCCCGGCAGCCTGGTTCCCGCGGCCTGGGCGCAGTCGGCCGACCAGGCGGCTGAAACGCAGATGACGCTCATCCGCGCGGGGCACCTTGTAGACCCCGCAACTGGAACGGCCACGCCCAACCAGGACATCCTGATTGAGCGCAACAACCGCACGGGAGAGGGAAGAATACAGGCCATAGGCCGCAATCTGGACGCCCCACCCGGCACAGAGGTCATTGATCTCAGCGATCATTACGTCACTGGCGGCCTGGTCGATGCCCACGATCACCTCGCCATCACCTACAAGGAAGAGCCCGAGAGCAACCAGTATTACTTCACGACGCTCATGGACTCGACGCCCATCCGGGCTATCCAGGCGTTTTCAACCGGCTTCCAGAAGCTCGCCTCCGGCTTTACCATTGTCCGCGACCTTGGCAACAACGGGCTCTATGCCGATACGGCCCTTCGACACGCCATTGAGCAGGGCTGGGTGCCTGGTCCGACCATCATCAACGCCGGTATCATCATTGGCGCCTTCGGTGGGCAGTTCTTTGAGATTCCGGAGCGCGAGGACACCGTCTATCCCGAGTACCTGAACGCCGACACGGACGACGAGATCGTAAAAGCCATACGCCGCAACATCCACTATGGCGCCAAAGTCATCAAGGTGTGCGTGGACTGCCAGGCGTATCCGTACACGGCCGATCAGCTGAAACTCTTCGTCAGCGAAGCGGCCAACGCGGGACGCAAGGTCAGCGGACATGTCCAGACGCACGAGGGAGCGCTCCGCGCCATTGAAGCTGGCCTCTGGTCCATTGACCACGACAACGCCATGACCCCGGAAATCCACACTATGATGGCCGAAAAGGGCATCTGGCGTGTTGGGACAGAAACACCAAAAGCCGACTGGGCGCGAACGAGCGATGCCCGGTGGGAACGCCGCGTGGCCATGCTTCGGGATGCGTACGATAAAGGCGTCAAGCTCGCCTTCTCGACCGATGCCGATTACTTTATCCGGGGATTGGATCGCGGCGAACTCACACTCGAGTTCATTGAAACCTGGAAAGCGGCGGGCATCCCTGACGCGGACATCCTGAAAGTCATGACGACGAATGGATACGAGATCAGCGAGCTCGAGAACGAACGGGGTCCAGTCCAGGAAGGCTTTGCAGCCGACCTTATTGCCATGCGCGGCAATCCGCTCGAGGACATCGATGCGCTCTATGACGTGGACTTCGTCATGAAAGATGGGCTCGTCTTCAAGCACGAGGGCGTCGTCGCGCCCATGGATTTCTTCCACAACGGCCCGGCGTATGGCTGGCGCGTGAGATAGGGTTTCCCCTACAAAACAGCCTGTTTGTGAACGCCCCGTGACGGCTCCGTGAATGGATTGTGATGGGCCCGTGAAGACGGCGCAAAACGATTGGATTCTGTTGGCGGGATTGGTGCGCGTCGTATATTAAGGACAAACGAGTCTTAATTCATTTATCCACCGTCCATGCTGTCATCTGCCTGTCAATACGGCCTCCGCGCCATGATCTACCTGGCCCAGCAGCCGGGCGATGCATTCCTGCCGGTACGCACCATCAGCAGCGCGCTGGACGTGAGTCATCCATTTTTGGCCAAGATCCTGCAACAACTCGTCGTCAAGAACCTGCTCGTCTCTCTCAGGGGTCCAAGCGGTGGGGTCAAGTTGGCGCGCGTATCGACCAGAATCAAACTGAATGACATTGTGCTGGCTATTGATGGTCAGAAGGTATTCGACAGCTGTGTGCTCGGGCTGCCTGGCTGTGGACACCGCCGCCCCTGCCCCATGCACGAGGCCTGGGGAAAGCTGCGGTCGAACTTCTGCGCCATGCTCGAAGAGACGACGCTGGCGGCCTTCGCCGAGCGTACCGAAGTCGGTGGCTTTCGCCTGACTCCGACGTGAGTTTTCTTGCACTAATTATGGATATAGTACTCTTTTATCCACATAACAAACCAGCCTGACCTGCCAAGACCAAAACACCATGAACACCAAACCAACTCTCCTCCTGCTGATGCTGACGGCATCCCTCCTGCTCCTCGCAGCGTGCGGCGGCGGCAGCGACACCGCACCGGGCCAGGACGCCTCGGGCGGTGCGGCGCAGACCGAAACAGCTGGCCTCTCCGCCGAAGAGCTCGAACACGGGATCGGGCCCATTGACGCCTTTGACCCCGGCCCCATCGATGCCGCCCTTGCAGAGAACGGCGCTGAACTGTTCCGCATGAAGTGCTCCTCGTGCCACAAAATGGACGGGCGCTACGTGGGTCCGGCGCTTGGCAACATCACCGAGGAGCGCTCGCCAGCCTACATCATGAACATGATCCTGAATCCGCAGGAAATGATTACGACCCACCCGGAAGCCAAGAAGAAATTTGCCGAATTCATGACACCCATGCCCAATCAGAGCCTGAGCGAAGATGATGCACGCGCCGTGCTCGAATTCCTCAGACAACAATAACCTGACCTTTCAAGAACGCCATGAAACGCCATACAACCAACCGCATTATTGCCGGCGTCGCCTTTCTTCTCCTCGTAGGAGCAGTGGCCACGTCGTGCCGCACAGCAGATCAATCCGGTGGCAATAAAAGTGCCGCCGAAGCGGTCTACGTCCCGCCCGGAAGTTATGACGAGTACTACTCGTTCATGTCCGGCGGATTCTCGGGCAACCTGACCGTCTACGGACTGCCATCGGGCCGCCTCATCAAGACCGTGCCTGTTTTTTCGCAGTTTGCGGAAAATGGTTGGGGCTACGATGAGGAGACGAAAAACATGCTCAACACATCCTACGGGAATATTCCCTGGGACGATGCCCACCACCCGCAGCTCTCCCAGACGAACGGCGTGCCCGACGGCCGCTGGGTGTTCATCAATGCCAACAATACGCCGCGTATTGCCCGCATTGACCTGACTACCTTCGAAACGGAAGAAATCATCGAGATCCCTCTTTCGGCAGGCAACCACGCCAGTCCGTTTATCACCGAGAACTCCGAGTACGTGGTGAGCGCCACGCGCTTCAGCGTTCCCATTCCGCAGAAGGACGTCGCTATTTCAACGTTCAAGGAGAATTTCCGGGGCACCATCTCCTTTGTGCGCGCGGACAAAGTTGGCGAAATGGATGTCGCCTTCCAGATCATGGTCCCGGGATTTGACTACGACATATCACACGCCGGCAAAGGCCCTTCGCATGGCTGGGCGTTTTTCTCGACCTACAACGTCGAGCAGGCCAATACGCTCAAGGAAGTCAACTCCTCGCGGCGCGACAAGGACTTCATTGCCGCCGTCAACTGGAAGCGCGCCGAGGAATGTGTGGAGGCGGGTAACTACGAGGAGTGGGAAGCTTCCTACCTGCGCAACGTAAAAAACCACTCGGGCATTGCGCGCACGGAGCAGCTCTCCGGATCGCGCATGATCTTCCCGTCCGACTGTGAGGGCGTTGTCTACTTTTTGCCTACACCCAAGTCGCCACACGGTGTGGACGTCGATCCGACGGGTGAGTTTATCGTAGGGGGTGGCAAGCTGGCTACCGTCCTTCCGGTCCACTCATTCACGAAGATGCTGGCTGCCATTGAGAATGAGGAATATGAAGGCGTAGTGGACGGTATCCCGGTACTCAAGTACGAGGCTGTGATGGCCGGAGAAGTGGAGAACGCCGGCCTTGGCCCACTCCACACCGAATTTGATAACAAGGGTTTTGCCTACACAACGGCCTTTCTCTCGTCGGAAATCGTGAAGTGGGACATTGAAACCTTCACCGTCGTGGACCGCATTCCTGTCTACTATTCGGTCGGCCACGTCATGATACCGGGCGGCGACAGCAGGCAGCCCACGGGCAAATACCTTGTAGCCCTCAACAAGATCACCAAGGATCGCTACCTGCCCACGGGCCCGGAGCTATCCCATTCGGCCCAGCTCATTGACATCTCGGGCGACAAGATGAAAATGCTCTTGGACTTCCCGACCATGGGCGAACCCCACTACGCACAGGCCATTGCCGCCGACGTGATCATGGACAAGCAGGTCCGCATGTACCGGCTCGAAGAGAATGAGCATCCGTACGCCGTGACCAGCGAATCGGAGACGCGCGTCGAGCGCGATGGCAGCGACGTGCACGTGTATATGTCGGCCATTCGGAGCCACTTCGTACCCGACAACATTGAGGGCATCCACGTGGGCGACAAGGTCTACTTCCATGTCACGAACCTCGAACAGGACTGGGACGTGCCGCACGGCCTGGCCATGATGGGCGCCATTGCTTCGGAGCTGCTCATTATGCCGGGGGCCACGAAGACCCTTGTCTGGGAGCCCCTGGCCGAAGGTGTCTATCCGTTCTACTGCACGGACTTCTGCTCGGCGCTGCACCAGGAAATGCAGGGCTATGTGCGCGTCTCGGCAGCCGGATCGAACACGCCGCTTACATTCCACACAGGTGAATAGGTAGCTGTATGTCACGCCTCAGTCGCATTTTGACCGCCGCTGCCGGTCTTATTCTCATTGTCATGTACTTCAGTACGCTCTGGCGCATAGATCTCCAAGCGCCGCAGTACCCCGAAGGTCTCGGCCTGCGCATTACGCTGACCGATGTCCAGGGGGCCGGTGAGTTTGACCTGCAGAAAATCAACAATCTGAATCATTACATCGGTATGAAACGGATTGTACCCGAAGCCATCCCCGAGCTTCGGATCATGCCCTGGATCATTGCCTTCCTCATCGGGTCGGCATTGGTCGCAGCGGCGGTCGGGCGACGGCGCGTGCACACGATATGGCTCGCCCTTTTCCTCATCATATCGCTGGTTGGATTGGTCGATTTCTGGCTCTGGGAGTATGATTACGGCCACGACCTGAACACGGAAGAGGCCGCTATCGTCGTCCCGGGCATGGCCTACCAGCCCCCGCTCATCGGCTCAAAGCAGC
The DNA here is from genome assembly GCA_029262775.1 of Bacteroidota bacterium. Taxonomy (GTDB): domain Bacteria; phylum Bacteroidota; class Rhodothermia; order Rhodothermales; family UBA10348; genus 1-14-0-65-60-17. The sequence continues at coordinate 23,476 of JAJCYR010000051.1, forward strand.
TGCTCAACTTCACGGCCCACTCGTGGCCGGGTTTGGGTGGATACGCCGCATTCCTGTCCATGGGCCTCGGTATGCTGGCGTGGGGATTGGACTGGCGGCGCGGCCGGCGGGCCGGTAAGCCCAACAGTGCGGGCGGTTCAGGTCGCGAAGGAGGGACGACCTCGTCCGGGAATACAAGCGTCGCAGCAGTACTTGCGCTCGCGGCGCTCGGCGCCTCCGCCCTGCTCTCCGGCTGCACGCCCGAGCCCGAGCCGTTCCACTTCGGCGAGGATGCGGGCGCCTACTGCCGCATGACGATAGATGACGACCGTTTCGCCTCGCAGGTGGTCATGAAGACCGGTCGCGTGTACAAGTTCGATGCCATTGAATGCCTGGCGTCGTGGCTGGAAACGGATGTGGCGAGCGAAAACGATATCCACTCGGTCTGGGTCACCAACATGGCTGAACCCGGCGCGCTCATTCCCGCGCTCACTGCCCGCTACGTGCAGAACGAAGCCATCCGCTCGCCCATGGGAGGCGGCTGGGCAGCGTTCGACACGGACGAGGCAGCGCAGGATGCGGTCCACCTGCTGCCGGCGCGGGATAGTGTTTCTTCCGGAGCGCCAGCGACCGTGCGGGGCGGGAGCGGGGGTGGGTCCCCTGCGGCCGCGAAAACGTACAGCTGGCTCGAAATGCGCCGTCACGTGCACATTCACTGATGCTCCTTTTGCTCGTCATAGCGCTGTCTATCCAGACATCCCTGGCCGAACGCATTGCGGCAGCGGCGCCGCACGATACCGTGCGCGTCGAGGCGGGCACCTGGACGGAGCCCACGATCGTAATTGACCGGCCGCTCACGCTACTCGGTGCCCCGGGCGCGCATATCCAGGGAACGGGCGCTTACGAACTCCTGGTCATCGAAGCGGACAGTGTGACCGTTTCTGGATTCACGTTTTCGGGTGTTGGCCGAACGTTCATGGAAGACCGCACAGCCATACGCGTGCAGGATGCCGCCGCATGCCGAGTGTCCGGAAACACCTTCCACGACGTCTTTTTTGGCATTTACATGGCACGCGCCACGGATTGCCACATTGAGAACAACACGCTCGAGGCCCAGATCACATCGGAGACAACCGGTGGAAACGCCATCCACGCCTGGTACAGCCAGCGTCTCGTCGTGTCGGGTAACCACATTGACGGATTCCGCGACGGGATCTATCTCGAGTTTACGGACGACAGCCGGGTCACCGGAAACACGTCGACGAACAACCTCCGCTACGGACTGCATTTCATGTTCGCCGACCGCAATGCCTACGCCGACAACGTCTTTTCAGACAACCGGGCTGGCGTGGCTGTCATGTACGCAGATGGCATCACCATGCAGCGCAACGTATTCCGGCGTGCATGGGGCGCCAGCGCCTATGGGCTGCTGCTCAAGGAAATCCGCCGGGGCGAGGTCACCGGCAATGCGTTCGACGGCAACTCCGTGGCCCTGCTCGTTGAGTCGACCGACCACATGGTGTTCGATGGAAATACGTTCGCCGAGAACGGCTGGGGCATCAAGCTCATGGCGAGTGCTGTCGGCAATGTGTTCTCGAACAATACGTTCCGGGGAAACACGTTCGATGTATCGACCAACAGCCGCACCCTCGACAGCTACTTCGAGGGCAATTTCTGGGATACCTACAAGGGCTACGACCTCGACAAGGATGGGCGCGGCGATGTCGCGCACCGTCCCGTGACGCTGTTTTCCGTGCTCGTGGAGCGCCACGAACCGGTCATGTACCTGCACCGTAGCCTGCTCGTCGACCTGCTGAACGTGGCTGAGCGCATGCTGCCAGTCTTGACGCCCACCGACCTGACCGATCCCCAGCCCCGCATGAGGCCACCCCTATGATGCAGCTGATGTCCGAGGAACACGTGCCCGTACGCATCGAAAATGTGCGTAAGTCCTTCGGGGACAACCAGGTGCTGGCAGGTATAGACCTTCAGTTCCAGCGCGGCGAAACGACCGCTATTGTGGGGCCGAATGGAGCCGGCAAATCTACGCTCATCAAGTGCCTGCTCGGACTCGTGCGCCCAGACCGGGGCCGCCTTCTCATTGGGGGTCTGAATGCACAGCTCGACGCCTCGGCCCGGCGCCTTGTCGGCTACATGCCGCAGCACGCCGAGTTTCCTGGCGGCATGACCGGGCGCGACATGATCCGGCTCGTCGAAGAACTGCGCGGCGAGGACCGCGCTCCCGATTTGTCGCTGGTTCGCACGCTTGGCCTCGGCGCCGACCTCGAAAAGCCGTTCCGCACGCTCTCGGGCGGCACGCGCCAGAAAGTGAGCGCCGTGCTCGCCTCCATGTTCGCGCCGCCAGTCTACGTGCTGGACGAACCCACGGCCGGGCTCGACCCGGTGGCCGGGTCGGCCCTCAAGGACCACATCGTGGCCGAACGCGAGCGTGGGGCAACGACGCTCCTGACGTCGCACGTGATGGCCGACCTCGAAGAGCTCGCCGACCGCGTGGTCTTCCTGCTCGACGGCCGCATCCGCTTTGATGGAACCATGAATGAACTCCGCAAACAGACGGGCAGGGAGCGGCTTGAACGCGCTATAGCCACGCTGCTCGAAGGTGACGCTGCATGATGTCGACCCTTGTCCGCTTCCACATCAAGAATGCGCTGCGCAGCCGCTGGCTCGTGGCCCATTTTGTGCTCTACCTGCTCATGACCGAGGGGCTGCTCCTGGCATCGGGCGCGTCAGACAAGACGCTGCTGAGCCTCATCAACGTCGTACTCCTGCTCGTACCGCTCGTGGGACTCGTATTCGGGACCATCCACCAGTACAATGGGCGCGAGTTCACCGAACTGCTCCTCACGCAGCCCGTGCACCGGAGCGTGCTCTTTGGGAGCCTGCTCGCGGGCGTGGCGCTGCCCCTCGTGGCCAGCTTCGGGCTCGGTGTCTTCCTGCCGTTTGCCTGGCACGGAGGGGTGACATGGGACCAGGGCGTGCGCATGGCGACGCTCATCGGGCTCGGGTCGGCGCTCACCATCACGAGCGTGGCTGCCGCGTTCATGGTGTCGACAGGGCAAACGGATCGCGTCCGAGGTATTGGCATGGCCCTCGGCCTCTGGCTGACCTACGCCGTACTTTTTGACGGCGCGGTGCTCGTTCTCGTCACCACGTTTGGCCACTGGCCTATTGAAAAGGCGCTCCTCGGCGTCATGCTCTTCAACCCGGTCGACCTGTCCCGCCTCATCCTGCTGCAGGTATTCGATGCCGCCGCCATGATGGGCTACACGGGCGCGGTCTTCACCCGCTTCTTCACGTCGGTCACCGGCTACGTCATTGCCGCCGCCGCGCTCCTCATCTGGATGGTGCTTCCCATTCTGGCCGCCCGCCGCCGGTTCCTGGCCCAGGATTTTTGAGGTACCGCTCTGGGGATAGGGTAAAAATCCGTCCCCTACTTGCCCCCCCCTCCGCGACTTCCTTATCCCTTGTCAATGTTGTCCCAACGATTCATGAAAGTTCAGATTGACTCGCGAGACTGTGTACATTGGTCTATTGTGGTGGGGCATGAGATGCTCCCTCTCTGTCGTCGTCTTAGCATGGCTTCATTTGGGGACCGGTTGCACAAATGAGCCCCCTGCTATTATTTCGGCGACGTATTTCGCAGGATCAGCGACGTCGACAGCGACTATTTCGTTCGATAACGAAACAGAGTCGCCAATTCCGCTGTCCGGCGTGGACGAAGTGTCACTGCGCGGTGAACCAGTGTTCGACAGCGTCGCCGACATCGCTCTCACGGTATCAGACCTGACGTTCGTTCTCAACGGGCTGACCGGCGAAATATCCGCTTTCAGAAATGAAATCCCCGTACTTGTCCACAATGCACAAGGTCAGGGGTCTGGAGAACTCCTGAAGCCCGAACGGCTGGCCTGGTCCGAGGGCCTGAAACGCCTCTATGTGTTTGACTCGGCCCTCAGCATTATCAAAATGTTTGAGCTACAGGACGATGAGCGTCTCGTTGAAGTTGGCCTGATCGAGACTCCGTTTCGCGTGAACGGGATGTGCGCATCGGCCCAAAATCTGCTCGTCCATGGATACCGGCCCGGTATGGAGGAGCCGGGCGTGTTGCACCGATACACGCTGGAGGGCGAATGGCAATCGTCGAGTTGGCGCATGGCGTTTGCTCCCAGTTACGGCGAAGCGGTCAGCTTTTTTGATCTCGAGGAAGACGAAGTGTACGCCGTCGTGCGGTTTGACAACCTCGACTACAAGCAACTTGAAGAGGCTGCCAATGGTGGCGCCCGTTACACGGACGTACCGCACAGCTGGCGAAACATGAGTCTCGCGAATTTTATGGATGCGTATGTCGTGCTGAATGTGGTCCGTACGTATTCACGTGGATTACGACGATGCAGGCGGGCGCGTCACGCTTCTGCGCTGACATCATCGGGGCAAAACAACATCATAGCGCGTACTGCGCCCTCCACCATCCAGCTTTTGGAGTACATCCATCTTTAACAATTGTGACAGATCACGTGTCGCCGTGGCTTTTGAGCAACCTGTGATCGTCATGTATTTCCGCGCGTTCATACCGCCCCTGAACCCTTCCGGGCCATCGCGCAGCATCCGATGAATGGCTTTCGCCTGACGTTCGTTCATCAGCTTTTCATGCCTGTCCCAGAGACGGATTTTTGCGAGCGTGAAGTCAATCCGTTGCCTGGCCTCTGCCTGGGCCTCCAGCACAAGATCGGTGAACCAGGCCAGCCACTCCGTGACGTCCATACCACCACGACTGGCTCGAGAAAGGGCATCGTAATATCCGCTTCTCTGTCTTTCGATAGCCGTGGACAGACTCAGAATTGCGGGCGCCTTCAGCTCCTGTGACAGAGCCTTTTCCGCGATGGCCCGGCCAACTCGGCCATTGCCGTCCGAAAAGGGATGAATACATTCAAACCACAAATGCGCCAATCCCGCCCGAATGACGCCCGGCAGCTTCCGGCCACTGTTGAACCACGCTATGAAACGATCCATCTCCCCGGGTACGCGCGCAGACGGTGGCGCTTCGTAATGGACCTTTTCACGGCCAAATGAGCCGGATACAATCTGCATGGGCTCCGGGTTTTCACGCCACCGACCGACGTGTAACCGCGCCCGGTCGTAACGATCTACGATGATCATGTTTTGCCATTCCCACAGCCGCTCAGCAGTCAAATCCTCCGAAATACTGTCGCGAACCGATATCATCAGCGCTGCCACCCCATTCGCATGAGGATCGCGCACGGGCCCAGGCGTAACGTTCAGCCCCAACTGGTTGCGGATCGACGAGCGGACATCTTCCCGGTCGTATTGCTCCCCCTCAATCTCCGAGGTTGTGACGGCTTCGGAGACCATGAGATCAATGACGGCGTCCATTTTATCGCCCTCCGGCAGATGACTGACCTCCCCGGCGAGTCTCCCAGCCTCCATCCCGTAGGAGTAGGCTTTCCGCTCCAGTGCTTGTGTATCCCACGAGAACTTCGGCCAATCCTTATGCTGCCAGATGTATGACATAGCCGTGCTTCTCGCTGAATTCAGACCCACTTGAGCCGAATATAATCAATAATCGGCTCAGGCCGGCCCTGACACGGCGTCAGGATTTTTGATGTGAAGCGTCCGCTGTGGGAAGGGGATTTCAATGCCCTCCTCGTCGAAAGCCGTTTTGATGGCGCGGCGAAGCTGGCGCTCGGCCTCCCACTGCTCGCCGGGCACCACCATCACGGTGACCCGCGCGTTAACAGAGCTGTCGGCAAAATCCGTAATGCCCTGAACCCGCGGATTCTCCTCCTTGAGGATGTCGCGGTGGTCGTCGGCCCAGGCCGTGGCGACGCGCTCTATGACGGCCATGGGGCGCTCATGGTCATCGCCGTAGGACAGCCCCACGTTTACAATGGCACGTGCAAAGTCAATGGAGCGATTTCCAAACGTGCGAAGCTCTCCAGCCGGAATCATAAGCATTTCGCCGTTGAAGCGCCGAATTTTGATAAGGCGCACCCCGATATACTCGACAATGCCTTCCTCCTGTCCAATCCGGATAAGGTCTCCCACGTGAAGGCTGTCGTCGAAGAGCAGCAGCACACCCGAAATCACATCCTTTACCAGTGATTGCGCGCCAAAACCGATGGCAATGCCGGCAATACCTGCCGTTGCCACGAGCGCCGCTACATCAATGTTGAGTTGCCCGAGCACGGTGATAAACGCCAGCGGCCAGATCACATAGCGAGCCGAGGAGAGCAGGAGGCTCTTGATCAGCGACGCCCTCTGGCGTCGGGGATGAATGAGCGGCAGATCATCGAAGCTCTTCGTCCAACGCTCCGCAGCCCGGCTGACTATCCGGATCAGAAACCAGGCCAGAAACAGGACAATTACAATGCGCAGCGCACCCTGTACCGCACCAAGCCACAGGTCAACATTCAGAAATTGCTCCTGAAAGGCGGCATCGAACGGGTTGGACAGCAGCGCGTCTGTGGCACCAGACAGCGTGTCGGCCTGTAACACCTGTTCCGCACCGGAGCCGGAACTACCGCTGGTATCCTGAGCACGCGTCAAATCCATTTTTTCCGTCTAAAGAAGAAGAATAGGCCAGCGGTAATGGTCGCCATGAGGCCCCAAGCCATAAAATATCCGTATTTCCAGTGCAGTTCGGGCATGAAATCAAAATTCATTCCGTAAATGCCCGCCACGAACGTGAGCGGAATGAAAATACTGCCCACAATGGTGAGTACCTGCATGACCTCATTCATTTTGAGGCTGACCGTTGACATGTACAGGTCGGTCAGTCCCGCCAGCAGGTCACGATAGGTCTCGAGCATGTCTACGACCTGGATGGTGTGGTCGTAAACATCTCGCAAATACGTTTTTGTTCTTTCCGATATGAGCCCAGAGTCCGTACGATCCAGGCCGCTCAGTACTTCGCGTAGTGGCCACACGGACTTGCGCAGGCCGAGGACCTCACGCTTGTAGCGGTTGATACGCGCCAGCGTCTCGGTCGTGGGCCGGGCCAGCACGTCGGCCTCCAAGGCATCTATTCGATCCCCGACGTACTCTATGACGTGAAAATAGTGGTCGACGACCGTATCGAGCAGTGCATAAGCCAGATAGTCAGACCCCTCATTCCGAATGATTCCCTTCCCTGCTCGGAGCCGGTTTCGGACGGGCTCGAACACATCGCCCGGCAGTTCCTGGAAGCTGATAACGCCCGTTCGTGTCAGAATGAGCGAAATCTGTTCGGAGGCGATGCGCAGGTCGGCGGCATTCCGGCCTGATCCGGCCCCGCTTTCCACCGACAGCATCCGAACCACGATATAGAGCGATGCGTCGTCATAAACATCCAGCTTGGGCCGCTGCGACGGGTGCACGATGTCTTCCAGAACAAGCTTGTGCAGGTCAAGATGACCGCCGAGCGTATCTACCAGGGCGACGTCGTGGATGCCCGATATGTCGAGCCAAGACGTGGCTTCGCCTGCAAGCAGCGCTGCCGAAGCGTCGTCTGGCGCAATGGTGCGCTCGTCAAAGTGCTCGCCGCGGTAGTCAATAAGCGTCAGCGAGATATCATGATGCCGCTCGGGCCCGGTGTAGACGAGCGTTCCCGGCGCGAGACCGACCTGTTTCTTGTGTGTCAAGGGTGTGTGGGTGCCCCGTCAGTCGTTGTACAGTTCCGTGTCCGGGTAAAGTACAAACCACGCGAACGAAAATACGTCGGCGTGCGTGAGCCTCTCGAGCTGGGTTCCCTTGAGCGGCCCGTCAACAGCCATGCCAGCAATGTTCCAGGTCGAGGCGGTCCTGGCGTCTTTGAACTGCCCGTTGTCGAACGTGAATTCGAGCGCCTCCCCGTCCACTGCGGGACTGAATACGCCAGTCGATCCGATGTCCTTCGAACCTGCAATACGCCCCTTATCAAGGGCCGATGCGGCACCCTTTTTCGTATGAAAGACGACAACAGGCGTATCCCCGACCATATCGTGGATGACGTTTTTCTTCCGTGTCAACGAATGGGGGTACGCTTTCACCTCGCCGCCACTGAGCGTAAGGCCGATCACTTTCTCCATGGGGGGCAGGCGGCCGTCCTGGCGCCCGTCGAAGAGCCACGGACGCTCGTCAATGTCATCGTAGCCGGGGTAGGGATTGCGCCCGTACTGCCGGTCCATTCCCGTGTCTTTCGACAGCACGGAACCGCCGGGATGGGCCTCGCGGAACTGTTCAAACGAAATGATCTGAGCGGGATATTTCTCCAGCACCTTACCGGTGTACTCGCCCGCAATGGCCTCGCCCGTGATCTGCTGGAAGAGCGACTGCGTCGTACGGTCGTACATGACCATGTCCGAATGGCGCAGCATGCCGCTGACGCCAATTTCGTGGACCTTGCCGTCTATGCGCCGGTCGAACGCGATAGCGCTGTAGCAGAGCGGACAGAACGTGACGGCCACCGGCGTGTCGCCGAAGTTATCGTTGACAATCTCGTGCCAGGTCAGAATCTGAAGCGGATAGGCGCGCGCCTCGCCATTGATTTCGAGCGAGAGTACGGGCTCGCGGTCGCCGAGCCACCGGGCGGCATCGGCTTGAGAAACGAACTTTGGGTTGTCAATGGAGCGAATGCCATCGCGCGGGAGATTAACCTCGATGGACGTCAGGTCCACGTTCGATTTGGAAAAATCGGTCTCCCAGCCAAATTGCTTGAAACGCTCCACGGACTGGGCCTCGGCCTCCTGTACAAGCAAGCCGGTGCCGGGAAGTCCGGCGCCGAAAAACAGGAGAGCAAAGAAGATGGCCGATGCCATGCGAATAAGGACGATCTGCTTGATTTCAGTCATGAATGTAACGTAGTGCATGAACGGTGTACCCATAGGAGCGCACAAGACACCTATCTGTTACGACAGGAAAACGCTTGTGCTTTTGCTTTGAATATCGTATCAATAGCCACACTTCCCACCAACAAACAGAGGAGTCACTCACATGCAGTACGCACCCCTAATAGGCCGTATTCTGTTCGCGGCCATCTTCATCATGACCGGTTTTGGCCATTTCGGCGACACAGGCAACATGGTCGGCATGGTGCCGGCCTTTCTCCCTGCCCCCACATTCTTCGTCTATCTGACGGGCGCCATGCTGCTTGTCGGCGGGCTGAGTGTGCTGGCCGGCTTCAAGGCCAAGATGGGTGGCCTCATTCTGGCCGCGTTCCTCATTCCCACGTCGCTTCTGGTATGGGCTCCCAATGCCGGCGCTGACCAGATTGCCTTGATGATGATGATGAAAGACATGGCACTCGGCGGAGCGGCCCTTCTCATCGCCTATTTCGGCGCGGGTCCCATGAGTATGGATGCGAAGGGATCGGTCGACTGATCCGAGATCTCCTGAATTGATTCTGATTTTGACGTAGAAAAGAGGGGCGGGGCGCCGGTGGCGCCCCGCCCCTTTTTCCGTTGTTGAACCTCAGTAGTTGAACCCCTGCATTTCCTCCGGGCTGAATTCAATGCCGAGCCCGAGAGCAACACGGTTCACGAAATTGAAGTACCCGATGATGAGCGTGGCATCGAGAATATCCTTGTCCGAGAAGCCGTGCTCGCGGAGCGAGGCCGTCTTTTCTGCGCTCGCCGTACCGGGACGGCGGGTCAAATCGTCGGAAAACCGGGCCAGGGCGAGTTCACGGGGAGACAGGTTGGCCGCCCTGTAGTCGTCCAGCAGGCGGGCAATGCGGTCGTCGTCCTTCCAGTAGAAATTCAGCGCTTCTGCGTGGTGGTGCTTGCAGTACGGGCACTCGTTGGCCACCGATACCACGGTGCCTATGAGCTCCCGCTCCGCGCGGCGCAATCCCGAGCGGCCAAACATGATGGTCAGGTAGAAATCCATGTGCCGCTTCATGGCCTCCGGATTCAGGCTGTGCACGCGCATGATGTTCGACATCTTGCCGCGCGCGCCCATGATCTCGTCATAGATCTCCTTCAGTTCGCCGTCGGCGTCGGTTTCGTGTATGGTTTCAATCCAGGCCATGGGTTTGTCTTTGTTTGTTGTCCGGTATGGGCTCAAGGCGCCTCACATCCGCGCTTTCACGTGCTTTGCAATATGGCGGCCAATGGCCAGAGATGCAGTTGCCGCGGGCGAGGGTGCGTTACAAACGTGGACCTGCCCATCGGTTTCCAGCAGCACGAAATCATCGACCATATTGCCCGCGGCATCGAGTGCCTGCGCCCGAATACCCGAACGACTCGGTACAAGATCCTGCGTGCCAATGTCCGGCACGAGTTTGCGAACAGCCTGCACGTAGCGGCGCTTGGAGAGCGTAAGGCCAATTTCGTAGGCTCCTTTTCGCCAGTGACGCCGGCTCAGCGCGCGAAAACCTGGCCAACGGATGGCTTCAGCGATATCGCTGGCGCTCCACGTGCCGAGGTCATATCCCTCACGGGCAGTCGCCAGTACTGCGTTCGGCCCCACCTCGACGCGGCCGTCCGTCATGCGCGTGAAATGAACGCCCAGAAAAGGATAGGCGGGATCGGGTACCGGGTAGATCAGGTTGCGGCAGCGCGACCGGGCCTCGGCCGTAAGTTCGTAGTATATGCCCCGGAAGGGCACGATCTGCATTCCAGGGTCGAGCCCGGCGAGCCGAGCCAACCGATCGGCGTGAAGGCCCGCGCACGAAACGAGCAGCGGCGCCCTGAATGTGGTAATTTCCCGCGCTCTTCCGCCCGCTGAAACCTCCGCCGCAACCACCGTATCGCTGCCCTCACGGTCAATATGTGTGACGCGGGCGCCGGTCACCACCTGGTGACCGGCGCCCATAATGACCCCCGCCAGCGCGCGGCATACCGCCGGATAGTCAATAATGCCCGCATCCGGCACGTGAATAGCCTCCAATCCAGCCGCCTCCGGCTCCAGGTCGCGAAGCCCGCGCGGACCAATGAGCTCCGCACGTACCCCGTTTTCACGGCCCCGCGCAGCAATACCGTGCAGGCGGTCGCATTCGGCCAATGTGGTCGCCACAATCACCTTGCCGCACGACTCGTGCGCTATGCCGTGCGCCGTGGCGAAAGCTGCCATCTCGGCGCGCCCCTCCCGGCAGAGCTCCGCCTTCAGCGATCCGGGGGTGTAATAAATACCGCTGTGCAGGACGCCGCTGTTGCGCCCGGATTGGTGCGTGCCCACGAGAGATTCCTTTTCCAAGACCGTGATCCGGCCTATGCCGCTCACGGACATCAGCGCGCGGGCCGTTGCCAGGCCCACCAGTCCACCGCCGATTACAATCACGTCCCGCACAATCACGTCCCGCACGGACGCATCGACCCGGAAACTCGTCACGCGTATTTGGCTGGCATTCCGTTGTTGGCAATGTGGAGCATCGCGTCCACAAACCGGTCAATCTCCTCCATCGTGGTGTAGACGTTTGCCGTCACGCGCAGACCTTCGAACTCGGCGTGCTTGATGGGCGTGGCAATGATCCGGTGCTCACCCCACAGGTAGCGCCCCACGGCCGACGTATCGATTCCCACGATCTCGACCGTGCCAATGCAGCACGAATATGCCGGCTGAAGCGAAGTGTGCAGCCGGACGCGGTCATGCTCCAGCAGGCGCTCGGCCCATGTGTCCTTCAGGTACCTGAGCCGCTCCTCCTTCCGCTTCGGACCAATGCCCTGGTGAAACGTGAGTGCATCGCTGATGGCAATGAAATTGGCCAGCGGATGCGTACCTATTTCCTCGAACTTGCGGATGTCTTCGTCCATGCCCTCGGGCGCCGCCATCATGGGCCAGAGGTCCTTGATCTTGTTTTTGCGCACGTAGAGCATGCCCGTGCCGTGCGGCGCAAAGAGCCACTTGTGGAGACTCGTGGCGTAATAGTCGCAATCCAGATCGGCATGCGTGAATTCCCAGTGGGCGAACGAGTGCGCGCCGTCTACAATGACCGGAATGCCCCGCTCGCGCGCCATGCGCACGACGCGCTTGACGGGCAGGATCTGCCCCGTGATGTTCACAATGTGGCACATCAGGATGACCTTCGTACGCGGCGTGATGTTCTCTTCGAAGAGGCGCACCACCTCGTCGTCATCTTCGGCCGGAATGGGCAGGGGGAACTGCTTGAGTACCACACCATTGCGCCGCTCGCGCTGCTTGAATGTCGTAATCATGCGGCCGTAGTCGTGCGTCGTCGTGAGCACTTCATCGCCGGGATTGAGATCAATGCCGAGCTGGCAGATCTGCAGCCCTTCAGAGGCATTACGCACGATGGCAATTTCCTCGCTGTCGGTGCCGAATTGCCGCGCCAGGCGCTGGCGCACACCCTCCTTCTGTGGCTGAAGGATCCGCCACATGGTGTAGACCGGCGCCTCGTTCGAATAGTCCAGGTGCCGCTTCATGGCGTCCTGCACGGCGGCTGGCGCCGGGCTTACGCCCCCGTTGTTCAAATTCACCAGCGAGCGGTCGACGGTGAACGCCTGCTGCACCTCGCGCCAGAACGACTCGTCACGCGCAATTTCGCGGGGCGTACCGCCCCAGGTGGAGAGCCGATCGAGCAGTTCGGGAAATTGCAGGGGATGGAGCGATGCGACGGCCATGCCAGCGCTCGCGACGCGGCCTGTACGGCCAAGGAAGTTTCTTCGCGTAATCATGGTGCTTGGGGGTCCGGTTCACCCCAAACATATCACGCGCGCTCTTCGAATGCCACGCTGTCGCCGTCAAACACCGGCTGATAGTACCCGGAAACCTGCCTCGCGAGGTAAAAAACGGCCGCCATGGTCAAAATGAACACGAGTGTCGCGACAATCGGAATCCGATACGATTCCTCCATGCGCTGTTCGGGCGGTATGTGAAGACGTGCTTCCACAACAGGGTTAACGTTTGATTTCCGCTTCTTTGCGATGCGCCCGGGAAAAATACGACATCGTCACGGCACCAGGACAGAGCGCACGCGCGCGCTCCGGATGTCGGCCTTATTGCGAATGGGTTCGCGGAAGGCGCGCGAGGAATCGGCCGGAATGTCATGAATTAGGATGCCGATCTGCCCGCTCAGGAAATTGCGCTCGTCAAAGAGCGATACCTGCACCTGCAGGATGGGAATATGCCGGTCCGAAAGGTTTTCCACCCGGCCCGTCAGAATTCGGGCGCCGCCCGGAAGCTCGCGGTAGGTCACGTCGTGTACCGCCACGCGCGGCCCCTCGGACCCGGATGAGGTGCATCCGGCGACGGACAGGGCCAGGAGAGCAAGGCACGACATGGCCAGCACCGCAATCATGGGCGCCGCTGGCAGACGGGCACGGTGCGTCGCATCAATCGAGTCCATACTTCGCGGCAATGGCCTCGGCGGTTTTGATGTCTTTTTCGGCTCCCGGAATGAGCCGCTTCTCGACCAGAATGTTCTCCATGACGAGCACGTCCATGTGCGTAGTGAGGAAGCAGCCAATAGCGTCTCCCGGCGCCATGACAATGGGTTCTCCGCGGACATTGAAACTCGTGTTAACAAGAACCGGGCAGCCTGTTTCGCGCTCGAATGCGCTGAGCAGGCCGTGAAAAACGGGGTCTACGCTTTTCGATACGGTCTGTATGCGCGCCGAGCCGTCGACATGGGTGACGGCTGGAATCCGATTGTTTCCGCGCGCGTCCGGGTCCGGATGCCGGACGGGAGCCACGAGCAGCATATAGGGGCTTTCGGCGCCTCGAAGATCAAAGTAGTCGTCCGCCCGCTCGGCCAGCACGCTCGGGGCGAAGGGGCGAAAGCTTTCGCGGAACTTGATTTTCAGGTTTACCGTGCGCTGCACCTCGTCGCCGCGCGGATCGGCCAGAATGGAGCGGCCGCCAAGGGCACGCGGACCAAATTCCATGCGGCCCTGAAACCATCCGACCACGTTCCCCTCGGCGAGCAGCGTAGCCGTCCGGGCCAGGATTTGTTCGGTAGATGCGTCGCTCACGGCTTCCCCAGGAATTCCGGCCTCATGAAGCGCCCGCCGGATGTCCAGCGCTGTGTACGAGGGGCCCAGCCGGGCACCCTGCATGAGGTCACTGGCACGTTCCCGGGTCTCTGTTGATGCAGTCTGGCCACCCAGTGCCAGGTGCCACGCGGCATACGCTGCGCCGAGGGCCCCTCCGGCATCGCCCGCCGCGGGCTGGATCCAGATGCGTTTGAACGGCCCCTCTCGCTCGAGGCGCCCGTTGGCCACGCAGTTGAGTGCCACGCCGCCCGCCATACACAGATTTTCGAGGCCCGTTTCCTGGTGTACGTGCCGCGCCATGGCGAGGACGACGTCTTCGGTGACCTCCTGCACGGAGCGCGCCAGGTCTTTCTCCCGCTGCGTGAGCGGCGCCTCGGCGGCGCGGCGCGGGCCATCGAACAACTCCTCGAACCGGCGCCCGGTCATGGTCAGACCGTGCGCGAACGTGAAGGCATCCATGTGAAGTCGAAACGAGCCGTCGGGCTTCACGTCTATCAGATGCTCGCGGATACGGTCCACGTACCGGGGCTCGCCGTAGGGCGCAAGGCCCATCAGCTTGTATTCGCCCGAGTTGACCTTGAACCCGCAGAAATACGTGAAGGCGCTGTAGAGCAGTCCAAGAGAATGCGGAAAGTGCTGTTCGGCGAGGATCTGAAGCTCTGCCGAGCCCGGGCGCCGCGCCGTGCCCCATGACGTCGTGGCCCACTCGCCGACCCCGTCAATGGTCAGAAATGCCGCCTCGTCGAACGGAGACGGGAAAAAGGCGCTGGCCGCGTGACTTTCGTGGTGCTCCGGGTAGAAAATCGGACCCTCGTAGCCGAGCTCCCGCCGGATGAGGTCCGGAATCCAGAGCTTCTGCTTCATCCAGAGCGGCATGGCCTTCAAAAACGACGGGAAGCCGCGGGGAGCGTACGAAACGTACGTTTCAAGCAGCCGCTCAAATTTCAGGAAGGGCTTGTCATAGAAGGCGACGGCGTCAAGTTCGCCCGCCGTCAGGCCCGCCGCGTCCAGGCAGTAGCTGGTGGCATGCGCCGGAAAAGCCGCATCGTGCTTCTGCCGCGTGAAGCGCTCCTCCTGCGCCGCGGCCACAATCTGGCCGTCCTGCAGCAGACATGCGGCTGCATCGTGGTACCAGCAGGATATGCCAAGGATGTTCACCGGAGCGACCAGGTCAGCGCCACCCATGGGAAAAGCAGCAAACCTTTTGTTTTCGTGATTACTTTGTCGGTCGTTACACCGGCCAAATCGAACGTCATTCGGGCGTCAAATATCCGGACGCCGAGCAGGAAGAGAGCTCCGGCACCAGGAATAACGTAATTCTCGGACAGGATATGGGTTCTATCCGTCAGTCGCCGTTCAAACCCAGCCATGATGGCCGGCCTGGAGTAGGCCTCGCCGTCTCCAAAAGCGAACCCGAGTCCCAACGTTGCGCCGGCATCGGCTGTCCCTCGCGTAACCACACCATACACTAAACCTCCCGGTTCCAGTTCAGAACTGATGGCGCCCACAAACGCGCCCACAGCCACCGCGGTCTTTTCGTGCTGCATGACGGTCATTTTTGGTGCGGCGTAGATGAATTGGGCCGACGTACCCGGTACAATAGTCAGCCCACCAAGCAAGGTAACACCGGAATTCACTCCGACCGCGCCCGAAACCAGAATGAATTCCTGCCATGTGATATACACGGATCCCGGCGCCACAGAACGCGCAGTGGGCCCGAAAAACAGCCGTGAATCGTGTTGGGACTCGGCGGGAGCGGCGTGGACGAGGAGCGCCAGACCAAAGAAAAAGAATATTTTCATGCTGGTCTGCTCCCTGAGAGCATTTCGATGGTATGGACGGGTGGTGTCATCAAAAACTCTGCAAGGGGCATACCGATCCCCCCAACGAGCAGCACCTGGACACCGTCGAAAGCAGAAAGGAAGGCGCTGGTTCCTCCAGTAGATTTTGGAGCACGCGGGGCTGTTCCCGAACAAATTCGTCGTTCATAACCATTAACTCAGTGTGTTGAGTAATAACACTCAATATACTGAGTAAACTGCAAGTGACTGTTTCACCAATTGGAAACAGTATAGAACTCGAGGTTCGACGCGTCCCCCTCATGTCCAATTCTGATCACGTGCCCCCCGTACGCGCCTACGAAGCCCGATCGATATCCTCGATAATAAACAGGCGAGGAGTTCAACCTGATACCATTCTCGTCTATTACGTCCAGAGACATTGACCTGTCAGACTCGCTGAATGACTCGAATCCGTGTTGAAAAAAAACTACGATTCGATTACTATCCAATCTGAATATGCGTGACAGAAATGTATTCGAGGACGTAATACTGAAGATAGCATCTTGAATAGATCTGGAACCCGAATTGAAATCTGGCTTGTCGTACAGTTTATACTCTGAATGGCCCAGATCAACAAACAACGGCTCGCCTCTGCTGGGTTCGGAGGTATACGTACCATGCCTTGTGTATACAATCCACATTACGGTACTTTCATCGATGGCGACTAAACTTGATGATGGCCTGGCCCGAAACAGAAAATCAATCTGCTCAGAATATGAACCAAGGATGGTCGACTCGCCGGACAGACTCACCATACTCGTCAGAATGGCATCTGGTGTCCCAAACATTACAGCAACGTGGTCATTTGATATGGGAATGGCATCAATCGGTAGCATAGTCCCGAGATCCAGTGTCTGGATACACTCACCCGTACCATCAAAAATCATTGCAGCCGGCCGCGTATTGCTCACAACCAGAATTCTGCCATCCGGGAAGAATTGCGCGCGGATCAGGTCCCAGCTGTAGCCCGGATCGCATTTATCAAACGAAAGCTTTCGTTTGAACCCGCCGCCCGAATCAATAATGAAAACATCCCTTCGGTAGTCTACAAGTAGAGCAGACCCGTCTGAGTAGACGTCAACAGAGCGAATACTTCCCGCCGCCTCATCTGGTATTTGCAATCTTCCAACCGGATGGAGAATGCGTTCGAGCATTGGATTCTCCTCTAAAAAAGTCGAATCTGCCAAGGGAATAAGTGCCGCGCGAAGACTTGCTGGCAGTTGACCCACATCTGACGCATGCTTGGATTCCGGTACATCGGACGAACAAGCTGCGACCAAAATGGCGCACGAGAGCACGATTGACAACATTGAATTTTTCATGCCTTCCATCTGCTTGTCGGGACTCATTCCAGCTCCGCCAGCGACGCCTTCAGGCGAACAAGTTCGGCGCGGGCATCGTCGGCCTTCGAGCGCTCGCGGGCCACGACGTCTTCCGGGGCGCGCGATACGAACTGTTCGTTGGCGAGCTTACGCTCAATTCCGGTGAGGAAGCCCTGCTTCTGGGCCATTTCCTTCTCGAGGCGCTCGCGCTCCACATCGAGGTCAATCATGCCGGCAAGCGGTACATAGACCTCGTTGCGACCCGCCACGACGGATGCCGCCGCCTTCGGGCGCTCAAGCCCCACACCGACCTCGAGGTCGCTGACGCGCGCCAGGCGGCTGAAGTACACCCGGTGTTCCGAAATGGCATCTACCATGTCCTTTTCGACCGACAACGTGGCCAAGATTTCCTGCGACGGCGGCACGTTGTACTGCGCGCGGATGTTGCGGATGCCCGAAATCAGCTCCTGCATAGCCTGGAACCGGGCGGAATCGGCCGCGTCGCGCTCGTCCGCGTTTGCCGATGGCCACGCGCTCGTCATGCACACATCGCCCTCCTCGCGCGGGCGCACGTGCACCCAGAGCTCCTCCGTGATGAACGGCATGAACGGGTGCAGGAGCTGCAGCATGGTTTCATACAGCTCCAGTGCGAGAGCAATCCGGTCCTCCTCCATGGTCTCACCATAGGCTGGCTTGATGAGCTCGAGGTACCAGTCGCAATAATCGCCCCAGAAAAGGGTATAAATGCGCATGGCCGCTTCGTTGAGCCGGTAGCGTTCCAGGTCCTCGCCAATGCCCTCAATGGTCTCGGCAAGCCGCGTGAGCATCCAGCGCTCCACGAGGTCGAGTTCGGCAAACGAGCGGCGGCGCACGTAGGAGGTGTCCGGCTTCATGAACTGGC
Source organism: Bacteroidota bacterium (assembly GCA_029262775.1). Classification (GTDB taxonomy): domain Bacteria; phylum Bacteroidota; class Rhodothermia; order Rhodothermales; family UBA10348; genus 1-14-0-65-60-17. The sequence goes on from JAJCYR010000051.1 coordinate 41,462, forward strand.
CGAACACGTTGAAGGCGTTCCAGATCTTGGTGGCGAAATTGCGCCCCATCTCGAACTTCGTGGGATCCAATTTGATATCCTGTCCCTGCGCGCAGAGCACGGTAAGGCTGAAGCGCACGGCATCGGCCCCGTATTTTTCAATCATGTCGAGCGGATCGATCCCGTTGCCCAGGCTCTTCGACATCCACCGGCCCTGCTTGTCCTTGATCATACCGGTGATGAAGATGTCACGGAACGGCACTTCTCCCGTGAAGTGCAGGCCCGCCATGATCATGCGGGCAATCCAGAAGAACAGAATGTCGTACCCGGAGACAAGCACCGAACCCGGATGGAATTTGGCGAGGTCATCCGTCTCCTCCGGCCAGCCGAGCGTGGCAAACGGCCAGAGCCACGACGAAAACCAGGTGTCGAGTACGTCCTGGTCCTGCACCATGCCGGGCTCCGGCTCATCTATCGATACCACAAACGGGCGCGACTCGTCGGCATCGCCGTTTTCATCCACATAATACCAGACCGGAATGCGGTGGCCCCACCAGAGCTGCCGCGAAATGGTCCAGTCCCGGATGTTCTCGAGCCAGCGGAAATATTCGTTCTCCCAGCGCTTCGGATGAAAGCGGATGCGGCCGTCGCGCACAGCTTCGAGCGCCGGCTTGGCGAGCGGCTCCATGCGCACGAACCACTGCCGCGAAATGAGCGGTTCAATAATGGCTTTCGAGCGGCTCGACACCGGAACGGTGGCGCGGTACGCTTCCACCTTCACGAGCACGCCGGCCGCCTCCAGGTCTTCGACCATGCGGTCGCGCGCCTCGAACCGGTCCAGCCCCTCGTACGCCCCGGCGAGCTCGTTCATGTGGCCATCGGGGCCAATCACCCCGATCACATCCAGCCCGTGTCGCTGCCCGATCTCGAAGTCGTTCTTGTCGTGCCCCGGCGTAATTTTTAGCGCACCTGCCCCGAAATCGCTCTTCACGTAGTCGTCGGCAATGATGGGAATGGTGCGATCCGTAAGCGGCAACCGGACGTGCTGGCCCACGAGATCCGCGTATCGGTCGTCTTCGGGGTGTACCGCGATAGCCGTGTCGCCGAGCATGGTCTCCGGGCGCGTCGTGGCCACCGTGATGCTGCCCGGCGCATCGACCAGATCATACCGGACGTACCAGAGATGCCCGTTGCGCTCCACGTTGTCGACTTCCTCGTCGCTGAGCGCGGTCATGTCGACCGGGCACCAGTTTATGAGGTACTCGCCGCGGTAAATCAGGCCCTCGTTATAGAGGCGCACGAAAACGTCCTGTACGGCGCGCGAGAAGCCGGCATCCATCGTGAAGCGCTCCTTGGACCAGTCGCACGAATCGCCCAGACGGCGCTTCTGGTCCAGGATAATGCCGCCGTACTCATCGACCCAGTCCCATACTTTTTTCAGAAACGCTTCCCGGCCCAGGTCGTGGCGGGTTTTGCCCTCTTCCTTCTTGAGCGCCTTTTCGACCACGTTCTGCGTGGCAATGCCGGCGTGGTCCATACCGGGCACCCAGAGCGCCTCCATGCCCTGCATGCGGCGAATGCGCGTGAGGGCGTCCTGCACGGTATCCTGGAGGGCGTGGCCCATGTGCAGGCGGCCGGTCACGTTGGGCGGCGGCATCACAATCACGTGGGGCTCCTTACCCGACAGGGCGTCGGTCCGGAAGAGATCGTGTTCTTCCCAGTGGGCGTACCAGCGGGATTCAATTTCGGCGGGATTGTAGGATCCGCGCTCGGTGGGATTCGGGCGTTGAGGCATGCGTTCGGGCGTCGGCCGGTCGTCTGTGGTGCGCTGTGGAAAGCCCGGAAGATACGGAAGTGCGTTGATCCGGGCCGCCGCCGTGCCGTACCTTCCATCCGATATCAACCCGCTCTTCAGACTTCGCCACCCAGTGCCCCAGTACGGAAAAAAATACGTCGCCATTGCCGGCAACATCGGCGCGGGAAAGAGCTCTCTGACGCGCGTTCTGTCCGATTATTTCAAGTGGGAGGCGTTCTACGAGCGGGTCGACGACAATCCGTATTTGTCGGATTTCTACGACGACATGCAGCGCTGGTCGTTCAACCTGCAGGTGTTTTTCCTTTCGAGCCGGTTCGAGCACCAGCGCCGTATTGAGCAGGCGGCGCACAGCGTGGTGCAGGACCGCTCCATCTATGAGGATGCCGAGATTTTCGCCCGCAACCTGTACGAAATGGGGTTCATGCCGGCGCGCGACTACGAAAATTACGTGGCGCTCTTCGATATCATGGCCTCCTACCTCCGCCCGCCGGATCTGCTCGTCTACCTGCGCGCGGGCGTGCCGACGCTCGTAGAGCACATCCAGTCGCGGGGCCGGGAGTTCGAATCGACCATCCGGATCGAGTATCTACAGCGCCTGAACAAGCACTACGAGGACTGGGTGGACCGCTACGACCTCGGAAACAAGATCATCATCGATGTGGATGAACTGGATTTCGTGAATGTCGAGGGACACAGGCAGGAAATGGTGAACCGCATTGAGTCGCGCCTCTTTGGCCTGTTTCCGGAATGACCGGGCGCGGCGCACTCGCCTGTCTGGCCACTTTTTTTGTCGGGTCGATGCTCGGCTGGGCGGCCGTCCCCGGGGTTCGTGCGCAGGAAAAAGGGCAGAGAGGCGTTGGCGCAGACACGATCGCCGTGCGGGATCCAGGCGCCGGACCCATGATGGGGCGCCTCCCGGTAGATGCCTGGAATCCGGATTTATCGGCCTTCCTGTCGCAGTCGCCGGGCACATTCGAGTACACGTTCGGGGCCGCCGCCTGGCCGGATGCCATTTCCCGCTACGGCGCTGAGCCGGAGCGCATGGAGCTGACGCTCGCGGGCATGCCGCTAACGGACCTCCTGTCGGGCCGGCCACTCTACGAGATGACCCCGGAAATCATGGTGGGGAGCGTGGTAGGCGGCACGCACGGCACAGCGCTCGGGCCGCGGGCCTTCCGGGACCCGTATCCGCTCACGCTCATGCGCTACCAGGCGGCGGGCAATGCGTGGCAGGACGTGCAGGTGGTGCACGCGCAGAACCGCGTGTTCGGCGGGCACACGGCCGACACGAGTGAACCGGGCAGCGGGACGTACGGACTGCATACCCTCTTTGGGTATACGGGGGCTGCGGCGCGCGGCGAATTCGACGGCAGTCGACTTCGCCGCGCGCGCCAGGTCATTTTCCGCGTCGGTTATGTCCGGCCACAGTTCCGGCTGCGGCTGACCGACATCAACACGCGGCACCGCGTAGGCGCCCACGGCGGCGTGGAACCGTTCACACCTGCGTACGAATCCATTTTCCAGCGCCTTGGCGCGACGGTCATCAACGAGGACGATGAGCGGCAGACGCTCCGCAACGACCTCATGCTGGAGGGCCGCGCAGAGCGCAACCGGCATACACTCGATGTGACGGCGTTTCAGACGTGGCAGACATTTACGTTCGGCGATCTCGGACAGCTCGGCGAGAGCCCCAATACGAAGCGAGACCGCGAGTCGCGGACGGGGTTCGCGGCGCGGCTTGAGCGCGCCACTGGCGGCGAATCCGGGGGTACTGCCCGGCTGGTGACCCGAGTCGACAGTGTATCGGCCCGCGTTCGGGCCTGGCGGACGGGTGACATCGGTCATGCGGAACTCGGCGGCGCGGCGGCGCTCACCTCGCGCAGCATGTCCGTGCGCCTGGAGGCGGGTCTTGTGCGCACGGGCGGTGATGGACAGGTGCGGTCGGCGTGGCATCCGGCGGGCAGCGTGGTGTTTGGGGCGGGCGGCCGGACATTGGATGTCCGGTGGCAACCCGTGGCGGTCGCGCCCATCGATGCCTCCGGGTTCCTCTCCCCCCTCGAAGCCGTGTCCGGCCGCCCGCCCCGTGTCCTCACCGCACGCGCCGCCTGGACCGAAACACGCGGTCCCTGGTCCCTTACCGCTGCTCCCTGGCTCACGCAGTCCGACCGACTGTGGCTGCGCACGCCGGTAGCCGACGATCCCCGACGGGCAGAAGGGGTGGTCGTCACGGAGGGCGGCGTATCGACAGGAATATCCCTCGTCCTGGGATATCGGATGCACGAAGAGCGGGGCATTTATGCCTGGGTAAGTCCGGTGTGGCAGGAGGCTCATTCCACGTCCGGCAGCGCGGCCGCCGAGGCGTGGGAGCGGGCGCTGCCCCGGCTGGGCATATCGGGCCGCGCGGGACTCAGAAGGCTTCTTTTTCTCGGCGATCTCGACCTCGATGCTTTTGTCCGCGTGCGCTCCTGGGAGGCATTCGGAGGGCGGACGCTTCACACCGCTACGGGCCTTCTTCTGCCCCGCACCGGCGCTGACCGCGACGTGCCGTCATCGACCGTCGTGGACTTCGTGGCCGAAGCGGGCGTCCGCGGCGCAACGCTCTTTCTGGCCTACGAGAACGCGCTTTCGGGCACCAACGTGATCACGGGAAATCTGATTGTACCCGACTACCCACTTCCCGAGCAGCAGATTCGTTTCGGCGTGCTCTGGCCTATTCGGAATTGAACACCGCATGTCCCGAATCCGAATGTCACCTTACGAACTGCGGGCGCTGGAAGAAATCCGGCTATGGCGCAATCCACCGCGGGCATGGCATGCCGACTATACAGAACCGCTCGGCCGGACGTGGAATGAGGTCACAGACCTCGTGCACCGGGTGCCAGGATTTGACTGGACGCTCGAAAACGTAGTGGCAGGCCTTCTCGATCTGGTCAATGAAATCACACAGGACAGCGTGTTCGACGCGCCCGTTCGCGCGGCTTTCGCGGATGCTGGTGTGCAAATCGGAACGCTCGCCGACATCCACGGGCTTGACCTGGAAGAAGTGGATCGCGCCATGAAATCGCTTCCCGATTCATACATCGCACTCGCGACGGCCGAGGGGGCAGCAACCGGGCTGGCGGGCGCCGCCGGCCTGGTGCCGGACATTCTGAGTCTTGTCGCCATTACGCTGCGGGCCGCGGGCGAGACGGCCACGTACTGCGGATTCGACATCACGCGGCCCGAAGAGCGGCTCGAGGTGCTCGAGGTGCTCAATGCCGTCGCATCGAGTGGAGATGCCCGGAAACAGGTTATTGTCACGCCTACCGTGCGCACCGCGTCGCGCCTGGCGAGGCAGCAGACGTCCCAGCTTCTCGAACAGATTGGCCTCAAACTGACCGAGAAGAAGCTGGCGCAGTTTATTCCACTTGCGGGCGCCGTCGTGGGCGGAGGACTCAACTACCTCTACACCCGAAACGTCTGCACAACGGCCCACAACCACTACCGGGAGCGATTTCTGCGTAGGAAGTACGCTGGGTGACTCATCTCATATGTAACTTTTATTGTTACATTTCCATCCGGGCTACCGGGTATATTCATGACGGAATATCACGAATCCTCCTAAAGAATTGATCGTTATGTGCGATACTTGACATGGTACGGAGCCTGCAGCGGTGCGGGTCCGACCTGAACCCAAGAGTCAGCTTGATATGAGTCAGAAAGAGGATGTCATCCGGTGTTCGTTCTGTGGCCGTACGGCGCATGAAGTCAGCAGTATGGTCGCCGGACCGGAAGTGTACATCTGTGATAGGTGTATAACCGATGCTGCGGGCATTGTGGGCCATGAAACGCGGCCTCCGAAGCCAACGGGTGCGTCCCGTCCTCCTGCGCGCCGCACGGAAGCCGGTCACCGGCTGAGCCCCATCGAGATCAAGTCATCGCTCGATGAGTACGTGATTGGCCAGGATCAGGCCAAAAAGGCACTCTCGGTCGCCGTCTACAACCATTACAAGCGCATCGATTCGGCGCAGCACTACGGCGACTATGCCGACGTGGAGCTCGAAAAGTCGAACATCATGCTGATTGGGCCCACGGGTACCGGCAAGACGCTCCTGGCGCGTACGCTTGCGCGGGTTCTTGACGTCCCCTTTTCGATTTCCGATGCGACGGCGCTGACCGAAGCGGGTTACGTGGGCGAAGATGTGGAAAGCATTCTGGCCAATCTGCTACACGCTGCGGATTTCAACGTAGAGCGCGCCGAACGCGGCATTATCTACATCGACGAAGTCGACAAAGTGGCCCGAAAGGCCGACAATGCATCCATTACGCGCGACGTGTCGGGCGAAGGCGTGCAGCAGGCGCTACTCAAGATCCTGGAAGGCACGGTGGCGGGTGTTCCCCCGAAGGGCGGCCGCAAGCATCCCGAACAGAGTCTGATTAATATCAACACGTCGAACATCCTGTTCATCGTGGGTGGGGCGTTCGACGGGCTGGCAGACATCATTGCGCAGCGCGTTTCGACCAATTCCATCGGGTTCACGGCCGGACAGACGAAGCGCATGGACAAGTTCGATCCAGCCATTTTCTCGTACGTCGAGCCGGACGACCTGCTGCGGTTTGGTCTCATTCCAGAGCTGGTGGGCCGCCTGCCTGTAATTTCGGCGCTGAACGCGCTCACGCCCGATGCCATGAGAAATATTCTGATCGAGCCCCGCAACGCGCTCCTCAAGCAGTACCAGAAGCTCTTTTCCATGGACGGCGTGGACCTGCTGTTCGAGGAGAGCGCGGTCGATGCGGTCGTTGAGAAGGCCCATAAACTGGGAACAGGCGCTCGCGGACTCCGCGCCGTACTCGAAGAAACCATGCTCGACCTGATGTTCGACATCCACACCAAGTCCGATGTGGCCGTGGTGCGGATTACGCGCGAAACGGTGGAGCACAAGGCCGAACCCATCCTGGAGCCCCGAAAGGCGACGGCATAAGACGGAGCGCGTCCATTCGTAACGTTGGTACGTACGAGACGGCCAAGCGCTGAGAGTTCGGCCGTGAACGTGCGGCGCCCACAGCCGTATGAGGGGACTCACCCCGCCTGCGGCCTTCGGCCCCCACATGTCCTACGTCCGCTCCATATATCACGACTTGCGTGAAAAGCCTGTTTTCCTCTGGTCCCAAGCCGTGGGGTTCAAGGTGCTCGTTGCTCTTGTGCCTGTTGTACTCCTGGCGACCGGCATCCTGGGCCAGGTGCTTCGTCGTGACCGGCCACTGGGACTCGTGCAGTCCACGCTGCGCGACGTGCTGCCGGCGTACCAGTCGGAGGAACTTCTCGAACTCATAGGGCAGCTGCAAGGTGTATCGGGTCGGCTCACGCTCGTCGGCGCATTGGGTCTTGCCGTGACAGCCATTACGTTGTTTACGACCCTCAGAACCATTCTGGCTGGTATTTTCCAGGAATCCTGGCATGTGGAGCGTTCGCTGCTACGTGGCTACGCGTTCGACCTCCGCATGGCCATCCAGGTCGGCTTTGTGTTCACACTATCCGTGGTGCTGACCATTTTTGTGCAGCAGATGCAGGCGGGCGTTTTGTGGGGGTTGTCGGAGCTGGGAATAGAAACCACATTTCTTGAGTCGGGCTGGCGGGTGCTGTTGCAGGCAGCTGCCTACCTCGTGCCGCTCGCGTTCAGCTTCACCATGTTCGTTCAACTATTCTATTTCACACCAGTACCGCATCCACCGTGGCGCAGTGCGGCGGCCGGTGCGCTCGTCTCGGCTGTTCTGTGGGATGCGACGAAGATTCTGTTCTCCTTCTATGCATCGAGAATAGGAGGCTTTGACAATCAGGGGCTGACGGCGCTCGGAGATACGTTCGTGCTCGTCATTATCCTCGTATTCTGGGCGTATTTTTCCGGCCTTGTATTCTGTATCGGTGGCATCACGTGTGTAATCCATGAACGTCGACATCGCAGCCTTCGGGAATCCCATGCGTGAGTGCATACGGGGGACGCTGCGGTGTGTGCTGGCGGCAGGGGCTCTGCTGGTTATGGGTGCGGGCGTGCTGCTCGCCCTGCCGGCAGGCGTTGCCTCGGCGCAGGATGCCCTGGTGCTCACCAACCGCGACACGAGGGTGACGGGTATATCCTTCCGCTTTCCCAAGACGCGGACATTTGAGGACGAGCGGCTGCTCGCACAGATGGTGACCCGGGCGCCGGGGTTCTCGGATCGACTGCGCAATGTGCTGCCGATTTTGTCGGGTGGCGTGTTTCCGTTCGATCCGGTAGAACTGCAGCGGGACATGGCGCGCCTGCGCCGTTTTTATACGCGAAACGGGTTTTCTGAGGCGCGCGTGGACTACCCGGCCTCCCAGTTCAATGCTGAAAAGAACGAAATTCGGGTCGTTGTGACCATCCACGAAGGATCTCCAACGGCGCTTGGGGACCTGGATATCCGATTCGACGAGCCGTTATCTGAGGAGGTCACCGAAGCCTGGGAAAAAGAAAGGAAGTCGTTGGATACATTTGCGGGAAAACGGTTTACGGACTTCGAACGCCTTACGGTCGAGAATACCATACTTTCTCTTTTGCAGGACCGGGGACATGCCTTCGCATCGGTTGAAACAGAAGCTGAGCCGCGTAGTGGCGAGTATCTGGTCGATTTGCGCGTAATGGTCCACCCCGGTCCGAGAGCGCGCATTGAAGCCATCGACGTGGAAGGCAATGAGAGTGTCTCGGATGAGGTCGTGCTGCGTGAATTGCCGTTCGGCGTAGGCGACATCTACTCGCGCCGCCGCCTGATTGAGGGGCAACAACAACTTTTCGGGCTCAATCTGTTCCGGCTCGCTCTCGCCGACATGCCCGAGCAGGCGGCCGATTCGAGCGTCGTGGTACGTTACCGTCTTCGGGAAGCGAATATCCGCTTCCTGGCGCTCCAGGGTGGATTCTCGCGTGAAACCGGACTGTCGCTCGATGGAGAAATCCGGCACCGGAATTTTCTGGGGGGCGCACGCGAACTGACACTTGCGACCGACACCCGGACCGGACTGTTCTCCTCTCCCGCCTCGGGCCGAAAACCGGTCCGTTCGGTGAGCACGAACCTTTCCTTGCGGCAACCCTATCTGGGGTCGACCCACCTCTCGGGAAGCGTCGCTCCGTTTTACAGCTGGCTCGACGAGCCGAATCAGGACACCCGATTCTTCGAGTTCGGGCTCAGAACGGCGCTCGTCTGGGAACTGCTTCCCTTCCGCAACCTGTCGGCGCAGCACTCCCTGAGCCGCGCCGTGCCTCTTGAAAACCGCGGATTCGGCGACCGGATCGATGTCTACAACCGGAGCGTATTCTCGGCCGGACTCTCGCTCGGAAACCTGGACGACTACCTGATGCCCGAGCGGGGCTGGATTGTGCGCCCGTCGGCCAGTACCGGCGGCCTCCTTGGGGGCGCCGTCGAATTTCTGAAGGGACAGGTCGATGCGCTCTTTTTTCTCCCCCTCTCTCAGCAGTTCGATCTGTTGGGCAGTGTAACGGTGGGGCGGCTCTCGCCGCGCGGGGCATCTCGCAATCAGACCGATGCGCAGAATGAGTTTCGCTTCGATGCCATCCGTTTCTATGCGGGCGGATCGAACGATGTGCGCGGATGGGGGCTGAATGCCCTGGGGCCACAGGTGGCAGTGGCCGATTCGGTGTTTGTAAATGCGGACGGCCGCGCGGTGGCCGACAATGCCCGGTTCGAAGCCCTTGGCAGCCTCGTCAAGACATCGTTCCGGTCCGAACTTCGATCGCGCATCCCCGGGCTTGGAAGCGCCTGGAGGGCGGGCATTTTTCTGGACGGCGGTGCCATTCCAACCGATGTCGATCGGACCGACACGGGCGCGACGCGCTTTTCGGACGAGCGGATTGCGCTCTTCCGTGACCGAAAGGTGCCCAGGGGCTCGGATTTCCGGTTTGGATCGGGCGCTGGTATCCGCTACAGAACGCCCGTGGGTATGCTGCGTCTGGACCTGGCCTGGAAACTGAATCCAAGCAGGACGGACCTGCGTGACCCGGAAGACATTGTGCTCTGGGAGGCCGGACTTCTGGACTCGTTGCCGGGCGAGAAGCAGATCCGGCGGCTGAATCTGCACCTGAGCATTGACCGGGCATTCTGATATGACGTGGAAAAAGGTCATAGCGTGGAGCTTGGGCAGCATTGCCGGAACGCTTGTCGTGGTACTGGCCCTGCTCCACGTGCCGGGCATTCTGCGCCCGGTGCTGCTCGGCGTGCTGCGGGTCGGGCTGTCTGAAAAGACGGACGTATCCATTTCGGCGTCGCGGATTTCCGGGTCTCCGCTTTCCGGACTGCACATTTCTGACCTTCGCCTTGCGACCGAACAGGACTCTACGTGGATGCACGTGGAGCGCCTCGACGTAACATACTCGCTGGGGCAGATGCTGCGTGGACGCGTGGAAGTGCCCCATTTCGAGATGACAGGCACGTCATTCTCGGTGGCGCGCCGCGCGGGGGGCGATTTTGTGCTCCCGTCCTGGAAGCGCAATCCGGAAAGTGTATTGCCTGGTATTCACGTCGGCCAGATTCGGCTATCGGGGCTTGCGGGCCGCATTATGGGAGTCCGGGACGATTCGACTGCGCTCTGGGTACTTCGGGAGGCGGGCCTGCTGGTCTCTGATCTCGCCATAGGCCCTGCCGCCCTCGACGGCCAGTTTTCTGTACGGGTAGATACACTCCACGCGGCATTCGACTACGCCGCGCCCATAGGAGCCGTACCTGTGGGGATCACCGCCGCAGATTCCGCAGCCGCGCGGGGCGGGCGGCTGGCGGCGTCCGGCGCATGGAACGGGGTGGCGGCTGTGGGAGATCTACCCAGCACCCTCCGGCTTTCGTTTGTGGCCCCCCACAGCCGCCTTGAACTTTCGGCGGAAGGCGCGCCGGACGCCGCATCCCCGACCGGACTCCGCGTGCTCGAAGCCTCGGCCGGTGGGCACATCGGGCTCGCCGATCTGGAACCATTCGTGGCTGGCATCCGGTCGGGGACCCAGGTCCAGGTGGACCTGGCCGCCCGCGCCGACACCCTGACAGCCAATCTGAACAGCCTCTTCACGACCTCTACCGGCGGATCCGTCGCGGTCCGTCTCACGGCCGAGCCCAAGCCCGAGCCCGGAGCCGGGGTCGGCACGCCGGCGGGCCGCACCTCCTTTTCGCTCCAGGCCGACGTTTCGGCGCTGTCTCCGGCGGCGTTTCTGACCACATTTCCGGACGGCGAAACACGGCTCGGTCTGTCGGCAAGCGCCGACGGCTGGTTCAGCCGAGAGGCCGAGCTCACCTACGCGGCCACTGGGGCGCTCGAACTGCAGAAGAGCACGCTTGCGGGCTGGGCGCTTGACAGCGGCCGGGCCGACGTCACGGTTAGCCAGGACGTGGCGTCCTGGACGGCACGCGTCTCCGCACTGGGAGCCAAACTGACGACGCGGGGAGAACTACGGGGGGTTTCCCGCAATGAAGTGGTTGCTGACGTGACGCTCTCCAACCTGACTTCGCGCATTCTGGGCCCTCCGGACAGCACGACCATTCCCTTTGCCATCACGCTCAGCGCGAATGTGCGCGGCCGCACCGACTCCCTGGCACTGGATCTGCGACTGACAGATTCGAGTGTGGGCGATTGTCCCGTCGCCCTCCGGCGCGGCCGGGGCCGACTGCAACCCGGCCAGTCGCGCCTCGCACTGGACCTCTCGGCCTGCGACACCAACCTGGTGTCCGCCGTCCTGCAGGAACAACTTCCACAGAAAGGCAAATCACGTGCTACGGCGTCACAGGCCACCTCGCCGACAGCCATGGCCTCTGCCTGGTCGCTCAGCGCGGACCTCTTCCCGGCGCCCCTCCACCGGCTGCTGCTCCTGCCAGATTCGGCGCACGCGTCCGGGCATCTGTCGGCCCGCTACTCCCCTTCCAGCACCAGCACCACATTGGCTCTGGCTGTCCCCGAGTCGATGTCCGCCCAACTGCAGCTGGCCCATGTGGTTGCGGGTGGCGGGGGGGGGGGGGGCCCGGCAGGGGGGGCCCCCCCCCCCCCCCCCTCCCCCCCCCCCGCCACCGGAACGCTCCGCAACATCGCGATCGACGCACAGATTTTTCAGTCCCGCCGTGAGGTGGCACGCACCCGGGCCGATTGGAGAGCCGCATCGACCACGTCGCGGGCTGAATTCCGGATCCATGAATTCGTGGCCGACAGCCTCGACGTCGGCCGCATCGTGGACCTGTCCCCGCACGCCATTCGCCTCCAGGCCCGTGGATCCGGCCAATTCATGCTCGGTGCGGACGACGGCGCAGCGAAAGGAACCGGCCGCAGCACGTCTTCCGGTCGTCTTGCACTCGATTTGGCGGGATCGATCGTGAACGGACTGCAGCTGCAGCGCGCCGAGCTTGGACTCTCCATGACCGCCGACTCCACGGAGGCGGACCTGAGCGCCAGCTGGGATAACCCGTTACCCGGCGATGAGGGCGACCAGGAGACGAATCGGGTGACCCTCGAGGGGCGCGCCGTACAGCAGCGGGACGGGGACACGGTTGCTCACATGTCCTTCTCCCACATTGATATCCGGCAGCTGCTCCCGGACAGCAGCCACACCTCCGACCTGTCGGGGCGCGTGGACCTGTCGGGAAGCGTAGACCTCCGTGGCGGCGCAGGCGGCACGCGCGACTCACTCGGCAGCGCGTTGGGCGCCTGGACCGCCGAACTTCTACTCGACAGCACCTCGACACTGAACCGGGTGCCCTTGGGCGGCGCCTCCGGTCAGTTCCGCATGGACCCGGATAGCATGTCGGGCCGCCTGGACGTGGGAACGACCACCGACGCGTCAGACTTTGGGGCGTCGGCCAGCTTCGGCTACGCAGGCGCCCAACTCTACGCCGACGCCACCCTCACATCCGTCCCCGTCGCCCGTCTGGGGGGTATTGACACCGACAGCCAGCTGAGCGGGCGCATGCAGACCAACCTCTATTTCGACGATGGGGAGTGGACGCAGATCGCCGTATCGACCCATTCCCTCGAAGGCTTCTGGAGTGAGTTGGAGGTGTCCGAAGGCGGCGCCGAGTTTACGCTCACGCCCAACAGCCTGCGTCTCGACTCCCTCCGTCTCAGCGGACCAGACCTGCTCATCAGCGGGCGAGGCTACCTGGAACCCGAGACATCGGACCTCCGCGTGGATCTCGAAATCCCACCCGCGCTCATGCGCATACCTCCACTCAATACGCTGGACATGCAGATTTCAAGTGCGAAGGCCGACATCCAGCTGACCGGGCCGGCATCGGGTCGCCGTGCGGTGGGCGATGTGGAAATTCGCGGACTCCGCAATGAGCAAATGTTTTTCAATAAACTGGACGGCCGTTTGCTCGCCGAGTGGAATGGCGAGGGCGACGTCGCCGTGCAGGCTACGGGTAACGACGAGGCTTCACTCCTCCCCCTCCCCTCGCTTGCCGAGCTCACGCTCACGTCCGATGTCATCCAGGTTGTGACCGCGCAGCTTTCGGGCGCCCGAAGCCGGGTGTCGTGGAACGGCGAAGCACTCACGGCCGAAACCGACATTACCATCACCCCGACGCGGATCATCTCCTTCACAGCTGCCTTCCAGCCTGCCGACGACCCACCGGTCCTGTTTCTCGATGCGGCCGAAATCCGGCTCGACGAGACCAGCTGGAAACTGGCCTCGCCCGCACGCCTCTCGCTCGGCGACGACCCCATGCTGTCCGGGTTTGTGATGACGAGCCAGGGCCGTCGGCTATCGGCCATCAGCACGCGCCGACCGGGCGAGGCGGCGCGGCACGTGCTCGCGCTGGACCGCATTCCGCTCGGTGCGGGCGCGGACCTGTTCGGATACGCGGGGCTCGATGGCGAACTTTCGGGGCAGATATCTATCGCGGAAGGAAATATGCAGGGCACACTGCATGGCGTGGTCAGTGCCTATGGACAGGAAATAGGCCCCTTCACGACCCTTCTCGGAATGGAAAACGACCTGCTTACGCTGCGCAGCGAACTCTCACACGCCGATGGAGGACGTTTGACCGCTGAGGGCACGCTGCCGCTCGGCGACAACATCGACAGCGGCGCCCGGACAGACATTCGCTTCTCGGTGGAGGCTAGCGACTACCCGGTCGGATGGACGCGCGTCTTCATAGATCCGCTCCTCATTGACGACCTTCGCGGCAGGCTGACGGGCAGCGTCGACATTTCGGGCCAGACCAACAATCCCACCTGGCAGGGCGCCATGACCCTGCGCGGCGGACGCATCGGCCTGCCCACCCTCGGCAAGCGCCGGGGCCTGCGCTATTCGGACATCGAGGCAGAACTCGCCTTCCGTGCCGATTCGCTCATCGTCGAGCACGCCCGCGCCACGAGCGGAGAGGGCGAGGTCACCGGCAGCGGGCACATGATCCTCACGAACCTGCAGCTCGGAACGCTCGCCGTTGACTTCAGGGCCGATCGTTTCCTGGCGGTCGACAACCGCGAGTACCGGACCGTCGTGAGCGGAGCAGGGCGGCTCGAAGGCACCACCGACCGGCCGCTTTTCGGGGGCGATATCCGCGTCGTGAGCGCAGATTTCTTCCTGACCGACAACACCACATCCGACGCCTTCGAGCCGGTTACCCTCACGGACAGCGACCTGCTCACGCTGCAGGAACGTTTTGGCGTACGCATCGCAGCACGGGACACGACGGCATTCGATTTCTTCCGCGTGTTGGCCATTGACGATCTGACCATCCGCCTGGAACGCGACAGCTGGTTCCGCTCAGAATCGAACCCTGAGATGGATATCCAGCTCGAGGGCCGACTCGACGTGAGCAAGAACCGCAACGAAGACCCGACCGTTTTTGGCACGATCAATATCAACCCGGCCCGCAGCCAGATCCGGCAGTTCGGCCGCCGCTTCTCGCTCGACAAGGGCACGTTCACCTTCAACGGTCCGATGGATGAGCCCATCATGGACATGGAGGCCTCCTATGAGGTCCCCTCGCGCTCGAGCGGCGGCCAGGAAGTGACCATCCGGCTCCTCGTCTCGGGCACCCCCGAGGAGCTCACTGTGGACTTCGAGTCGGACCCCGCCATGGAGCTTGCCGACATCGTGTCGTACATTGCCACCGGACGCCCGGCCAGTGAAAGCTTTCAGATTGTAGGCAGCCAGAATGATAACTACCTGCAGTCGGCAGCCGGTCTTGCCATGGGTCCAGTCACCGACCTGATGGAGAATCTGGCCGCATCGAATCTTGGGCTGGACGTCATTGAAATCACCCAGTCCGGAACCCAGGGCATGACATTGACTGCCGGTAAATACGTTTCCCCCAAGCTCTACGTGTCCATTTCGCAGCCCTTCTCGCTATCCGAGGGCTCCGAACGCTCGCCGTCATCGTCCGAACAGGAGACACAGGTAGCCATGGAATACGAAATTGTGCGCAACCTGCTCATCAGCCTGCTCAGCCGGGGCACCATCCTGCGCGTCAACCTGCGGTGGGAATATGCCTTCTGAGCGCTCCATCATTACCCAGGCATTTGCCGAAGTCGGCCTCTGTTCGGAGTTCATTGCCACCTTCTTCCTGCGCTTCTGGCGGCGTCCTTTCGAGGGCCGCGAGCTGCTCCGCCAAATGGATGACGTCGGATCGAAGAGTTTCCTGCTCACGGGCGTCACCGGGTTTGCCATTGGTATTGTGCTCGCCATGCAGAGTCGCGGCACGCTCATGCGCTTTGGCGCGGAAGCCGTCCTGCCGAGCATGCTCGCCCTGTCTGTCGTCAAAGAAATCGGCCCCGTCATCACGTCCCTCGTGCTTGCCGGCCGTCTGGGCGCCGGTATGGGCGCCGAAATCGGGAGCATGCGCGTCACCGAGCAGATCGAGGCACTCGAAGTGGCGGCCCTCAAGCCCTACCACTACCTCGTTATTACGCGCGTCCTGGCGTGCTTTATCATGTTTCCCATCCTCACGCTCTGGACCGATGCCATAGCTCTCACGGGTGGCTACCTGGAATCGATTCTGGCGTCTGGTATGGATTACCGCATTTATTTTTCGACCGCGTTTGAGTCGCTCCGCTTCAGCGACATCATTATAGATACGGGCAAAACGACCATTTTCGGCCTCATCGTGGGCCTCGTCTCCTGCTACCTCGGCTTTAACGTGCGCGGCGGTACGCGCGAAGTGGGCCGCGCCGCCATGAAAGCCGTCGTCATGTCATCGCTGCTCATTCTGATAGCCGATGTCATCATTGTCCGTCTCTCGATTGTCCTCTTCGGCAGCATCTGATGGCCGCCCCCCTGGAATTTCTCCAATGAAACCCATTGAACTCCGACATATCCACAAGTCATTCGGTGCGCTCCACGTACTGCGTGGCACCAGCGTGCGGGTGGAGGCTGGCACGTCGGGAGTCGTCATGGGCGGCTCGGGCAGCGGCAAAAGCGTCCTCATCAAACATATCGTGGGCCTCCTGAAACCCGACGAGGGTGAGGTCCTGATTGGAGGGAATCGGGTCGATACGCTCGATGGCGACGATCTTGACCGGGTGCGCCTCAGGATCGGTTACCTGTTCCAGAGCGGCGCCCTGTTCGATTCCATGGATGTGTCCCAGAACATGGCCTTTTTCATGGAGCGCCATACGGAGCTCACGCCGGCCGAGCAGCGTGACCGGACGGACGAACTGCTCTCATGGGTCGATCTGGCCGACAAACTCCACGCCCAGCCCTCCGAACTCTCCGGTGGACAGCGCAAGCGCATTGCGCTCGCGCGCGCGCTCGTGCTGGAGCCCTCGATCATGCTCTATGACGAACCTACAACCGGACTCGACCCCGTCTCGGTCCGATCGGTCTCGGAACTGATTGTGCGCCTTCGCGAGGAGCGCGGCCTGACGTCGGTTGCCATCACGCACGATCTACTCTGCGCCGAAATCATTGCCGACAGTGTGCACTTCCTGTCGAAAGGGTGTATTGTAGCCAGCGGAACGCTCGACGAGGTAAAGCAGTCGGATCATCCGGCTGTCGTACCTTTCTTCGATTCGACCTATACCCCATCGCCATGAACCGGAACGTTCGCCTCGGAATCCTGATTGTCAGCGGTGGCCTGCTGTTTGTCCTGGCGCTATTCGCCATTGGCAGTCGTACGTTTCTTTTCTCGCGTGTAATTGAGTTACGTACGCAGTTCAACAACGTGGCTGGCCTGCAGGCCGGCGCCTCGGTGCAGTACCAGGGCGTCGATGTGGGACGCGTCGAGACCGTTGTCCTGCCGGAACAACCCGGTAGCCCCATCACGGTCACCATGTCGATTTCCGAACGTGCCAAGGGCCTTATTCGCAAGAATACGCAGGCCCAGATCAAAAGCGATGGCCTCGTGGGGCAGATGATTATTGTCCTCGTGAGTCCGGACATACCGGCCGAGCCCATTGAAGACGACGATATTCTGCCTGGCGTAGATCCATTTGATCTGTTTGAAATCACCGACCGCGCACTCGCCTCCGTGCAGGGGTTCGAGCGGGCTGCGCAATCGTTCGAGGAGATCATGCGCGATGTGCAGCTCGGCGAGGGCACGCTTGGCCGCATTATCTATGATTCCACGCTCTACGTGGAAATGGTGCAGACGACCGGAGAAACGCGGCGCATTCTCGGGAGCCTGGCCACTTCGGCCGAGGCGAACGCCGATATCCTGGTCAATATTGCTGCCGAGGCCGCCAAAGGCATCCAGTCCATTCTGGCCAAGGCCGATTCTGGCAGTGGAACGCTCGCCCTGCTGCTCAATGACCCCCGCATTTTCAACGAACTGCTGGCCACGTCGGATTCGCTGAAAACCATTGCGGGCGATCTCAGGACCGTTTCGCAGTCGGCAGAAAGCGCGGCGCTCTGGGGCTCGCTCGGTGCATTCCGGTTTGCCGAGCTCATGGAAGCGGCCAAACACAACTGGCTCTTCAAGCGCTACTTCGAGGAGCGTGGCAGCATGGAAATGGCCCCGTTTGAAATGCGCGAGCGGGCCATTTCAGAGAGCCTCGAGGATATCAGCAAGCGGGAGCTCGAACTGCTTGAGTGGCAAATGCGCCTGGAGGCCCGCGAGGCGGCCGTCGGCGCGGACAGCACAAGGAGCGGAGACGAGCGGTGAAGTTCATTCTGGAGCACGAGGATCCGTCCGGCGCGCGCGCCGGACGCCTCGAAACCGATCACGGTCTCATAGAAACACCCATTTTCATGCCGGTCGGTACGGTAGGCAGCGTCAAGGGCGTCTGGCCGCACGAACTTGCAGGCGACATTGGCGCCCAGATCATCCTCGGCAACACGTATCACCTCTACCTGCGCCCGGGCATGGAGGTCATGCGGGAAGCCGGCGGCCTGCACCCCTTCATGAACTGGAACGGCCCCATTCTGACCGATTCGGGTGGTTACCAGGTGTTCAGCCTCGCCGAGCGCCGGAAGCTGAGTGAAAACGGGGTTACGTTCCAGTCCCACATTGACGGGAGTTACCACGAATTCACGCCCGAAAACGTCATCGATACGCAGCGCGCCATTGGATCGGACATCATGATGGTGCTCGATGAGTGCCCGCCGGGCGATGCCAACCTCGCGTATGCGCGCACGTCGAACGAACTGACCGTGCGCTGGGCCGAGCGATGCCGGCGGCGCTACGACGAAACGGAGGAGTGCTACGGCCCCGGTCAGGGACTCTACGGCCACAGCCAGGCCCTGTTTGGCATTGTGCAGGGCGTGGTGCATGCCGACGTGCGCCGCGAGTCGGCCCGCATGCTCATGGAGCTCGACTTTCCGGGGTACGCCATTGGCGGACTTTCGGTCGGCGAGCCCGCCGA
>JAJCYR010000052.1 GCA_029262775.1 Bacteroidota bacterium
GTATATCGGATGGACGAGGCGTTGGTCGAGATGTGCCATGAACCGGATTATGTACTCTCTACGTTCTTCAGCGACGAGGCTCCGAAAGTCTTCTCACGGTTTGCGTCGAAATGTGATGACACCGAATGGCTTGTTGATGGCCTCATCGACCTGACGAAAGATGATCCATTCTGCCAGCGAGCTTATTTGTTCGAATACGCAAATGATTTTCTTTCGCGGGAAGGACTCGAAATCCTGTTGGACCGTCTCAGGGCGCTTTCTGGCGCTGATCAGGCGGAGCCTGAAGGCCGTTTCTGGCTGAGCGCAATGGAGGCCGTGGCCCGGAGTTCCGGAAATGCATCCGTTTTCGAAGATGCCCGTCGTGCCGCGCGAGGTAACCGCATCTCCCCATCCGATATCGTCGAAATAGCCAAGTTGTATCATGAGACGGGCCACTCCGCGAAAGCACTCGAACTCCTGAACAGCCCGACGCTGAGTTCTCTGGATACTGGGTCGGACCGACTACAGGATTTGTATTCCAGCCAATTACAGGTTGCGGATTGGGAACGGGATCGTCTACTGGTCGACGTTCATCGTACCCTCGGAAACAGGGAGGAATGGAGCCGGGTGGCACAGCGGGTTTTCGACTGTCATCGAAGCGTTGAGACGCTTGCCACTCTCGTCGAGGCAGTCGGGGAGGACAGGCGGGAAAGCGTGATTGACGGGGCTACCGAGACGATTCTGCACGCAGAATCCCTTTCCAAGGGCGACGTGGAGTTTTTGATTTCTGTCGGAAGGCTGTCCGAGGCGGCGGACTTTGTAGTGAACCGCTCCCATCAGATCGATGGAGATTGGTACAGGACGTGGACTCCCGTCGCCGATGCGTTCATGCACGGTGAATTTTGGCTCGCCGCCACCGTTACGTATCGGGCCCTGCTGGATTCCATGCTTGATCGTGGCGCATCCAAAGCCTATCACCACGGCGTCCAATATCTGAGGAACCTGGACATCATGGCCGATCGGATTGATGACTGGCGTGGTTTCGCGCGCCATGAACAATTTGCTCAGAGCCTGCGTCGATCGCATAACCGGAAATGGAGCTTCTGGCAGAAGTATAGCGGGTTGGCGTAATTCTGTGTTTGAAGGCAAAGCAGTCGGGAGTGCGCGACGCAGCTGCCTGGATCGCCATTGATGTTTTTCCAGACTTATACGTTACGTACACCGGTGTGCCGGGTCTTTATGGTGGTGTCGGGGAACCGGTCGCCATAAGGGAGATAACCACCGGAAGTCGTGTTCATTTTTGACCTGAATAAGAGTCGATCCAACGAGAGCAAGCATGGCATCTCATTTGGCGAAGCAAAAAAGCTTTGGAAGGACTCCTATCGTGTTGAAAAGCAGGTCATAAATATCACGGAATCACGTTTTGCAGTCACAGGTATCATTGACGGAGTACTCTGGACGGCCATTATCACGTATCGGGGTGGATTCATTAGATTGATATCGGTCCGACGCGCAAGAAAAAATGAAAAAGAAGACTATTACAGCAGACGAGTTTGACCGTCTCTTCGATGACGGGCAGGACATCTGGGATTTTCTGGATCACGATAGTGCCCGTCGACCTGGAATGGACCCCGAAAAGATCAGCCTGGTAATTCCCCAATGGATGGTTTATTGGCTGTACCTGGAAGCGGAGCGACAAGGTACAACCAGTGCCCAGCTCATCCATACATACCTCGAAGAACGGATCAAGCTGGAGAAGGCGAGAGAAGAGGAGCGGAGAAAGAGTTGAAGGGCTGAGATCAGGCGAGTGGCCCGTGCATCTCATGTCGATTAAAGTCGAAATAATCGACACGTTCTGTTGACGTGTCGATTGCATCGACCTATCTTCGGCGCATGATGTGGAAAGCAGATCAGCCATACAACGCGCTGCCACCGCTTCCGCTTCCGCCTCCGATGGAGGCGGTGGAGACGCGGGCCATATTGAAGGCCTGCATCCCGGCTCGGGCGGCACTGGCAGAGCGGAAACAGGTGGGAGCATTGCTGCCGGATCAGAGTCTGCTCATCAATTTGTTGCCCCTGCTGGAAGCGCGCGACAGCTCCGAGATCGAGAATATCCTTACGACCACGGACAAGCTGTTCCGCCACGCTCGCCAGGAGAGCGGTGCCGACGCCGCAACCCGGGAGGCGTTGAGCTACCGGACGGCCCTGAACAAGGGGTTCAGGAAGCTTCAGGTTGTTGAACGCGGTGACCCGCAATGACGCATGGGAGCCGTGAATTGTATTCATGCTGGAGGGCATAGAGCAGGTGTCCCGTTGGACCGTGCTGAAAATTGCCGCGGTACGGAAGCTGATGGAGGAGACATCCCGCCATGTCAGGACGCATCTGCCCCAGGTGTACAGCCATGAATTGATGCAGGTACTTTTCGAGCAGCCGTATTGCCGTATTGGCTCACTTGTAGAACGGGGGATCGTCAAGCGGCAAACAGCGTCGGTTTACCTGAAGCAGCTGGTTGATATTGGCGTACTTGTGGAAGAATCGGCCGGCAAAGAGAAGTTGTTCGTGCACACGAAACTCGTTCGGTTGATGTCAGTGGACAGCAACGAGATCACGCCGTGCTCCACGTGGATGAGGTCGAGCCCGGATCGGAAATTACCATCCATGACCTCCTTGGCCGGACCGTCCGCATATCCAGGGACGTGTATGGCCATGGGCCGTTCCGCATCCCTGTGAATGGCCTGGCGAGCGGCACCTACCTGGTCCGGGTTCGGTCGGGCACTACGGTCTCTTCCCGCCCCATCCATATCGTGCGCTGAGGCCGCCGCTCAATCTCCCCGCAATTCGTCGGCCGGATTCATGCGGGATGTCCGTCTGAGCTGCGAAGCGATGGTCAGGAGGGCCGTCCCGAGCGACCAGTCACGGCCCGTGGCCCCGTTCATGGTTTCCAGGATGCGGACGCCGTAGGCCTCGTCCTGGAGACGCCAGATGGTGATGAGGAGCAGCTCCTCGGAACGGCCAATGAGGTCCATGTGCGCAGCGGGTAGCGGTGAAAACCAACTATTCCGAATGAATAGTATAAGGTTTCACGGCCATTCCACCAGCGGTGACTTATGATAGTTGATGCCCAGGATGTCCCAGCGGGCGCCGTGGGCGGCCAGGCGCGTGCGGTAGGTGGTCCAGTCGCGGTGTTCACGAGTAGTCCAGCCGATTTCGGCCACGCCGGCGAGGCGCGGGAAGGCCAGCCACTCCAGGTCGCTCATGGTTTCGGCGGTCTCGGTCCAGAGGGGCGCTTCGACGCCGAGGATGGCGCGTTCCGGGACGCCGTCGACGAGCGTCGCAGGATCCCAGTCGTAGGCATCCCGCGTGTCATTGAAACCGGCCCACTGGAGGCCCAGGCGGCTCGACGTATCGTATTTCATGTCGATGTAAATGCGGTCGGCTGGCGAGGGGACCAGGAGGGCGCCGCGGCTCACGGCATCCACCAGATTCGGACCGGTCTCGGCCGTCTGGGGCCGCCACACCTGGATGATGGCGCCGGGTGGCAGCGCGAGTCGGGTTTCGGCGACTTCGTCCCAGGCCATGAAGAGCTT
>JAJCYR010000053.1 GCA_029262775.1 Bacteroidota bacterium
GCGCCGACCGATGGCAATTCAGCGGCTGCCGTGACGCCCCAGGGACCATTGATTTTGGCAATGCCATGGAAGCCCCCGTCTTCGTACCCACCGTTGAGCCGGTACATCCGGTCGTTGTCCGCGTGGTAGCGGTCGAAGGACCACTCTTCCTGGACGTACAGGCCCGCCAGAAGCAGGCAAGCCAGCCCTACGGCCAGTCCCGCTACGTTGAGCGATGAAATGAGTTTTTGTCTGCGCATGGACCGGGCGGCCACGCGGATATGGTTCGTGATCATGGCAGATGATGAATGGTTGCGTGCCTGTCGGCCGCGCAGGGTATGGGAACGCATGAACAGCACGACCTCCTTCCAGTACCGGATGCGGGCGCGCCGCTCTCCGACGGCCACAACGGCCGCTTCGAACGCTTCGTCCAGATCGCCACGGACTTCTTCGTAGACCCCGGTCCGGCAGTACCAGGCCAGGAATCGACGGGCAGAATCGGGGGGCTTGGGCATCATGACGCCACCTCGGTCCGAATCGCCTTGGGCATGAGACTCCAAAGGGTTTCCCGGACCGTCCGGGCTTGGGACAGGGCGCGTTTGGCCGCGCCGGTTACGCGAAACATGCGCTTGCGACGGCCGCCGCGGGTTTCGGTAGCTCCTTCGAGCCCCGATTCCAGGTACCCCTTGTCCTGCAATCGGTAAAGGGTAGCATGGATGGCGCCGAGCGAAACTTCCCGACCCGCCTCGTTGGCCAGCAGTGTCCGAACAGACAGCCCGTAGGCCTCCCCGTTCAGGGCTGCCACGGCCATCAGAACCAGTTCTTCGAATTCTCCGAGTTGTTCTCTCCGCATGTCAGGTACTGCCTGGTTGTGCTGGGCACAGTATATGCAAAATATAAACTAATGTTACATGCGTGCGACCAATGACCACGTTGCTCATGCCGGTTTTGCGGTACGTCTCCGGCGCCTTTTTGACCGTCGGTGCGTTCCCGTTAATTTTTTTCTTGCATATTATGAAACCTTTGGGTATCATTGCGTAACCTAAGCATCCCGACATGGGAATCACGTTACACATACACCGAATCAAACTCACTATCGTTCATGAACTCAACCAAGCAATCATCTGTAGCGGACGTGGCCGACCGCCACAGGTCGTACGCCGCCATCGCCATGTTATTGGCCGGACTTATATATCTGGCCATGGCCGTGGAACTGCTCGTCGACGAGGCGACCGCACAATGGCTGGAATACGGAATATTTGTCCTGGCCATTGGTGCCGCCGCCGCGTTGATGCCACTCCTCGTTGCGAAAATTCGACTTCCGCGCAGTGAGAGAGTCATGTATTTCAGTAAAGACGGGTACGTGGCCGAACTCGAACGAAGAGCCTCCAAGATTTCCTTGGGGGTCACCTTTGTCAGCCTGGCCGTACTCGGGGGTTTCGCCGAGAAGGCCAATCCAGACGACTTCCCGGCAGTTTTCTTCATCCGGATTGGCCTGTTCATCATGCTGGCCGTGATGAGTATCACATTCTTGACTCTGAACTGGATTGCCAACAGGGATATCCCGGGGGACGAGACGTGACAAACAATATCAAACTCACCAATCGCATCCGGGTATTCCGCGCCGAACACCGCATGAGCCAGGATGATCTGGCCAAGGCAATCGGTGTGTCCCGGAAAACCATCAGTACGATTGAGGTGGGGCGCTTCATCCCGTCCACCATCATTGCCATGCTCATCGCCGCCTACTTCAAGGTCTCGGTCGAAGATATTTTCTCTTTGGACCACAACAACTTAACATCATGAAAAACATATTCCTACTCGCCTTCGCCCTCTTCGTGGTCACGCTCGCCCATGGGCAGGATGCTGAACGCACTACCCATCACAACCTGACGTCCAACGCGCTGTCAGAGGAGCGGTCGTTCAGCGTGCAGGTTCCCATATCGTACGATGCCCGTTCGTCGTATCAATTCCCGGTCCTGTACCTGTTGGACGGCGAATCGAATCTGGCCCATGCCGGACCCCTGGTCGACTATCTGGCTGAAAACGGCAAAATCCCTGAAATGATCGTCGTCGCCATCAACTCTGGATCCACGAGATCACGCGATTTCATGCCGCCACAACCCGGACAGACCGAGGCGGCCGCCGGAGCCGAGCAATTCCTCTCGTTCATTGGCGGTGAAGTCATGCCATTCGTCGAGAGTCGCTACCGGGCCGCCCCCCTCCGCCTGATCTCGGGCCACTCGCTGGGAGGCCTCTTCGTCACCTGGGCCTTGTCCACAAAGAGCGACCTTGCTGACGGGTACCTGGCGCAAAGCCCCTACTTGGCCGAAGCCATGGGTGTGGGCGTTGTCGAGCAGCTGGGCACGTCGACCATCGGACCCGACGTGTATTACCACGCCAACCTGGGCGCAGAACCAGACCTGACGGAGAATTTCGACCGGCTCGAAACCGGGTTGGAGTCCATGGCATCTGGTTCGCTTCGGTGGGATCTCGATCGCGACGCGGAAGAGACGCACATGTCAACGCGGCTCGTCGGGCTCTACGAGGGTTTGTCCGGCTACTTTGAAGATGTCTGGACGATCAATTCCGAGGAACTGGCGACCGGTGGAACAGCCGCCCTCGCTGAACACATCCAGCGCCTCGAGGACGCCTACGGCTATCCCGTATTGCTCAGCGAACAGCCGTTTCAGGAACTCACACAGCGTTTTCTGGGGCAGGGTGATGTTGCATTTGCACACGAAGCGGCCAAACTCTACGTGCTGCATCATGATGAGTCCGTAGTCGCCCATTTCATGCTCGGCATCGCACTTGCTTCTTCCGGTCAGCGCGCCGAGGGCCTGGCCGAAATCAACCGTGCCATTGCGCTCTACGAAGCGGCTCCGGACCCGTCGTTGGCACCAGTCTACGGCCAGGCGAAGCAGCTCAAGCAGCAGCTCGGGGGTTGACCCGGGCCGCGTCCGGCCTGAGCTTGAAAAGCTTGATCTGATGCAACATTGTCTTGAAGTTCGAGGTATAGAAGTGGAAACCTCGAACTTCAAGGCATAGAGCATCGTGATATCGAAAGAACTCATTGGCGCAAGCGCCCGCCCCGTCCTGCTGTCCATCCTTTCCCGGGGCGAATCGTATGGTTATGCCATTTTGCAGCGCGTCCAGGAATTGTCGGGTGGCTCCCTGGAATGGAAGGATGGCACCTTGTACCCCGTCCTGCACCGTCTTGAGGATGAAGGTCTCATTGCATCGACCTGGAAAAAGCCGGCCGGGGAGCGGCGGCGCAAATACTACCGTCTGACGCCGGCCGGCGAACGCGCCCTGGCCACGGAACGCCGGAATTGGCTGGAGGTCGATTCGGTCCTGGCCATCCTGTGGGGACTCGAGCCGAGGGTGTCGACATGAGCCGCCAATACCCTCCCCATCCATTTGATCTCGACCAGGCGCTCGCCACCTGGCGCCAGTTTGTGCGCCGAAACCGCGCCATGAGTCCGTCCGATGTGGAGGAACTTGAAGTCCACTTGCTGGACACCATGGAAGACTACGAGGCGGACGGCATGAACGCTGAAGCGGCCTTTCGCAGGGCCCGCCAGCGCCTCGGCGCTTTCGACGAGCTCGAAGGCGAGTATGACAAGGTCCGCTTCGGACGCACCAAACGGTCTCAATCCATGATCCGGTCTGCAGGAAATATGCTGGAAATGGTACAGACGTTCATTCGCTCGGGCATGCGCAGTTTCAAGCGCCATGCCGGGTATACGGCCATCAATCTGGTGGGTCTGGCGGTCGGCCTGGCCGCGGTACTGCTCATTTCATTGTTCGTCGTCGACGAACTGCGTTTCGACACCCAGCATCGGGATGCGGAGCGGATATACCGGCTGGGGAATGCCACGACAGGCTGGCCGTACGGCCGTTTGATCGCCGAAACATATCCGGAAGTAGAAGCCCTCACCTACCTGCGTTCGTATCCGGGGATGTCCATCAAGCACGAAGGACGATACGTGTACCGGAATCTTCGGTATGCCGACGCTGAATTCCTGCCAATGTTTGACTTCCCACTCCTGGCCGGGGACAGGACGACCGCGCTGGCGGCTCCGTATTCTGCCGTGGTGACCGACCAGCTGGCAATCGAGTTGTTCGGAACGGTCCATGTTTTGGGACAGAACCTGGTCATGAACGACTCACTGGACGTCACCATTACGGGGGTGACGCCCGTTCCGTCAAATTCGCATATTGAATTTGAGCTGCTGGTGTCCCTGGAAACCCTGTTTTCTCTCGATCCGAATGGTTTCCAAAGACGCTGGGAGGAAGGGTGGCTGGACCTGAATGCCATTACGTACATGCGACTGACCGAGGGTGCTGACGCCAAGGCTCTGGCATTGGCCATCAAAACCCTTCCGGAAGAGAAAGCGGGAGACATCCTCCGCCAGTGGGGGGTACAGTACCAACTGACCATGCATCCACTTACCGACATCTACCTCGACCCCGATGTCTCGAATGCACTTGGCCCATCGAGCTCTATCCGTTTCGTGTACCTGCTGTCTGCCATTGCAGCGTTCCTGCTCATTCTGGCCATCGTGAACTTTGTGAACCTGTCCACGGCCCGTTCTGTGGAACGGGCCCGGGAAGTCGGCATCCGGAAAGTAGCTGGATCGTCCAGGAAGCTCCTGATAGCACAGTTCATGAGTGAGGCGCTTCTGATGACCGGGATGGCAACCGCCCTGGCCGTCCTCGTGGCCGCCGCGGTGTTGCCTGTATTCAATGAGTTGTCGGACAAGTCATTCCACCGTATGGCGTTGCTGGATCCCGGCCTTCTCCTGGCGCTCCTCGGAGCGGTGGTCATCGTCGGGCTGATGGCCGGGACGTATCCGGCCCTCGTCCTGTCCCGGTTTCTTCCGGTCCGCGTACTGAAGGGACGGCTTGACGCATCACGCAGCGGCATGGCCCTTCGCCGCACACTGGTTGTGTTCCAGTTCGCGGTGTCGGCAACGATCATCCTGGGTACCCTTTTGGTGAACAACCAGGTGCGGTTCATGCAGACGGCGGATCTCGGTTTCGACGGCGACCAGGTTCTGGTCATCGATGCCCGTCAGGTACCCACACCGGTTCGTCGCCAGAACATGGAGATCCTTCGGTCCAGGCTGACGGGTCACGCGGGAGCGGTCAGCCTGACCTCTGCCGTGGCGCTTCCGGGACGCAGCGGATGGCGCGGACAGCTTTCGTTTCCCGAGGGTTGGGATGCGGACCGGTCCGTATCCCTTGAATATATCGGTGTCGATCCCTGGTTTGTCGAAACTATTGGACTGAAGCTCGTGGCAGGCCGTGACTTCGATCCGGCGAGTGGGTTGGATGCCAGGCAGTCTGTGATCATCAACGAAGCGGCCGTTCGCGAGGTTGGCTGGGAGTCGCCCCAGGAGGCCATTGGGAAGAGATTTTCGTCACCCGGGTCGGGAAAACCAGAAGGCGTGGTGATTGGAGTGGTCCGGGATTACCACCACCATGGCCTGCAGGAAGATGTTGCATCCATCATGTACGGTATATCGACGTCTGGGGGCCTTCTGGCCCTGCGTTTCCAGCCCGAACAGGCGGAAGCCGTATTGGGGTATGTCGGGGAAACATGGCAAAAACTGTTACCCGAATACACGTATGAGACGATGTTTCTGGACGATGATTTTGTGCGTCAGTATGCGCAGGAAAATCGGCTCCGACGCATTTCAGGTGCGTTCTCCATTCTTGCCATTGTGATTGCATGCCTGGGGCTGTTCGGCCTTGTGGCCTATGAAACGTCGCGACGGACCAAGGAAATCGGAATCCGCAAGGTATTGGGGGCTTCGACCGTGCACATCGTCGTACTGCTCACGCGCCAAGTCGTAGCGCTGGTCGCGATTGGCTACCTGTTGGCGATTCCTGTTGTTTGGCTGGGCATTCGCTCCTGGAAATCGTCGTTCGCCTATTCCGCTCCTGTTTCTGTGGGATGGATTGTGGCGGGTGGCGCTATTCTGATTGCGTTCGCCATTTTTACCGCCGGACAACAAGCGGTCCGGGCTGCCGTGGCCAATCCGTCCCAATCCATTCGGTCGGAATGAATTCCGGAATGAAATGTCAATGCGAATCCGATCCTGCATTCCATTTTGTGTGGCGCTGCTCGTTGCGGCGCAGTCCAGATGTCATGACGTCGGGATCTGGAGGACTTCTCCGGTTTCCAGCCACGTCTTCAGACCGCTCAAGATCGGATTCCATCCGCTCTGGACGTCCGAGAAGGTCTTGTTTTCTTCCTCAAACACGTGCACCAGCGTGAGTTTGCATACGTCACCCATGGGCTCGATTTCGTAGGTGACGGTGGATGGTCCGTCGCCCTTCATAAAATCGAATGTGTGTATCAGGCGTTTCATGGGAACGCACTCCACGACTTCGCCTGAAATCATGGTGACCGATTTATCGGCGTGGTGCCTGTACAGGAAAGGGGTTCCGGGCTCAAGGCTCGTTTCCAGTTGTGCTCCATAGTAATAGAGCGGTGTGACGTCCCCGTTGGTCAACGCATTCCACAGATCTTCAGGAGATGTCCGGATGTAGATTTCGTATCGGTGCTTCAGGTCAGGCATGGCTTCCAGTCCGTATTTTAGTTTCGTAAGGGCACTGGCCCATCGAGCGGAGTGCTCGGTCAGCCAGCGATCGTACAGGGTTTGAATGGGCACGACGTTCAGGTAGTGGCGGCGTTCGCGTCCATCTGCTTCAACCGTCACAAGGCGGGCTTCCTTCAGCACTTCGACATGGCTTCGCACGCCGAAACGTGACATGTCGAAATGATCGGAAATGTCGCCCTGGGTTATACCCGGCGCCGATCCGATGATGTCCAGAATTTGTCGCCGGGAACTGTTCGCGAGCGCCTTGAAAACGCGGTCTTCGGCGGGCGATTCAGCGTGGAGGTTGATATGTGATAAATTAGTCACATATAAATATATAGAATCGAACCGATCGGGTCAAGTCCTTGCATATATTTACGAAATGAGAAACCTCTACATATCACAATGACGAGTGTGGCGAACCATATTCCCGGGCTGGTTGTCAATCATCGGTTGCGGATTGTTCTGGCTCTGATCGGACTCAGTATTCTGGCCGTCATCGTTTATTTCGCCAAATTTCTCCGGTTCGGAGGGCATCCCGATTATGACCCCGTCACAAGTATTGTCTACACCGGCCTGCAGATAGTCCCATTTGCAGCCTTTCTTGCACTTGCCGTGAAGGCTGGAAGGGTGTTCGCAACTCCCCTCGTACGCATGCGTGCAGTGGTTGCCGTACTCATGGCCGCAGCGCTTGTGACCGTGTACGTCCTGGCTTTGAATCTGGTACTGTATGCAGTGGGTTTGGTCTCAGCCCCACTGCATCCTCCGTACATCGTCAAATATTTGACGGACGCGCTGCCGATTCACTTGATCATGTTCCTGTTTGTTGTGGGACCGGTTTTCCTGCGGGTCCGGATGCCGACCGACGTGCGCAGCGAGCCGTCCTTTCTGACGGTTGATGATGGGACCTCATGTGTGCGATGCCCCATCGATACTGTTCAGATTCTGGAATCGGCCGATCACTACGTGAAGGTCCGGACCCATGACCGAACCTATCTGAAGCGGACATCCCTGACAGCGATGGAGGAGACACTTCCTGTCGGGTTTATGCGCCTGCATCGACGTTACATTGTCAACACAAAGCATGTGACGGGCGCCCGGGAGACGTCACGTGTCCTGCACGTTCTCGTCGGCGAAGAGGCCATCCGCGTCAGTGCGTCCTACCGCAACGCCGTGAAGCAGCGATTGGAAGCCCTATAGGCCCGGATCGGTACGTGTTCACGTCGGTCGTGGTAGCATTCGCGCATTCGGGTGAATGACAGCGGGTGTCCAGTCGTATTGTTCGGCATTCGCTACCGAACAACTGTGGGATGCATACATGATTTCAACAACACGGGTCATCGTCGTTGCCGCTGTATTCCTTTTGCCCGCATGCGGAACGCGCGGCCCATCCGCACCTCCAAGTGGACCGACGACAGTAACCATTCCGTCCGGTGAGTCGGACGCCATACCCATCCAGGCCGATTTGTATTTGCAGGCCTCGGATGCTCCAATGATCATTCTACTGCACCAAGGGGAGTCAAACGGCCGCGCTGAG
This sequence comes from Bacteroidota bacterium, assembly GCA_029262775.1. Taxonomy (GTDB): domain Bacteria; phylum Bacteroidota; class Rhodothermia; order Rhodothermales; family UBA10348; genus 1-14-0-65-60-17. The sequence continues at coordinate 8,128 of JAJCYR010000053.1, forward strand.
TATCGAAACATTGTACCCAAACTGCTGGATGCTGGGTTCAGTCTTTTGGTTCCAGACCTTCCCCAGGGTGGTCAACTCTACGGCGAGTACAATCGGACCGTAGCGGCCTTACAGGAGATGCCGGAATATTGCGGTGTTGAGGCTGATGTGTCCGGAATCGCCACGTGGGCCAGAAAGCAGCCGGGAGTCCATGATATCATCCTGTGGGGCAGCAGCTATTCGGGAACGCTGGCCATCCGCGTCGCCGTTCATAACGGTCCAGCGGTCCGCAAAGTGCTGGCATTTTTACCTGCTTCCGGTAGTCCGATGGCAGCCTGTTCGGCCAACGACCTGCTCGGTGACCTTGAGCAGCCCCTGTTGCTGGTGCGGCCTGCCAGTGAAATGGAAATCGAGTCTGTACAGATGCAGTTCAATGCAGCGAACGCAGCGGGGCACCGCACCATGGTGGCGGACGGCGGCGTTCATGGATCGTCCATGCTCGATCCAGCGCGCTCGGATGCTGATACCGACGCGTTGTGGGCTACTGTTCTGTCTTTTCTGGAGGAGTAACATGATCAGGAAGCTCCTTGCAGCCATGTTCTTTGTTCTGGCAGCCGTGTGTACTTCTGCCTCCGCACAATCCCTCCTGGTTGTGTCCCGCGCGAATGACGAGCTGGTGATGATGGATCCGGAGACCGGGAACGTAACAGCGCGATATGCGACCGGTTCATTTCCGCACGAAGTGGCGTACGACGAGTCTACAGCCAGGGTGTTCGCGGCAGCCTATGCGGGAGACGCGGTCACCATGCTCGATCTGAAGACAGGCCGCCTTGAAACATGGAGCATTTCCGGATCGTCGCCTCACGGGGTTGCTGCGCGTGCCGGGCGTATCTGGGTGACGTCTGAAGAAACATCGGAGATCCTTGAGCTCGATCCAGACACTGGTGTGGTCATTGATCGGTGGGATACCGGTGGCTGGAGAAGTCATATGCTGGCGGTTTCATGGAACAGTGATCATCTGTACGTCGCCAACATTGATTCCGGATCCGTCAGTTTCATCAATACCCGTACCGATGAAACGAACGTCGTCACGACCGGCGCAGGTGCCGAGGGAATTGACATCTCTCCGGATGGGGCTGAAGTCTGGGTGTCAAACCGCAGCGAAAATACCGTATCCATCATCGATACCGCCTTGGGCAACGTGACGCATGAACTGGACACGGATGGGGAGTTTCCTGTCAAGCTCCGCTTCAGACCGGACGGGGAGGAGGTGTGGATTGCAAACAACAGCTCCGGTACGCTCATCGTCATTGACGCAGAAACACGGGAGACGCGCGCCATCATCGAAACCGGACCGCGCCCCTTGGGTCTTGCGTTCTCTGCGGACAGCAAATGGGCCTATTGTTCCATGCCGAGTTCCAACGAAGTGCTCGTCATCGATACCGCTACGTACCGGATTATGCGACGACTCTCCGCTCCACTTTCACCTGACGGCATGGTCTGGCTACCCTTTTAGGGCATGTACAGGGTTGGCATTCGCAGCCGAGAATGTTTTGCCACCGATCACTACGAAAGCGAGCAGAAGGCCCGCGACCAAAGACGCCGGGAAGTACCACCACGCGATGTCTGTCCGGTAGGCGAAGTCCTGCATCCAGTCGTTCATGAGGAACCAGGCTGCTGGCCACGCCAGGACATTGGCCAGCACGATCCACTTCCCGAAATCCGTGAACAGCATGACGATGATGTTTGTGGACGAGGCACCGAGCGACTTGCGGATCCCGATCTCCTTGGTCCGCTGCGTAGTCACAAAAGCAGCCAGTCCGAACAGGCCCAGCGCGGCAATCACCACGGCCAGAATAGAGAACACCATCAGGAGCTGTCCCATGCTGCGCTCCGTGAGATAGCGCTCCTCGAAAACCTTGTCGAAGAACGTGTACTCGAAAGCTTGTCCATCGGAAATGGCATTCCACTCTTGCTCAATGGCGGCCAGGACACTCGTGAAGTTGGGCGATGCCACACGCACAGATGTGTTCCGGCCAGCTCCCCCGTTGAACGGCATGAAAGCGAACGGTTTGATATCGTTTTGCAGCGATTCCACGTGGAAATCCTTCGCGACTCCGACGACATGCATATTTCCTCTCCCGAAGCCTGTCGCAAGTTCCGTGCCAACCGGATCGGTCAGGCCCAGCAGGGTCACGGCCGTTTCATTGAGGACTATGGCCTGTTCATCACCGGGCCGGTCGTCTGAATACCACCGACCGGCGACCATCTCGAGCTTGTAGACGTCTGCAAACTGGCCATCGGCATAGTTCATCCACACCAGCTTGTTTTCGGTCTCCGGTTGATCGACCGCGCGCACCAGGTTGTCGTTCTGGATTTCACCAAACAATGTGGCACTGTTCGAGACGCCCACGACAGAAGCGTGGCGTCGGACGTTGTCCTTGAAGGTATTGATGTTGGAGGCAATATCGTCCGTTTTGCGGACAACAATGACCTGGTCTCCCGAAAAGCCCAGGTTGGTGTTCTGGATATACGAAAGTTGGCTGTACACCACGAGAGAGGCCAGCACAAGGACGGCCGAAACACCGTATTGGAATACGATGAGACCATTCCGGAGACTGGACCGGGTCTTTCCGAGCTTCGCACCGCCTTTCAACACGGTTACCGGGTTGAACAACGACAAATGGAATGCGGGGTACATTCCGGCCACCAGGCCGACGACCAACCCTATGCCGATGGCGAACACCACGACGAGCAGAAGATCCAATTCAATCGCAGAACCCGTAAAAATTCTCAGTACGGGAAGCATGACCCACACGACAACGAGCGCCAAGGTCACGGCCAGCAACCCGAGAACAACGCTGTCTGACAGAAACTGTTGGATGAGTTGGACTCGAGTTGAACCGACCGCCTTGCGTATACCGACCTCTTTGGCCTTGTTGGCAGAGATCGCGGTCGAAAGATTAACGTAGTTGATGCAGGCAATGACAAGAATGGCCAGCCCGACAATGGCAAACAGCCATACGTAGGTGAAGCTGCCGTTGGTCTCGAATTCGAACCGGAGATTTGAGTTGAGGTGAATGTCGGTGAGTGGGGTAATCCGGTATTCGAATTCCGCGCCGTTGGCAAACACCTCGGCAGCCGGTACGCCGAACAGACCCTCGACCTCGGGCCAAACGCGTTCCTGGACAACTGCAGGCAGCTTTGCCTCGAAAGCCTGTGCGGTAGTACGCCCGTCCATCAGCAGGTACGTCGTAAAGCTGTTCTGCGTGGCCCAAGACGCATCCAGCGCGTCGGTCCGGGAAGACATGGATACCAGAAAATCTGCATGAAAATGCGACGCCTGTGGCATGTCCCTCATGACGCCGGTCACCGTATAGTCTTGCCGATTGTCCATATTCAGGACACGGCCAAGAATATCCGTGGTGCCGAAATATTTGAGGGCCATGCTCTCGGACAGTACGACCGAATACGGCTGAACCAGCGCCCGTGAAGGGTCTCCGTCGACGAGCGGAAGGGTAAACACCTTGAACACCGTGGAATCCGCGTAGAAGACCCGCTCCTCACTGAATGCCTTGTCTTCCACCCGGAATACCGGAATTCCACTGTTTGTCAGTCGGGTGGTCTCCAGGACTTCCGGAAAGCGCTCCTTCAATCCCGCGGCGACGGGCGCCGCCGTAGTGGCAAAGTTGGACTCCGTGCCATCAAGGAAAATATGTACGTTGATCCGCATGATACGGTCGGCATGCTCGTGGAAGCGGTCGTAGCTGATCTCGTGCCGCACATAGAGACCAATGAGCAGAAAACAGGCAATGCCTACCGCGAGTCCGCCAACATTGATGAAGGCGAAGCCTTTGCGCTTGGCCAATGAACGGAGGGACGTACGGATGTAGGTATGGAACATGGAAGACCGAGGGAATGGGAGACGGTGGATTGCCCATGAAACGGCTTCGCAACCTGATTGGTTACACATCGATAAACGCATCCTCACTCTCTTCTCGGCACCGCACCTGCGCTGCCGGTGGAGACTCGTACCGTAACCGGACGTATTGGAAGCGTCACGCTTTTAAGGGGATTGACGGTCGCCTCCGTCAAATTGCATCAATCGGATTACGTCTGTTATTCGATAACCCGATTCCGTGCGGGTATAAAGTCAGGACGAATACGCGGACTGCGACATCCCCTCCAGGATTCTGAACCAACACGCCGCTGCCGCTCATTCACTGTATGGCGGTTCGCTTTTTCCCAGAGTTTGGCCCTGTACAGCACCGCTTCCAACGTCCGTTCCGCACGGTCAAAGGATCGCCCGAGGCAGCATCATATCTGCCATGGCACGTGCAATTCGCCCGTTGCCATCTTCGAATGGTTGAATGGTTACAAATCCATCCTGGTCGGGTCTTCAAACCTCACCGGAGATACAACGGGCGGGGTGAGGACATGGCGGCGGTAATTGAACAGGAGGATGGTTTCTGGAAAGAGGTGCTGGATGCGTTTTTCGATGACTTCTTGGCGCTGCTTTTTCCGGAGGCTCATGCCGGCATTGACTGGCAGGCAGGCGTCAGGCCCCGCGATAAAGAACTCACGAAGCTGTTGCCGGACAATCGAACCGGTGCGCGATTCGTAGACAAACTGGTGGAGGTCCGAGGGCGCGGCGGTGACCTTGCGCTCGTGATGGTCCACATTGAGGTGCAAAGTCACCCCGATGGCGATTTTGCGCGGCGCATGTTCACCTATTATTACCGCCTCTTTGACCGATACGGGCCAGATGTTGTCAGCCTGGCGCTGCTTGCCGATGCCGATACAGCTTGGCGGCCCCGCGCTTTCACAACGGAACTCTGGGGATGTGGGCTCCAGTTTGTCTTCCCGACCGCCAAACTGCTGGATTTCCGGGACCGGAAGGACGAATTGAACGCAAGTTATAGCCCTTTTGCTCTCCTGGTGCTGGCCATTCTGAAAGCGCAGGACACCGCCGCGGGCGGAGAGCGTGCTATTGCTGAGCGAAGTCACTGGAAACTTGACGCTCTGAGAAGTTTATATGAACGCGGGTACTCCCGCACGCACATGCGCCACCTCTTCCGGTTCCTGGACTGGGCGGTGCGACTCCCCGAAAACATCGACGATCAACTGCACGTTGAACTTGCCAAATCAGAAGAGGGAAAAAAGATGACCTACATCACAAGTTTTGAGCGGTATGGCATCCGGAAAGGGATGGAGCAGGGGCGGCTGAACAATGCCCGGGAAAGCGTCATCGATGTGCTTGAAGTTCGTTTCGGTGCCGTGCACGCGAGCATAAGGGATGCTGTTCATGAAATAAACGACCTCAGCGTGTGCAAGCAGCTTCTGCAGGAAGCCATTCGAGCGACTTCCCTGGACGAGTTTTCGACGCAGATGAATTGCCTCGGCGCTCCGTGACCCTCTTTTTTTCTGATTTGCACCTGGGACGTCAGCCGGAATACGACGACGAGCGTCTGGCGGATGTCCTGGCGTGCGTTCGACATGAACTGGACATGCGCGGCGGTAGCGCGCAGGACGGCAGCGACGGTGTACCCACCGTTATTTTTCTGGGAGATACATTCGACGCGTTTGTCGATGCGCCGCGCTACATGCCGCCGGTGGCCCTGCCGTGGATTCAGCTGGTGGAGGAGATTCGGGCATTGGGGGCCGCGGTCCGGTTTTTCAGCGGCAATCATGACCGGTGGCATGCCGGAAATCTGGAGCGTCAGGCCGCTCTGAAACCGGACCGCGGCCCCACGTACCTCCCACACCCCACGGCGAAGGTGCTGGCAAGCCACGGCGACGAGGCGGACGCGCTGCCCGCGCATGAACGGCTGATCAAGTGGCTGTCGGATACCCATTTGGCGCATGTGGCCTACAGGACCGCGCTACCGTTCGGGGCGGCGCAGCGGGTGGCGGCGTGGGCAAGTGCGCAACTGTCAACACCCGGAGCCGAGATGGGGGGCGGCGGCACAGGCCGCGTCGAGCGCCGGGCCACAAGGGATCCCCGCGCCAGTGCCAGCCACGAGCAGACGGTGGGGGCTCTTCGCCGAAACGCCGCACGGCACATCAAAAGTGGGCGGGCAACGGTGGTGGTGTATGGCCACGCCCACAGGGCAGAATTGACTACGCTCGAAGGCGGCATGTACCTGAATACGGGCGACTGGTACCTAAGCCGAACGTATGGCGTTCTGTCGGGCACACACGCGCGGCTCGTACGTTGGAAGCCGGGCGAACCCAGTCCCGACACCCTCGCTGAACATGTCCTACTCTGACGACGAACTGCGCGATTACTTCGAGCGGCCCGAGAACCGGCGCCGCCGCGATGGCGATGAATCGGGGCGCGGCGGCAAAGGAAGCTGGCGGGACGACGAAATCCGGCCGCGCACGCCCATCGGGAAGTACTGGTTCCATCGGCTGGGCGACCCGAAAAAGGCGGCCGCTGCATCTATCATATCCTGGATGGCCATTGTACCCGTGGCGGGGGCGCTCGGACTCGGCGGTTATTTCCTGAGCCTGATAGACGAACTGCCGCCCACGCGCGAAATCGAGAACCCGGAGTTTCAACTGGCAACCGTCGCCTACACGGCCGACGGCGAGGAGCTGCAACGCTACGCGTACCAGAACCGGTCGTGGGCGACGTACGAGGAGATATCGCCCCACGTGATCAATGCGCTCTGGGCCACGGAAGATCACCGGTTCTACGAGCACTGGGGCATTGACATGCAGGGGCTCCTCATTGCCGTCCCGGTGAGCATTCTGAAGGGCGACCCGCGCGGGGCATCGACCATTACGCAGCAGCTCGCACGCAACCTCTACAACACGCGGATTGGCCGGCGCGTGACCGTCAGTCGCAAGCTCAAGGAAATGGTGACGGCCGTGCAGCTTGAGCGGCGGTACACGAAGGAAGAGATCATGGAAATGTATCTCAACACGGTCGATTTCGGGTATCCGGCGTTCGGTATTGAATCGGCAGCGCGCATGTACTTCGGCAAGCAGCCGCGCGATCTTACGCTCCTCGAGAGCGCTACGCTCGTCGGCATGCTGCAGGGTACGAGCCTCTATCACCCGGTGAGAAACCCCGAAAGCGCCCGGCGGCGGCGCAATGTGGTGCTCTCGCAGATGGAGCGGCGCGGTGTGGTGGAGCGGGGTACGGCGCTGCGGCTCGCCGAAGAGCCGGTCGAGACGTCCTACCGCTCGGAGGCCATCACGTCGTCCCTTGCCCCTTATTTCGCCGAATACGTCCGGCGGGAACTGGAGACGTGGGCATCCCACAGCGGGTATGATATTTACGAGGACGGCCTGATTGTCTACACGACCATCGATTCGCGCCTGCAGAAAATGGCGGCGACGGCGGTCGACAGTGTCGCGACCTGCCTGCAGGCGGTTGCCGACTATGAGTGGAGCGACGAGGGCGACGAGGAGCTCGTCTGGAGTACCAACATGTGCGACTACCTCTCGTTTGAGGACGACTCCTGGTCGGAGCGCTACCGTAAGAACCCAACGCTGATTCGAAACATACAGGTCGATACCGAGCGCTACCAGGCCATGCGCCGCCGCGGGATGGAGCGGAGCGAGATTTTCAGGCTGCTCGACGAAAATGAGGCGTACATGGATTCGCTGAAGGCTGCCAAGCATCGTCTGGAGGCCGGTTTTGTGGCCATGGATCCGCAGACAGGGTACGTCAAGGCCTGGGTGGGCGGCCGCGAAATCACGCGTGATTGGTACGACCACGTGGCAACGGCCAGACGCCAACCTGGATCGACCTTCAAGCCATTCGTGTATACGGCGGCCATTGACAACGGCTGGTCGCCCTACTATCAGCTCCCGGACGATTCCGTGAAGTACGTCGACCCTATTACCGAGGTGGAGTGGAACCCCACGAACTTCACGGAGATATCGGGCCGCATGATGACGCTCCGCGAGGCGCTGGCGCATTCGGTAAACACCGTCACGGCCCAGCTCATGCTCGAGGTCGGGCCGTCCACGGTTGCTTTTTACGCCAAGAGAATGGGGATCGATACGCCGCTCACCGAATTCCCCTCCCTCGCGCTCGGCACCTCGGACGTGACGCTGCTCGATCTCACGCAGGCCTACTCGACGTTCGCCAACGGCGGGTTGCGCTATGAGCCTACCGTAATTTCGCGCATAGAGGACCGGCAGGGCAACGTGCTGTTCGAGGCCAATACACCGCCGCGCGAGGCGCTCTCCGAGGCGACGGCCTACACCATGACCGACATGCTGCGTGCGGTCATACGCGAGGGATCGGGAATCCGGATTGTGGCCGGAGAATATCAGCTCGGACAGTATGACCTTGCAGGCAAGACGGGTACGACCCAGGATGCGGCCGATACGTGGTTCATGATGATCCACCCGGACCTGGTCATGGGCGCGTGGATGGGATTCAATGACCCCCGCTACAGCTTCCGAACCAACTACTGGGGCCAGGGAGCGCGCACTGCGCTACACGTCGTGGGCACGTTTTTCAGGGATGCAGCGGCCGTGGACAGCCTGTTCGTCACGAAGGCATCGCGCTTTCCGGCGCCAAGCGTCTACGGCGCGCCGGAAACGTCATTTGCGCCGGCGGGCCTCGATTCGCTCGGCGCGGCGCCGGATTCCGTACAGTCTTCCGAGCGCCGCCGGCGCGTCAGTTGGTGATTGTCTGGTGATTATCGCGCCGCGGCGGCCTGTCAGGACGTGAACGTGGTCCCCACCCAGGTGCGCGCCCCGGGAAAAGCGTTGCGGATATTGATGTAGGCCGAGTAGGCCTCCTCAGATCCAATCTTGAACAGGCCGTAGACGGCCGACCCCGACCCGCTCATGGAACTGTGCAGTGCGCCCTCCGTTTCAAGATGTTCGTGGATGGCCATAATTTCCGGGTGCTTCCGCGCAATGACGCGCTCGAAATCATTTTCGACGAGGCCGTACCACGCGGCGGGCGGAAAGGACGTCACAGCATGTACCAGGTCCGGGCGGTTGGTATCGTTGGGCTTGACCAGGCTGTACGCCTCGGCCGTTGAGACGTGCACCTTGGGGACGACCACGATGACGGTCCAGGTGAAGCGATCGGATACGGAGACCTCGGAGGCCCGTGCATCCACAAGTGGCTCGAGCTTCTCCCCAATTCCGGTGGCACGACTCGGCACGGGGTGCAGGAAAAAGGGCACATCGGCGCCCAGCCGGGCAGCAAGGATAGGCAGGCTGACGGCCTTTGCATCGAGCGACCAGAGCTTGGCGAGGCCCTGCAGTACGGCGGCCGCATCGCTCGACCCGCCGCCAAGCCCTGCGCCATGGGGAATATGCTTTTCCAGGTGAATGTGCACCGGGGGGAGCGGTTTGGCAGCCTTTCGCGCGGCTCGGCCACTGGCCGCGGCGGCGCTTCGAAGCATGAGTGCCGCGCGCACGCACAGGTTCTCTTCACCTGTCGGAAGCGAGCGGTCCGAGCACGTCATGCTTACGGGCGGCCCCTCCTCCTCAAGGCGAAGTGTCAGACGATCGGTCCAGCCAATAGCCACGAACACCGTGTCAATGTCATGGTAGCCATCGTCCCGCCGCCGGAGGACGTGCAGGCCGAGGTTGATTTTGGCCGGAGCATATGCAGTCAGATCTGCCAATTGCAAGAACCCGTGGGGCGTTGTAGTTTGTCGAAACTAACGCACTTCACCCATGTAAACCGCCAGTCTCTGCCTATTTATCGTATTTGCTACTAGAAGCCCGTTGATGGACCATCGCGCACCGCTATTCGGTGTTGGGACGCCTTGCATCTGTCATTCCGGCGCTCGCATTCTGGCGCACGCTGGTCCTTCAACGGGCTTCTACGGTTTCACCCACTTGGCGGTTCATGTCTCGTTTATTTTCAGTCGCTTGTAGTCTCCGGCGCCCGGCCCGGCGGGTCATCATGCTGGCCGTGCTTGTTTCTGCGGGCCTTGTGCCTTCGGGCGTGCTTCCGACAGGCGTTTTCCCCGCAGGCGTTTTCCCGGCAGGCATGTCCCCGTTCGCCCCGCGTGCGGCAACGGCGCAGATTTCGGGCGGGCTGCTCGGCGGAACGGGCGGCGGCGATGTCACGAATCCTCTGACACTGCTCAGGCAGCGCCTGGCGCAGTCGGGCTTCGCGGCGAGCGGCGTACCCATGGAGGGCGTAGTGGACCCGGATGTCTACATGGTGGGCCCGGGCGATGCTTTTTCCGTGACCGCAGGCGGCCAGACGGTTACGCTTACGCCCGCCGTTGTGAGTAATGACGGCATTTTGACGCTCCCCGATGCCGGATCGGTCGTCGTAGGCGGCCTCACGCTTGCGCGTGCCCGCGACGAAGCCATGGTGCTCCTTCGCGCAGCCTTCCAGAACGTCCCCGTCACGCTCTCGCTCGTGCAGAGTCGCCAGTTCTATGTGCACGTATCGGGCGCCGTACCGCGGCCGGGGCGCTACCTCGCGCTCCCCGTGGCCCGCGTATCGAGCATTCTCGAACAGGCCTTTGCCGATACCGTGAGCGCGCCTGTCACCAACCCGGACTACCGCCCTTCGCTTCGCAACGTGCGCATTCTGCACACCGACGGCACCGAATCGGGCGCCGATCTGCTGCAGTATTTCACGTCCGGTGACCGGACGGCCAACCCCTACCTGCGCGATGGCGACGTCCTCTTCGTGCCGGCCTACGAGCCCGCCCGCAGCAGCGTTTACATTGGCGGCGCCGTGCCATTTCCGGGATCGTATGACTACCGCACGGGAGATACGGTCGCCGACCTGATTGCGCTGGCGGGCGGGCTCGACCCGGATAGCGCCCGGCGCGTGCGCGTGGTCCGAACGTCCGGCGCCATCACGGAAATGAGTGCGCTCGACGCTGTGGGCAGTGCCGGGCGGCGCGCCACGCTCCAGGTACGCGACCGCGTGGACGTCGTCATTCCCGAAGAGCTGCTGGGCCAGGTCCACGTCTCGGGCAGCGTCCTCTACCCCGGCTCCTATCCTGTTGTGGAGGGCGAAACCACACTCCGGGATCTGGTCAATGCAGCGGGTGGGCTGCGTGCGGAAGCCTTGCCCCGCGGCGCGTATCTGGAGCGCCGTTCGCTTCCCGATCCCCGCGACCGGCTCATGTCCGACCGCTTCGACGCCGCACAGGGCCCCTCCCCGGCGCAGCTCGTCATGCTGGCCGATACCACAGCCATCATGCAGCGCCTCCGACTCTCGGGCATGGATTTCATGAGCCGGGCCTATTTCGCGCAGGAATGGCGCTTGCAGAACCGGGTATCGATAGACATGGAAGCCGTGCTCGCAGGCGCTGGTGCAGGCGATCGCGCTGGTGCTGGTACCGGCAGTGGCGCTGGCGATGGCACTGGCTCGGCTGGTAATGTGTTTGTTAAAAACGGCGATCGTCTGGTCATTCCACGCAATCCCGATGCCGTATACGTGTTCGGCCAGGTCGCGCGCCCTGGGTATGTGACGTACGAGCTGGGGCTTTCGGCCGAGGACTACATTGCGCGCGCCGGCGGCGCGGGCGAGAACTCCAAAGACATTTTCGTGGTGCACCCCGGCACCGGCCAGTTCAGCGCCGCCGGCGCGCGCGCCCTTGCAAGCGGCGACATGGTGTTCGTGGACCGGGAGAATGACATGGCCGACAGCCCCGAACTGCAGCGCGTCCTGATGGAGCAGGAGCGCATAAAGACCACGACGCGCCTTCAGACCTGGCAGACCGTTGCCTCGGCAACCGGCACATTGGCATCTGTACTGGCACTCATTATCAGCATTCGGAGGCAGTAATGAATTCCCAGGAAGAACGCGAACGAATGTCGGAATCATGGTGGAACCTGCTGGGCACGCTCTACGCGTGGCGCTGGTTCATTATTGGTGTCACCGTGGCGATGGGCGTCGCATCTATCGTAATCAGTCTGCTGCTCCCGGTCTACTTCAAGGCCTCCTCGCGCCTCCTGCTGCCCGAATCGGGTGGCGGCGGCTTGGCCAGTGCCCTGCTCGGCGATCTCGGCTCGGCGGCGCAGTCCCTGCTCGGAGCGGGTGGTGGGGATTACGTGCGGTATATGGCCATTTTGGACAGCCGTGCCGTCAAAGAGCGGGTTATTGAGCGGTTCGATCTGGTAGCGATCTACGAGATGGAGGATGAGGACTTCCCACTGCAGGAGGCCATGGCGGTACTCGAAAACAATGTGGAATTCGTGGTCGATAACGAACTCAATTTTTTCTCCATCGAGGTCTGGGATCGGGACGCGGAACGCGCGGCTGCCATGTCCAATTACTACGTGGAGCTGCTCGATGAAATCAGCAACCGCCTGAACCGGCAGACGGCGGGCGAATTCCGCGCCTATGCCGAAAAAAGGTATGAACGTGCAGAGGCCGACAGGCGTGCCCTGCTCGACTCGCTGCGCACGTTCCAGGAGCGTTACGGCGTATTCGACATGGAAGCACAGACCGAGGCCTTCTTCACGCAGGTCGCCGAAGTCCGGGCCAATGCCGTGCAACTGGAATTGCAGTACGAAGCCCTCCGCGTCCAGTATGGCGACGGGAACCAGCAGGTAAAACAGCTGGCGGGCCTTGTCAATGCGTCGAACGCCATGTACGAGCGCATGCTCTCGGGCGGCGAGGCTGTTCTTCCCGTTAATCTGGAGGCCGCCCCTGACATGATTCGCGCGTATGCCGAGATCGCCATGGAGCGCCTCATCCAGGAGAAAATTCTCGAAATGGCGGCGCCTGTCCTGGAGCAGGCCCGGTTCGAAGAGGAGCGGCAACAGCAGGCATTACAGATTGTTGATAAAGCCGTGCCGCCCCACAAAAAGGACAAGCCGAAGCGCGCCATTGTGGTCATAGCCGCCACGCTTTCGGCATTCATACTGGCCGTACTCTACGCCCTCCTCATGACGTGGTGGCGACAGAGCCATGCGATGTTCACGGAGCGGCTGCGCCAGGGGACCTCCCGCAGCCATGGCAAGTAATGCCATTTTGCCCAAAGCACGCGTGCTGCCCGGCGATACCTGGCTCCTGAACTGGGGGCGAGTCGCACTGGGTGCCAGCTTCGGTTTCGGCCTCATCGTGACCGTCTATCTGGCCTCGCTCGCGCCCGGACTGCTTCCGTTCCTGCCCGCCGTCATGCTCGGCGGCATTGCCGCGTGGGTGCTTTTCCAGTATCCGCTGTGGAATTTGTTTGTCATGCTGGTCGGCTATGTCCTGGTGGCTGGCTTCAGTGACGAAAAATCCATCGTCGATGTACTGTACTTCGCCTGGTTCGTGGTATTCATGGGCCATTGGTTCATTACCCGAATTGTTCTCGGGCCGGAGCACCTGTTTGGTTCATCAGGAGATGTTGCCATCGGATTCTTCCTCGCATGGGTAACCCTGTCATTTGGCACTACACTGTTGATGGACGGTGACATGACAACGGCACTGAGCGAGTGGTCCGCCGTCATGTTTCTGTCTTTTTATTTTCCCGTCAGCCGCGCTGTACGGCGGTATGACAAGGGTGCCCAATTTATTGTTGGTGCGCTCATTCTGCTTGGCGTACTGATTGCCGTCCGCAACCTTTACGATTTTTCCAGAATGCTCTCCGATGCGACCATGCTCTGGCAGGTCGCGCGGGGCCGCGTCGTAGACAATGAGATCCTGCTGCTGCTTCCCGCCTTGGCTTCTTTAACGCTTCTTGTTCAACCGAAGTCACGTATCCAGACCATCATTCTGGCTGGCATATTCATTCTCACCTTTTCAAGTCTGATTCTTACTCAAAGCCGTGCCTACTGGCTCGATTTCGTGGTTGGGGTAGTGGTCCTATTCATCCTTCTTCAGGGAAAGCCGCGGCTGAGGCTTATACAGCTCACGATCATGGGGTTTGCGCTTTTTGGTGGGCTGGCAGTTATCATTCTGGGAGATACGTTCTTTGTGCTGCTCTTTGGACTTGTGGAACGTGTAATGAGCATTTTCTCTGCCGGCCAGAGTGATATTTCCTTTATCAACAGGCTCTACGAGTCAGATCGAGCCTGGCAGCACATCCTGTCATCGCCCATCATTGGGCATGGGCCAGGCACGTCGTACGCGGTGTTTGACATCATCAAGGATGTCACCATGTTCAAACCCTTCGTCCACAATGGTTTCCTGCTGCTATGGTTCAAATATGGTTTGATTGGCTTGGTTGCCGTCACATATTTCTGGTTCCGTGGCATAAGAACGGGTTACTATTTAATTCGAAAACAGTCAAACAGCACCCCTGACATCAGGCATGCTGTATTTGGTGTCGTTTCACTCATTGCGCTTTTTCCGTCTGCTCTGACGTCCCTTCCTTTCTACCTGTCCGACAGTCTCTTGTCGTATGCCATTCTGCTTGGACTGATTGAGGGAATTCGAACAAGAACCATTACTTGAGTACATTCCGGCCACATATTGCCCTCCTCACGCTTGCTCCAATGCACATCGGTGGAGCCGAACGCAATATGCTTCAGATTGCAGGCGGTCTGAGCGACAGATATCGTTTTACGCTGATCGGACCCATGTCGCCAGAGTTTGAGGGAGAAGCGAGACGATTGGCTCCGAATGCCGATCGAATTATCTTTGACCGGCCTGGAAAATTTGATTTCGGCAGCGTTCGTCGACTCCGCTCTATCATGAAGTCGTGCTCCGTCGATGTCCTTCACACGCATGATGCCAGGGGCCGGCTGCTCGGCCACCTCGCTGTCCTGACCCTACGGACGCGATCATTACATACATATCATATGAGCCCGCTGTTCTATGGACATGCCGGATTCAAATACAGGGTATACGAAATAATGGAGGCCATCTACAACCGATCCCTGTCAGATGGCGCGTTGTTCGTGTCCAATAATGTGAAAAACATGTACGCGACCAGAGGCCTTATAGATGAGTCCTCTACCTGGGTAATTACCAATGGGTTCGATGCAGGCGACCTTGCTTTGCATGAATCCTCAAACAGTATTGTACTTCGTACACAGATCGGGGCGAAGTCGAATGACGTAATTGCCATTTTTGTCGGCCGCATGACAGACCAGAAGGGTTTGGATGTCCTACTTCAAGCGTTGAGCCTGGGCGTGCCGGAACGACTTCAATGCGTTCTCGTCGGCGACGGTCCAGACAGACCATTTCTGGAACAAATGGCCGAATCGCTTCCGGTAAAAGATCGTGTCCATTTTCTCGGTTTCCGGTCCAAGCCAGAGGTTCTGTCACTACTTGAACAGTCCGACTTTTTTCTCCTGCCTTCCCGATACGAGTGTTTCCCGTACTCCATACTTGAAGCGCTCTCCCACGGACTTCCTGTGGTGGCCACGGACGTTGGAGGTAACTCGGAAATGGTCCGTCATGAGGTCAATGGTCTCCTGATCCCGTCTGAAAATGCACCCGCGCTGGCCAGTGCCCTGGATCGAATTATCACGGACGAGGCGGAACGCCGGGAGTTTGCAAGTGTGTCGAAGGCATCCATATCTCCGTTCACGGTCGAGGTCATGCTGGAAGAAACGGCAGCATGCTATTCGGAGCTGCTGGCATGATGCAGGTCCTGATCCTCGCCCCGCACCTGTTGCTGCCACCTCGAAATGGCGCTGATCTGCTCGTGGAGCGAAACGCCAGATATATCGCCACGAATAGTATTCGGGTTACCGTTCTGGCGGCCAGCGAGCGATTGACCTATATCGAAGAGGAGCTGGTGGACAGGGAGAGACTCTCAATGACTATGCGTTCCCGCACGTGGGCAGGCCTGCGATCCATCCTGTTTCGCTCCAACTTTTTCAGGGAGAAGTTCCTTACACGACCGTGGGTTGCAGCCGCAAAGCGCGAATTGGCTTCCGACCGATACTCGGCAATCCTCTGCAGTTATATTGTGACGGCGTCACTGATAGGCGGAGATGAGCCTCGTCCTGTCGCTGTATGGACACACAATGATGAGTTCAAATGGTTCGGCACCCTGGCAGAAGCATCCAGAAATCCGCTGCAGAAGATAGTGGCACGCATGTCATCCAATTGGACCAGGGAGTTTTTAGAACGCAGCCACTCCCGCTTCCTGTTCGTCCACGTCACAAATGCCGACCTGGTCGGTTTTCACCAGGTCGTTCCAGACATGAACAGCGTGGTGCAACCCATCGGCACCGACATTCCCAATGAGGATCCAGCGGTCATCAGCCCCGGCACCCCCGCTACCTTTATCTTTGTTGGCTCCCTCGGAGTAACCATGAATGTCGATGCGCTGGTACATTTTGCAAGCACTTTTTGGCCCACATTGAACAAGAGCTGCATGGGGTGCAACGTGCTCGTTGTAGGTAGTCGGCCAAGCGAACGTATCCGCTCCTTGTGTGAGTCAAATTCCTGGTCGCTGCATGCCGACGTGTCGGATGCCGAGCTTGAGAAGCTCTACCAGAGGGCAACGTGCGCCATATTGCCTTTTCCTTACGCCACGGGTGCGAAGCTGAAGCTTCTGGGAGCGCTCGCACATGGATTACCCGTCTTCGCCACGACAGCACTTTGTGCTCAATCCGATATGATGGCTGAGCCTTGCGTCATGTCCGATTCGCCTGACGAATGGGTACAAGCCATGAGCAAACTCATGGCTGACGGACTCTCCGTAGAATCAAGAAACGCACTGGTAGACCGAGCCAGACCCTACTCGTGGAATAATGTCGCTCTAATGGGCTATATGAATATATAAAAGTGAGAACATTTCTTGCCATGGTTTTCAAAGAAAATGCTGATACAAATCTGAAGGCTCCTATCGTCATCACTGGTTTGCACCGTAGTGGAACAACCTGGGTTGGGCGACTGATCGACGCAACAGAAACGGTACGTGTGATGCACGAGCCTTTCAACTTCCATCATGGATTACGCGGCATTCCCTGTTGGTATCCTTACCATCCCGGCATGGGCTTCAACCCGCAGCACGCACCCAATGCTGTGCAGGTAGAGCATCTCCTTGCTACTTTTTTTGAAGGAAAAAGCCGCTATATACGAAGCAATCCAAATGCCTCGTTGCCTCGGCGCGCCGTACGAGCCATAGTGGGAAACAAGTCCGAACGGTTCTACCGGGCGACATTCCGCTTGCCCAACCCGCGGCTCTGTCTGAAAGACCCGTTTTGCCTGTTCTGTGTCCCGCATCTGGTAGAACGTCACGATGCGCGGGTGACAATCCTTGTCCGTCATCCTGCTGCGCTCCTGGTTTCGATGCGACGAATGGGCTGGCAGCCGCACATGGATGTTCTACGCAAACAACCTGGTCTACTGGAGGGCTTTGGTCCGGATATACCTGAGGAAGCGTTTGATGTATATGGAGACGACCTGCAAGCCAATACATGGTTCTGGGTCATCGCAAGCCGCTGGATACGACACATACGGGATACGTATCCGGATAATGTGCTGATTGTGCGACACGAGAATCTCAGTCACGGCACCACTGGCATACTTGAACAATTCCTGAGCCATGTTGGCATTCAGAATGGTTTACAGAAAGCGCAGGATTTTCTCGAACGAACAACAAAGGGCACGATTGTCGCCCCGAAACAAGGCGTTCTGCACACGCATGCCCGGAATGCGACAGAACTAACTTCTCTCTGGAAAACGTCTCTGCGAGACGAAGAGAAAGCGGCCATCGTGGAAATTGCAGGTCCCGAACTGGAGATGCTTTACGGGCGGCAGGTACCGTAGCGGATTATCGCGTGTAACAGTTCCCTGCGGCCGGGCGTACTTCGTCTGAGCATGCCAATCACGACGCAATCATGACCCGATTCCAACGCATTGTCCTTGCCGCCCTCGTAGGCTGCCTTCTCCCGATACACAGCCTGTTGGCGCAGGAACGTTCGCCTGAGAAGAGCGGTGAACGGGAACGCGCCGTCTCGGTCGCCGACGAATATGATGCGGTGGTCAGCGCCATGCGCACGGTAGCCGACCTTCTTCGGGCCGCCACGCGGCAGCAGATCACAGAGCCCGTGGCGCTGCAGCTGAATGAAGCCAGCCACATGCTCGCGAACGCCGCACCATCGACCGGAGGATTCCGCGGCCCCGCCCGCACATCGAGCGACCTGGTAGCGCTTCTTCGAGAGGTCCGCCAGCAGATTCACGAACTGGCCATGACGGTAGACGATGCCGGGACGCGGCACGAGCTCGAGGAGATCATGCGCGAAATGGACCGGGCTATTGACATGGCCGAAGGGCGCAGGCCAGCGCTGGCCGCGCACCAAGAGGGTGATCTGGACGACGGAACGGGAGGTCATGACGACGATCGTGACCATGACGGCCGCACCCACATTTATACAGGCAGCATTGGCGATGCCCTGGACCGCGCAACACAGTACAGTTGGAACTCTCCATGGAGGAATGGCCTGAACATCCGCGGCGTCGCGGGTCAGCACCAGGACTACTGGCCGTTTATCGAGAACGGGGTGTATCGCGTCGCGCCATCGGTTCGGTACAACCGGGTTGAAGGACTCGTTATCGGCATTTCGAACGATCCGCTGACGTGGACGAGCCATGACCGCGCCCGCATTTTTGGCCGCGTGGGGTATGCGACCGCGCTCGACGACGTCCGCTATGAGGTGGGGGCGGAAACACGCCTCGGCGAGCGGGGCGACCTCGTTGATGTCAAGATTGGCGCCGCCTACCACCAGGATACCGAGACGCGGGACCTCTGGAAATCCAACTGGACGGAGAACACGCTCGCGGCGATATTCTTCAAGAATGACTTCTTCGACTACTGGGAAACGGAGGGCTACCAGCTCTATGCCTCAGCCCGGCTCACGCCGCTTGCACAGGTATCCGTGGCCTACCGCTCGGACGAATACCGCAGCCTGACGCAGAACACCACGTGGTCGCTTTTCGGAGGAGATGATTTTCGGGACAACCCGGCCATCATGGAAGGCGACATGGAAAGCGTGGTCGTAGCCTTTGAGGGCGGCCGGCTGCACTCGCTGAAGTGGCGCCCCCGGGGACTCGCCTTCCGCGCCGAGGCCGAGTTCGGTGAAGGGCTCGGCGGTGACTTTGACTTCTCGCGCTTCGTGGGCGATGTCCGCGGGTATGCCCGCCTCTCTCGCGCGACGGGAGCCAGCATCCGCCTGCGCGGCGGCACGACCTCGGGCACCGTACCGTTTCAGAAGGCGTTCTCGATCGGCGGCACCGGATCGGTGCGGGCATTTCCGCAGAACGTGTTCGTGGGCGACCGCATGGCGCTCCTCAACGCCGAGTTCGAGTTTTACGACGCCCGCATTGGTTCGTGGGACCTCGACGACGCGACCCTCTTTGGCTTTTTCGATGCCGGCTGGACCAATACCTTCGGGACGGATGAACTCCGCCTGGACGACGTATTGCCTGCGGCTGGCGTCGGCCTTGCCCTCGACGACCGGAAGCTCCGGTTTGAACTCGCCTGGCCGCTCCGCGACATGGGCACGGGGCTATCGCCCACCCTCCTGCTGCGCCTCAACCCGACGTTCTGACGCGAACCCGTGCGCCGCATTGACGACGTAGTTCGCGAGGTGAACGGCGGCACCACGACGGTGCACTCGGACAGCAAAGACCTCGAAGTCGCGTCGGCAATTAGCGTCGGAGAGCGTGCTTCTGCGTGGAATGCAGTGCACATTGGCGTGCTTGAGCCGGTTCTCGCAAGCGAGCATTCCGGTCACCACCTCACGAATCGACGTACAGCGACTGA
>JAJCYR010000054.1 GCA_029262775.1 Bacteroidota bacterium
GCGGCGCGGTTCTCCCCCCGGGGTGCGCCCCCCCCCCCGCACCCCTTTTGGGGGGGGGGGGGGGCCGGTGGCCCCCCCCCGCCCCTTTTCGTGTTGATTGCCTGACTTTTCAATTGCGTCCGGGGATTCAACTTCGCCACCATGCTCGATATACAGAAACGGCTCACGAAGAGCTTCTACATGCTGCTCAGCCTGCCGGCTACCGCCATGGGGTTTGCCCTGTCGGTCCAGATCTCGGCGCTCAGCTGGATTCTAACGACCCAATACGGCCTGGATATTCATGATGTCGGGCTTGTATGGGCGGCAGGCCCCATTGCAGGCATCCTGGGGCAGGTCATCATTGGCATTGTTTCGGACAATGTGTGGTTCTGGAACGGGCGCCGCCGTCCGTTCATTTTGATTGGTGGCGTGCTCGCGACGCTCATGTTGCTTGCACTGCCAAGCATTGACGTCATCAGTGCTGCGATGGGTGCGGGCGGCATTCTGGGCGTGGCCATTGCGGTTGCGCTCACGCTGGATCTGGCCATCAACATCAGTTTCAACCCTACGCGGTCCATTATTGCGGATGTGACGCCGGAAGGCACGCCCCGGACCAAGGGCTACACCTGGATGCAAACGGTATCCGGGACGTTTGGCGTCCTGGCCTACGCCATCGGCGCCATCTGGGACAACTTTACGCTCATCTATTTCGGCGCGGGACTGGTATTCCTGTTCTCGGTCGTGCCAGTGCTCTTTGTCAAGGAGCCGCGCGTGCTCTCGGGTGCCTCTGGTGAGGGGGACCGCGGTGCGACCGGGGAGGACGAGATCGGTGCGACCACCGAGGCCGACGATGGCAAGCCAAGGCCTGGATTTTCGCTGGCCGAACTCGTACGCACAACGCGTCCACTCTGGGGCTTTTTCATCTACTCCGTGTTTGCCATGGGCGAGCGCCTGTTGGGCGCGAGCCGCGAAACGTACTGGATCGAAGGCGCACTCGGGGCACTTACCGTAGTGCTCATAGCGGAGTCGCTGCTGAAAAGTCCGGTGGGAAAGCCGCGTCTTGTGGCGAGCGACATCGGCTTCAGGAAAGTGCTTGCCGCCAACGCCTTCACGTGGCTCGGCGTGCAGACCATGTTCGTCTACATGTTCGCCTATGTGCAGCAGGCCATGCCTGAACTGGGAGACATTGACATGGGCCGCGTGGTATCGATCAGTTTTCTGGTCCTGAACGCCGTCGGCGCGCTGCTTCCAGCCTTCGTGCTCGAGCCTGTTACGGAGCGCATTGGCCGCGTCAAAACGCACGCTGCCTGCATGGCCATCATGGCCGCCGGGTACGGCGGTATCTTGTTGGTGCCGGCAACGCCCATGCTACTGTATATATTGATGGGCGTTGTGGGCGTCGGGTGGGCGGCGACGGTCAGCCTGCCGTTTGCCATCATGTCACACAAAGTCGACCAGAGCAAGATGGGGCTCTACATGGGGCTCTTCAACCTCTCGATCGTACTGCCACAGCTCGTGGCGAGCCTCGGCATTGGTGAACTTGTGAGCGCCGCGCCGGACAAGAGCATTATTTTCATCATATCGGGCGTGAGCCTGGCTATTTCTGCGTTTTCATGGATGCTCGTCCAGGAGGAATGATGTTCAGATACCCACACATGTCGGCGCAGTCGCCACGTTTCCGGGTATTTCTGGCACGGGGTTGGGCACGGCGTCTGGTACCGGGCCTGGCGTTTTTTCTGGCCATGGTCGCGGCGGGATGTTCGCCGGATCCTGCCCCGGGTGTCATTGTTCACCTGTTCGAATGGCGCTGGGACGATGTGGCCGCCGAGTGCGAACAGTTTCTGGGTCCTGCCGGTTACGCGGCCGTGCAGGTCTCACCGCCGAGCGAGAATCACATTGTGCCGGGCCGGCCGTGGTGGGAGCGGTATCAGCCCGTCAGCTACCGGCTTGAAACCCGGAGTGGTGACCGGGCGGACTTTGCCGACATGGTGTCGCGCTGCGCAGCCGTCGGGGTCGATATTTACGTCGACGCCGTTATCAACCACATGGCCGATGCCGACCTCGAGCACACCGAATTCGACTTCACGGGCCGCGGCACGGCGGGCTCCACGTTTGGTCCGTACGATTATCCGGGCCTCTGGGACTATGATGACTTCAATCACTGCGGCCTGACGCCGGATGACAACATCCACGACTGGGACGACATGGACCAGGTCTGGAACTGCGAGCTGGTCGATCTGGCCGACCTTGCCATCTCGAAACCTGATGTGCAGGAACGTATTGTCGACTATCTGACCGATCTGCGCGGGCTTGGCGTGTCCGGTTTCCGGGTCGATGCCGCCAAGCACATGCAGCCCGACGACCTGCACGCGATCATGGAGCAGGTGGGGGACCCCGGCTACCTGTATCTGGAGGTGAAGACGGGCGGGCGCCAACCCGACTGGGTACAGTCCTATCAGAAGACCGGCGCCCTGACCGAGTTTTCGTTCGGCGAGGCGCTTGGCGAGGTCCTGCGGGAGCATCCGATGGAGGCGCTCCTTCCCGGTGGTCATATGTGGACATCCCGCGAGTACACGCCAGCCGACAATGCAGTGTTTTTTGTCGACAACCACGACAACCAGCGCGGGCATGGCGGCGGGGAGGGCATTTTGACCTACAAGGATGGCCGGTTGTATGCGCTTGCCCAGGCTTTTGCGCTCTCCTGGCCCTATGGGAGACCGCGCGTCATGAGCAGCTACGCCTTTGAATCCGACTTCACGGGGCCTCCCATGGAGCCGGACGAGTCGACGCGGCGGGTGCATCTATCCAATGGTTCAGATGCGGAAGGTGTTGACTGTGGCCTCGGCCGCTGGGTGTGCGAGCACCGATGGCCTGCAATTTCCGGGATGGTCGCTTTTCATAATGCGGTAGCGGCGGCGCCCGAAGTCACACGAATCCAGGTGCGGGGAAGCGACGTGTTGGCGTACGGTCGGGGTGACCTTGGTTTTGTGGCGCTCAACCGGTCAGACGTGGCCTACGAGGGCACCTTCCGGACGGGGCTTCCAGAGGGCACGTATTGCAACCGGACGGCAGGGCCTTCGCACGCGGATCTGAGACAGGCGGATCCTGAGCAGGCGGAGCGTGCAAAGGCGGGAGTTCGCGGTCGCGCGGAAGCCTGTGAAGAAATCCGGGTCGATGCGAAGGGTATGCTCACCACTACCCTTCCGCCCCTCGCTGCCCTCGCCATTGACGTGGACAGCAGGCGAACGCACGGGCAGGTCGGGCGTTGACGCACAGCTACGCACCCGCTATTCCTGTTATCGGCCATGACCCACTCCCGCCGCAAACCCTGGTCTGACCTGGGCACGTTCTGGACGTTTCCCAACGTCCTGACGTTGTTGCGGCTCGCGCTCATCCTGCCCATCACGTACCTGATTCTGGTGGAGGGACCGCTCGTCTGGATTACGATGCTCGTCGTCACGGCGCTCGCCACCGACTATTTCGACGGCCGCCTGGCCCGCTGGTCACATACGGTGTCGAACTGGGGCAAGGTACTTGACCCGCTCGTCGACAAACTGGGCGCGGCGCTCGTCGTGATGGCGCTCACCATGCGAGGCAGCCTGCCCGAATGGTTCTTCTTTGCCATCGTTGCGCGCGACTTCATTATTTTTGCAGGGGGCGTCATTATCCGCGCCCGAACCGGTCGGATTGTAATGAGTCTGATGTCGGGCAAAATTGCCGTAACCGGTATTTCGCTGACCGTACTGGCCGCTCTGCTCCAGGCCGATCCGCCTGTCATGCAATTCTGTATCTGGGGCACGAGTGCACTCCTGGTGTGGTCGCTCGTCCGCTACATCTTCCGATTCACTGTATTGGTGCGACGCGCACCCGATTCCAACGACAACTGACATGGGTCTTTTCGACGCGCTGAAGCGCGACAAGGAACAGGAAAACCTGGAAACCGGGCTGGAGAAGTCCCGCTCCTCGTTTTTCGGCAAGCTCACCCGGGTTGTGGCCGGGAAGGACACGGTCGATGATGCCGTTCTGGATGATCTCGAGGAAGCTCTTGTTACGTCGGACGTGGGCGTTAAAACCACGCTCGACATCATCGGGGCCGTCGAAGGCCGCGTGGCACGGGACAAGTACGTTTCAACCTCCGAACTCGATACCATTGTCCAGGATGAGATTGCCAGGCTGCTGTTGTCGGCATCGGCCGATCGGCCGGTGGCCTTCGATGCCGAGCTGCCGAACAAGCCACACGTCATCATGGTCGTGGGAGTGAACGGCGTCGGCAAGACGACGACGATCGGTAAAATGGCGGCCCGCTACAAGGCGGCAGGGAAAAATGTGCTCCTCGGAGCCGCCGATACGTTCCGGGCGGCGGCCACCGAGCAACTGGACATCTGGGCAACGCGATCGGGCGTGCCCATCATCAAGCAGGGACACGGCGCGGATCCGGCGGCAGTGGCCTTCGATACGGTGGCCAGCGCCATGAGCCGGGGCAGTGATGTGGTTCTGGTCGATACGGCGGGGAGGCTCCACACGAAAGGGGGGCTCATGGATGAACTCTCGAAGGTCAAACGCGTCATGGACCGCCAACTACCGGGCAGTCCCCACGAGGTATTGCTGGTACTCGATGCATCGACCGGACAAAATGCCATTCGGCAGGCGCAGGAGTTTACGCGAAGTGTCGAGGTCACGGGTCTGGTGCTTACCAAGCTGGATGGGACGGCCAAAGGGGGTATCGTGATCGGAATCTCGAATGAATTCGGAATTCCCGTCAAGTACATCGGGGTCGGTGAGGGAATTGATGACCTCCAGATTTTCGATCAACGGCGGTTTGTCCAGGCACTCTTCGGTTCGCAGGGACGGTCTGACCGTTCGTGACCTCTATATTACTGTCCATTGACGGGTACTGGACACAGCCATATCCCGTCACGATATTGCGATGAGTCAAATCGCGTACCATGAACTGTTGCTACGAATATATCCGGAACGTCAAGCGCGGCGGGCACCCTGTACTGGTGGCGCTGTTGCTTGCATGCGTGGTGCTGGTGCCGGAGGCCATTGCGCAGGAAGACTTCGAGGTAGACGTTCTGGTAGCCCGCAGCGAGGCTGACCCGGCGCTTTCCAAAATCGACACGTACACGCGAATTCCGATTTCGAAGCTGAGCTTCATCAACAGTATCAACGGGTTTTCGGCTGGATATGAGGTGAAACTCGACGTTACACAACTCTCTGACGAGGGCCGCATCCGTAACCTGGTCGAATCGAAGATCTGGCAGTCGAAGATGACGGCCGGTACGTATGCCGAAACCCAGATGGATGCGGAATTCGATGTGACTACGCAGACGTTTGAAATCAGTCCGGGACGCTACATCTTCGAGTACTCGCTGACGGATGACAACTCGAATCAGACGTATTACCGGGAATACAATGTATTTGTGCGTGACCTCAGTGGGCGTGTAGCCATCAGCGACATCACGCTGCTCGAATCGTTCAATGATGAGAATTTCACCATCGTGCCCAAAGTGGGTGGCCGCGTGCAGTCGAATGAAAAGGGTTTTCAGGTGTTCTATGAGGTTTACGCCGATGATGGTCAGGACCTGGTTATCACGCAGCTGGTGGAGCGTGCTCGTGCGGACGAGGCGTCCGGGAAGAGTACGGACGAACTCGTGTACTCCAAGGAAGACATTGTAACGCTTGAGGAGGGCCGCACGCAGTATCTGGTGACCATGCCGGTCGCAGAGCTCGAAGTGGGCTCGTACCGCCTGTCCGTCGAAGTGGAGAGTCTGGACGGCCGGCCGGTGGCATCGGTCTCGCGCCGCGTGGAAGTAGCCTGGTCGGGACTCTACGACCACATCGACAATATTGACCAGGCCATTGCGCAGCTCGAATACATTGCCAAGAAGCGCGATCTGAACTTCATCAAGAGTGCGCCCAACGGTGTGGAGCGCCAGCAGCGATTCAGCCAGTTCTGGGATCGTCGCGACCCGACACCCGGCACCAGCCGGAACGAGCGCATGGAGGAATACTACTACCGGATTGCGTCGGCGAACCGGCAGTACAGCGCCAGCATTCTGGACGGCTGGAAAACGGATCGGGGGTTCGTGCTGGTGCGCTTCGGTGAGCCCGACCACGTGCAGCACAAGCCATACAGTTTCGGCTACGAGCCCTACGAAGTGTGGGTCTATGAACGCATTGGGCGCCAATTCATTTTTGTGGATGAAACCGGGTTTGGCGACTACCAGCTGTTGGTACCGGTCTGGGACGAAAGGACCAAGTTGTACTGAGTACGACGATACGTATCTTGGCGGCACATGACCGCTCACCCGCCACCCCATATCGTGTTCATGGGCACGCCCGAATTTGCCGTGGCGTCGCTCAATGCTCTTGTCCGGGCACGACTCGCCCCCATGGCCGTCGTGACGGCGCCCGACAAAGCCCGGGGGCGGAGTCAGGCCGTGTCGCCGTGTGCGGTCAAGTCGGCGGCCCTTGGTCATGGTATTACGCACATTCTGCAGCCGGAATCGGTCCAGGATCCGGCGTTCGCGCGTGATCTGGCGGCACTGGAACCCGATATCATCGTCGTTGTGGCTTTCCGGATTCTGCCGCCCGAGGTCTATGGACTCGCCAGCATGGGCGCCTTCAACCTGCACGGCTCGTTGTTGCCGGCCTACCGGGGAGCGGCCCCTATTCATCGCGCTGTCATGGCTGGAGAGAGCGAGACCGGTGTGACCACGTTTTTCCTGCAGGAAAAGGTCGATACGGGCCACATCATTCTGCGGCGCGCCATGCCCATTGGGCCGGACGAGACGATGGGTGAGGTCCATGACCGTATGATGGTTCTGGGCGCTGAGGTGGTTGTTGACACGGTGCGGCTTATTCTCGAGGGTCGGGCTGAGCCCACGGCCCAGGACGACGCGCTGGCCAGTCCCGCTCCCAAAGTGCACAAATCGGAGAGTCGCATTGATTGGGCGCAGCCGGTGCGTCGCGTGCACGATTTTATTCGAGGGCTGTCGCCGATTCCTGGGGCGTGGACGTTGCACAGGCCTGAGGAGGGAGCCGCATACGCGGTGGACAGCGGCGAGCTGCCGGGGACGCGCCTTGCCATCTATCGGACATCGGTTGTGGAACCGCCAGGCGAGGAATGTGACAAGGCCCCGGCATGCCTCTTGACTCCCGGTACCATTCTGCGCCTGGAGGAACGCCTCCATGTCGCCTGCGCGGACGGCTATGTGGAGTTGCGCGAACTGCAGCAGGCTGGACGGCGGCGCCTTCCGGCGCCAACGTTCCTGAACGGCTCTGACATGAAGTCGGGAGATCGCCTTGAATAAGCCCCCCCCGAGCTTCGTCCAGCCATTTTTGTATGCTTATAACCGCATACAGGCCAACGAGTCACTTCGCCCGGTACAGTATGAGGATCGGGCCAAGGCGCTGCTCGTGGACCGGTTCGGTGGCGAGGGAGCGTTACCCGTTGCTGCCTTTTCGCACGGCGCCGTCGGCATAGTGGCCGACCATACGCACTATGTGGACGGGTTTGCCCTCATGCTGCACATGCGACAGGGAACGGCCATTGCCCTACGTCCCAATACTATTGGGCACACGCGCATAGCCTACGAGGCGGCACCGGATATCATTGATCTTTCTCGCGAAGAGGATCGGCGCCGCGCTCCGGTTCTCGCAGCGCTCCTGGACCGGATAAGGCTGCCTGAGGATAGGCCATCTGGAACATCCGGGCTGGATGTGGCGCTGGTTACCGCGCTTCCGACTGGCCTGGGCATGGCGTACTTTGCATCGCTCGCCGTGGCCCTCCTGACATGCAGCGACAAGTTGGCTCCCGGTGGCGGTGAGGAGCTTGCGGCGCGGGCGCACCGTCTGCTCGAGGAGGCCCTCGCCACGACGATCAGCCGCGCTTTCACTGCAGTAGCGGTGCTTCGGGAGGGGGCACCTTTCATTCTGGTCGATGCCCGGAACGGCGACTGTATAGCCGTTGAATTTGCAGATACTGCCCGACCGGGATTTGCGCTGTTCGATGCATCGCCCCAGAGTATGATCAGCGTGGACGACATGCAGATGCGCGCCGAATTGGCGTCGAGCGCCACCCGGGAATTGGCCGAAAAAGGATTCGAGGGGCTGACGTCGCTCCGAAATCTCGAGCATCGGGATCTGGAGCAGGCGCTCATTCTCGCATCGCGCCGGTTCCGTCCGGCCATCAGGCACCTCGTGTCCTCCAACCGCAACGTGCAGAAGCTGGTAGTGGCCATCCGTAAAGCAGACTGGCAACTTTTTGGTGCCCTGTTGAAGATTTCGCAGGCATCCGCGACGAACGATTGGACGACAGGGACGGTGGTTTCGGGTCCGGCGGTGGAAACTGCGGAACGCATGAGCATCGAGGGTATTTACGGGATGGTGCAAACCGGCGAGTGCGGTCTACTCCTCGTAGCCGGGCGGCCATTTTCGCTGCCCGCTTATCTGGATGCCGTGCGGGCCAGACACGCCGACGACGATATACACGCATTGATAATTTGAATGGAAACCCCCCAATTTGATATTTCGGCCGTCAACGAGCGGATTACGAAGGAAAGCGCATTTGTAGATGACCTGCTCGCCGAGATCGGGCGCGTCGTGATCGGGCAGCGTTACATGATTGAGCGCCTGCTGATCGGGCTCCTCGGCGATGGGCACGTGCTGCTGGAGGGCGTTCCTGGTCTTGCAAAAACGCTCACGGTATCCTCGCTCGCGAAGGCAATGGGGACGGCCTTCCAGCGCATTCAGTTCACCCCTGACCTGTTGCCTGCCGATCTCCTGGGTACGCTCATTTTCAACCCGAAAGAAGGCAGCTTTTCAATCAAGAAGGGCCCCATCTTTGCCAATATTATACTGGCCGACGAAATCAACCGATCGCCTGCCAAGGTGCAATCGGCGCTGCTGGAGAGCATGCAGGAGCGACAGGTGACGATTGGCGAGACGACGTTTCCGCTCGATGCGCCGTTTCTTGTGTTGGCTACGCAGAACCCGATTGAGCAGGAGGGGACGTATCCGCTTCCCGAAGCGCAGGTGGACCGCTTCATGATGAAAATCAAGGTGGGCTACCCGACCCGAGAGGAGGAGCTGGAAATCATGCGTCGCATGGCGCGAACGGGAGACAAGGTCGCCGTCCGGCCGGTGGTTACCCCAGCGCAGATTCTCTCGGCGCGTGCCGTACTCAACGATCTGTACATGGATGAGCGTGTGGAGCGCTATATTGTAGATCTGGTCATGGCGTCGCGCGAGCCGGACGGCGTGGGGCTCGGCGCGCTCGCGCCACTCATTGAGTTCGGTGCCTCGCCCCGCGCAACCATCAATTTGAACCTGGCTTCCCGCGCACATGCTTTCCTGCGCCACCGCGCCTACGTCACGCCCGAAGACGTGCGCTCGATCGCGCTCGACGTGCTCCGCCATCGTATTGCTCTCACGTACGAAGCCGAAGCTGAGGAAATTACCAGTGAGGATATTGTAGATCGCATCCTTCATGCCGTCGAGGTCCCGTGATGCCGAGTCGCCAAGCAAAAACGTTCAAAAAGGAGTCGATAACGGTCGAATTTGCCATTCGACAACTCGAGACCGTGGTTGGCGTCGAAATAAAGCCGCTCAACAGCGCCGCGGCCGACGAGCGTATGATTACCGACGCCAGCCTGCACCGCCCGGGACTCGCGCTGGCTGGCTATCTGGAGCTCTTCACGTACAAACGAGTGCAGGTGCTCGGTAATACCGAAACCCGCTTTTTGAACCATCTGGATGCGGAGGCGCGCGCCCAGGCGTTCAACAATGTGCTCCGTTTCCCGGTACCGTGCTTAATCCTGACCGAAGGGAACAAGTTGGACAAGGAACTGCTCGGCATGGCCACAAGCGCTGGCGTCCCGGTCTACGTGACCACCATGCCGTCAACGCAGTTCCTGTATCTGCTGCGCGACTTCCTTGCCGATCAGTTTGCGCTGCAGCAGTCCGTGCACGGATCGCTTATAGACGTCTACGGCATTGGTCTGCTTATTGTCGGTCCGGCAGGGATTGGCAAAAGTGAAGTCGCGCTCGATCTCGTGGAGCGCGGTCACCGCCTCGTAGCCGACGACGTGGTCATGGTTACCCGCAAGGAAGACGACATTCTCATGGGTGCCGGTACCGATCTGGTGCAGCATTTTATGGAAATCCGTGGGCTGGGCCTGGTAGATGTCCGTGCCATGTTCGGTATTCGCGCCATCCGTTTCCAGAAGCGGGTCGAGGTGGTGGTCAACCTGCATCCGTGGGATCCGGACCAGGAGTACACACGGCTCGGTATGATTGACGAACACTACCCGCTCATGGGGGTTGAGCTGCCACTCGTCAAGCTCCCCGTGACGCCCGGTAAAAACGTCACTGTGCTGTGCGAAGTGATCGCCATGAACCACATCCTGCGACACTATGGTTACGACCCCGCCAAAGTCTTCGCCGAGCGCCTCTCGTCCCGCATCCGCGAAAAGGGCGTTGCCAACGAAGCTCCTGTGCGCGGCGTCGAGTACTTCGAGCACGACTACGAATAGACGGGACTCAGGGCAGGGCCTATGCCACCATATCCAGGCCGTCCTCGAATGTGACGCCGACAAGGCGCGAGACCCCCTGCTCGCGCATGGTAATGCCGTACATGCGGTCGGCGGCTTCCATCGTGCGCTTGTTGTGCGTCACGAGGATGAACTGCGTCGAGTCTGAGAAGGAGCGGATGAGGTGCATGAAGCGTCCCACGTTGGCGTCGTCGAGCGGCGCATCGACCTCGTCCAGGATGCAGAAGGGGCTCGGCTTGACGAGGTAGATTGAGAAGAGGAGCGCAATGGCGGTAAGGGTTTTTTCTCCACCCGACAGCTGAGCCAGCACGCTGGGCTTTTTGCCGAGCGGTTTGGCGAAGATCTCTATATCTGCTTCGAGCGGGTCATCCGGGTCCGCGAGAACGACGTCGGCCGAGGCACCTTCGCCAAACAGTTCGGCGAACAGGCGGCGAAAATTCTCCTGGATTGCACCGAACGTCGCATGGAAGCGCTCGCTGGCGGTCGTATTGATTTCGCCAATGGTCTTGAGGAGCGTTTCTTCTGCGCCCTCCAGGTCTGCCAACTGTTCGGTCAGGAACGTAAGCCGCTCCTTTTCCTCTTCGAAGGATTCCAGGGCCAAGGCGTTCACGGGGCCCATCTGGCGAATTTTGCTTTTGAGATCCTGTACCCGTTCGCGGGCAGCCGTCCGGTCGAACTCGTCCGGCACCTCACGCTCCAACGAGTCCTCGTCCTCCAGGTCGACCTCGAAATCCTCAAGCATCGTTCGGCACAGGTCTTCGCGCCGCGTCTCCAGTTCGGCGAGGCGGACTTCGTGGCTCGACACGAGCTTCAGCGCTGCCTCCCTCTCGCGCCTGAGTCCCCGAAGCGCCGCCTCGATATCCGATATCTGGACACGCGACTCCATAAGTTCGTCCTTGGCGGCCGATACCTCCTTCTCAATGGCACTCCGTGCGGCGAGCAGCTTTTCGAGATCCTTCTCGAGCGTAGCACACCGCTCCGTCGTTTCGGCCTGTTGTCCGGAGAGCGCCACAATGGCCTCGGCACGTTCCTTTTCGCGCCGCTCCAGTTCATTCAGGTCATCTTGGTTTCGCTGGATGTCCCGCTTCAGGTTGTCGAGCCGGTTGCGCGTCTGGACAGCGGTAATGTTGGCTTCGTTGAAAAAGTCGAACGCCTCGCGGCTGGCCTCTTCTATGCTGCCAAAGGATTCTTCGGCTTCGGATCGGCGTTTCTGGATGTCGGCAACCTGGACACTGACCTGTTTGAGTGACGCGGAAATACCTTCTTTTTCGGTGATGGTGGCGGTGCGCTGCTCTTCAAGCGTCGCCAGGCGCTCATCGATTTCCTTACGGCGCCGTCCGGCGGTCTCTGCTTCGTACTCGGCACGGGAGAGGGCTTTGTCGGCCGTGGTGTGCTCCGAGCGGGCGGTATCGAGCGCCCGCCGGGCGGCGCCAACATCGAGCGCGCCGAGCTTCCATTCCGCCTCACGGACGTGCTCGTCTGCCTGTCCTACCGCAGCCTCAAGCCGGGCCACCTCTTTCTCAAGCCGTGCCAGCTGTTCGCGGCGTCCCATGCGCGAGGCGGCCACGGAGACCTGTTCCCGCCTGCTGCCGGCGTGTACGACGCCCGAGTCGCCGGTCCACTCGCCCGTTCGGGCCACGATCCGGGCGCCGGATGGCGCCCGGACGCCGTCAATACTGTCAACGACCCATGTATCGTGGAACAGGGCGCGGGCCAGCACTTCATAGCGGGGCTCGCTGACGCGCACGACGCCGAGGAGCGGGGCCGCGCTGCCAAGCCCGGCGCCGACAGGTGACGTGGCGTGTGCACCACCCCGTGCAGCGGGTATCTGTTTGGCAGAATCAGAATCCGGTCCATGGCCGGGCAGGCGTTCCAGAACGATAAAACTGGCTTGGCCTTTGCCCTCGTGGCGCAGTTTGGCGACAGCCGCTTCCAACTCCCGCTCTCCTGTTACCACAATGCAGCTGGCCAGATTCCCGAGGGCGGTGTCCACGGCAGCCTTCCACTCGGCGTCACAGCCCATCACATCCGCAACCGTCACCAGATCACCGTCGGTCCAATCTGTATCCTGTGCCAGAAATCGGACGGTCTCGCCCAGGTCATCAAAGCTCTCCACGAGTCCGAGGAGCAGTCCTGCTTCGGCCGCCGCCGCGTCATAGGCGCGCTCAGCGCCTCGGGATGCTTCGCGGGCTGCCCGCAGCGTCTCCTCTGCCCCGGTTCGCGCAGCCACCCGTCGGTCCACCTCATCCTGGGCCGCCACAAGGGCCTTCCGGGCGAGGTTCGCCGCCTCGCGAGCGGCGCGGAGCCGCGCCTCCATATCGTCATTCCCTGCGCCAAGCGTCTCGCGCGCGCCGCGCCGCTCCTCCATTTCGGCGGTAATCACTTCGACGCGTGTGGCAAGCCGGTCCACATGCCGCTCGCGCGCCGCGCGCTCGGCCAGCGCATTCCGTTCTTCCTGTCTCAGGCTGTGCAGCTTCGCCTGATGCTTCTGCTGCGTATTCTGTGCCTCGTCTCGAATGCGCCGGGCATCCGTCAGGGCGGCTTCGGCCGATGTGGCAGCCGGTTGGGCACTTTCCAGGTCCTGCCGACTGCGCTCCAGGACGCGTACAAGCAGGTCGCGCCGCGCGACATTTGTTTTTTCCTCCTCGGCCAGTCGGGTCAGATCCCGGGCCAGAACGGTAAGCCGCTCGGTGCCCACGCGGAGGTCCGATTCCGCAGCACGCAACCGGTCAATGTGCCGGCTCAGGCGGGTCTGCCCTTCGGAGACCCGCTTTTCGCGGTCCACGTATTCTTTCTGCAGCGCCTCATGTGCCGCTTCCTGGGCGCTCACGCGCGCACCGAATGCTTCAGCTTCCTGATGGGCCACGGTGCGAGCCTTGGTGGATTCTGAAATACCGTGTCCCAACGACAAAAATTCAAGCGTCGCCAGTGAGAGTTCCAGGTCCCGCAGTTCGGTCTCGAACTCCTTGTAGCGCGCCGTTTTCCGGGCCTGTCTTTCCAGGCTCTTGACGCGTTTGTCGAGCTCGTCGGTCAAATCCCGCACGCGGTCCAGATCGACCTGTGTCGTTTTGAGCTTTCGCAGCGTCTGCCCTCGGCGGATTTTGTACTTCGTGATGCCTGCCGCCTCCTCGAACAGGTGCCGCCGGTCCTGGGCGTTGTCCGAGAGCAGCTCTTCGATCATTTTGAGTTCGATCACGGAATAGGCACCGGCACCCATGCCCGTGTCCATGAACAGATCCGTAATGTCCTTCAAGCGGCACTGCACGCCGTTGAGCAGGTATTCCGACTCGCCGCTGCGGAACAGCCGCCGTCCTATGGTCACTTCCGAGTATTCTATGGGGAGAATGCCCCGCGTATTTTCGATGGTCAGCATGACTTCCGACATTCCGAGCGCGCGACGCTTCGATGTGCCGTTGAAAATCACGTTGTCCATCTTGTCGCTACGCAGAATGCGGGCACGCTGCTCGCCAATGACCCAGCGCACGGCATCGACAATATTTGACTTGCCACACCCGTTCGGGCCTACGACGCAGGTTACGCCTGGGGCGAAGTCAACCACCGTCCGGTCGGCAAAACTTTTGAAGCCGTGCAGTTCAAGCTTACTGAGGTACATTCGCGTACAGGATTTACGGAACCAACATGCAATTAAGGAACAGAATGACCGTTTTGCAAACGAAGTTGTCAACACGCACAGGTCGTGCAATAACAACAATATGCGATGCATCTAAAAAAATCATGTTCCGTTTTTGCCTGCCATTGCGTACCCTTTGTCTGAATCAGCCCGTCTGCCCATGTTCAAGGAAGGAGTCGTCACGCAGCTTCTGGTAGCCCACAAGAACGGTGATGAAGGGGCTGTGGACGAACTTTTCAAGCTGGTGTATGATGAGCTTCGAGACATCGCGAGTCGGGAGCTTTATTTTCGGAGCCCTGGGAAAACCATGAATCCGACCGGGCTGGTGCACGAAGCGTACCTGAAACTCTTCGATAAGACGGAGAACAACTGGGAGAATCGGGCGCATTTTTTCGGCGTCACGTCGCGGGCCATGAGGCAGATTCTGGTGGATTATGCCCGTCGGTGGAAAGCCCAGAAGCGTGGCGGTAGTGCTGCACGGTACAAATCAACACGGCTCGATGCATCGGTCATTGCCGGCGACGACGTGCAGCCCATTGACATTCTGGATCTCGACCATGCGCTCAACCGCCTGGAGGGGCTCAATCCGCGGTTTGCCCGCATTGTGGAATGCCGGTATTTTGCGAATATGTCGGTCAAGGAAACGGCCGAGGTACTCGATGTGGCGGAGCGGACGGTGAACCGGGACTGGATCAAGGCCAAGTCGCTGCTCTACATGATGCTCATGGAGAACGCAATCTGATCATGGACAAAACACGCTGGCAACAGGTAGAGGCCATTTTTGATGAAGCCATGGCACTGCCCTCCAAGGAGCGGGACGCATGGGTTCTCGATCGGTGCGCGGACAATGCCGAGCTCCTGGCCGACGTTGTCCGGCTGCTGCATGCGGCGGCCAATTCCGAGGACTTTCTGGAGTCCGACTCGCCCGACCACCTGCACAAAGTGTTGCAGTCCATGGCGAAAGACATCGAAGAGGATGACATGCCGCGGGCGGTGGGTCCGTACCGGCTCATTCGTCCACTCGGACGCGGAGGGATGGGACAGGTCTACCTGGCCGTCCGTGACGACGAGGCCTTCCGGCGCTACGTGGCCGTGAAAGTGATCAAGCGGGGTATGGATTCGGATGAGATCCTGAAGCGTTTCCGCATGGAACGCCAGATTCTGGCGGCGCTCACGCATCCGAATATTGCGCGGCTGCTCGACGGCGGGGCGACCGACGAAGGACTGTCCTATTTCGTCATGGAGTTTGTCGATGGCGAACGTATCGACACGTATTGCGATGAGCACCGACTGACGCTCGACGAGCGGCTCGATATTTTCGGCAAGGTCTGCTCGGCCGTGCACTACGCGCACCAGAACCTGATCGTACACCGGGACCTGAAGCCATCGAATATTTTGGTCACAGCGCAGGGGGAGGTGAAGCTGCTCGACTTTGGGATCGCCAAGTTCCTGAACCCGGACCTGGCCGGGTATACACTGCCCATGACGCGTGCGGAGGACCGGGTCATGACACCCGAGTACGCATCGCCCGAGCAGCTGCGAGGAGGTAGTATTACGACGAGCAGCGATGTCTATCAGTTGGGCGTCCTGCTCTACGAACTGCTCACCGGGCACAAACCATTTGTCTTTCAGACTACAGCGCGCAAGGAAATCGAGCAGAAGGTGCTCGAAAAGGAACCCGAGCGGCCGTCGACCATGGTGACACGTTCCGGAACGGACTCAGCGTCGCGGCTCCGAGCCACATCACTCGATAGGCTCCGCAGGCAGCTTTCCGGCGATCTGGACCGGATTGTGCTCATGGCGCTGCGCAAGGAGCAGGACCGGCGCTACGAGTCGGCGAGCGAGCTTCTACAGGATATTGCGAATTACCGCCAGGGGCGTCCGGTCAAGGCGCAGTCCGATTCGCCGCTTTATCGGACGGGCAAATTCGTGCGCCGCAACCGGCTTGTTGTAAGTTTCAGCGTGGTTATTGTGCTGCTGCTCGTCGCATCGACCATTCTTTCGGTCCGGTATGCACGTAGCATGGCCCAGCAGAAGGCGCAGACCGAACTTGAAGCGCGAAAGGCCGAGGAGGTAACCTCGTATATCGTAGACCTGTTCGAGGCGGCCGCTCCCGAGCGGCTGCAGGGGCGCGACATGACGGTTCGTGAACTGGTCGAGGAAGGGGCACGTACTCTGGAGCGGGGGGAAGGCGTCCCGCCGGACTTGGCTGCAGCGCTCCGAAATACCGTAGGCGCTGTGCTGACCGAGATCGGTGACATGGAGCGGGCCACGCTACTCCTCGAAGAGAATATCCGCCTGCTCAGGGCGCGGCTCGGGCCAGACAGGGACCATCCGGACCTGGCCGAAGCCCTCTACCGGCTCGGGTATGTGCTCGACGAAGGGTCCACGCTCAGCAGCTGGGAGCGGGCCGTCGCCCTCTACGACGAATCGCTCGGTATGCACCGGCGGCTACAGGGCTATCCGAACCGCGAGGCAGCGCAGGTTGTGAATGACCTGGCGGTGACCTACATGCGACTGGACGAGGATTCAACGGCGCGTGTACTGCTGAACGAGGCGCTGGCAGAGAGGCGGTTGCTGTTCCCCGACGGACGGCACAAGGATATTGCAGAATCGCTGTCAAACCTGGGGACGTACTCGGCGCGCATGGGCGATTTTTCAGCGGCCGAACGCTACTACCGGGAGTCGCTCGCCATGTCCAGGTCCACGCTTGGAGATGATCACCCTCTTGTGGCGGACAACATCTACAATCTGGGCAGCATCCTGTACGATCTGGGCCTCTATGAAGAGGCCCAGGGTCTACTCGAGGATGCGGCGCGTCGCAGGCAGACTGTTTACGGTGCGGAGCACGACGAGACGGCCCGTGCATTCAGTTACCTTGGGCGCACACTGCTTGCGCAGGGCAACCTGGGCGAGGCCGAGCGTCACCTTACGCGGGCCCTGGATGTGCACCAGGCGGTGCACGGCGATATCAGTTTTTTCACGGCAATGGATCAGATGTGGCTCGGACGGCTTGAACGCGAGAAAGGGCGGCTGGATGTGGCGGCAGACTGGTATACGAAGGCCGTGAACGTGTTTGGCCAGGCCGGCGCTGAGGATTGGGCAGCCGTTTTCCAGGGAGAACTGGCTACCGTGCTGGCCGCCGGCGGGGAGACAACGCGGGCTTTGGCGGCCTACCGCCGCGCCGTGCAGATCATGTCCGATGCGTGGGGAGACAGCGATACGGATCTGGCCTCGACGCGGCACGAGTACGCGCAGCTTCTGCTCGAAGTGGGTCGGCTGGACGAAGCCGAGGCCGAACTCGAGCAGAGTCTCGACGCCTTTCTGGGGGCTGACATGGTCGATGCAGCGGCCGACGTACGTCTTACGCTGGCTCGGCTGGAGTCGGCACGGTCTCGAAGCTGAGACCGTCTCCGAGGAGGGCGATACGGACGGTTTCGTCCGGCTCAAGCCATCCGGAGAGAATTTCTGCGGCCAGTTTATTCGTGATTTCGCGCTGAATGACGCGCTTGAGTGGTCGCGCGCCAAAGACTGGATCGAACCCGACCCGCGCCAGATAGTCCCGCGCCTCATCGGTAAGTTCCACGTTGAGTCCATTGCTGCTCAATGCCAGGCGACGCACGTGTTCAAACTGGATGTCCACGATGTGCCTGATTTCGTCGCGGCTAAGCGGGTGGAACATCACGATTTCATCGATCCGATTCAGGAATTCGGGTCGGAGCCGCTGCTTCAGTACACCCGTCAGCTCGTCGAAGAGCCGTTCCTCCTCGGCGGACGAAAGGCCCTGACCTTCCTCTATTCGACCCTGGATGAGCTCGGAGCCCAGGTTCGATGTCATGATGATGATCGTGTTCTTGAAATCCGCCACGCGGCCTTTGTTGTCCGTCAGCCGTCCATCGTCGAGCACCTGGAGCAGGATGTTGAAGACTTCCGGGTGCGCTTTCTCGATTTCATCGAGGAGCACGACGGAATACGGCTTGCGCCGGACGGCTTCGGTCAATTGTCCGCCCTCTTCATAGCCCACATATCCGGGAGGGGCCCCAACCAGCCGGCTGACGGAATGCCGCTCCTGGTACTCACTCATGTCAATGCGCACCAAGGCATCGTCGTCATTGAACAGGAACGAGGCCAGTGCCTTGGCGAGCTCCGTCTTGCCCACGCCCGTCGTACCCAGGAAAATGAACGAACCAATGGGGCGCGTTTCTTCCTGCAGTCCGGCCCGGCCGCGGCGAACGGCGTTGGATACGGCCTCGACCGCTTCCGTCTGCCCCACCACGCGCTTGGCCAGTTCCTCTTCCATGCGCAGGAGTTTTGCCCGCTCGCCTTCCAGCATGCGAGACACAGGAATGCCGGTCCATCGCGATACAATGCCGGCGATGTCCTCGGCGCTCACTTCCTCCTTGAGCAGGGCGCCATGTTCCTGCGCCGCATTGAGTGCCTCTTTGTTGTCGGCAATCAATTCTGTCAGCTTCGGTATGCGACCGTATCGGATTTCGGCTACTTCTCCATACTTACCCTCGCGCTCGAGGCGGTCCGCTTCGAGGCGCAGCTCGTCTATGTGCTCATTGGCTTCGCGAATGGCGCCAATGAGCTGCTTTTCCTGTTTCCACCGCGCCTTCAGTTCCGTATTCTGTTCCTGCAGGTTGGCCAGCTGCTCGCTGATCTGATCAATCTTGGCCTGGTCCTTTTCGCGTTTTACGCCCTCGCGCTCAATTTCAAGCTGGCGGATCTGCCGCTCGAGGGTATCGAGCTCTTCCGGCATGGAGTCAATTTCAATTCGAAGGCGCGATGCTGCTTCATCGACCAGGTCAATGGCCTTGTCAGGCAGGAAGCGATCTGCAATGTAGCGGTGGCTCAGCTCGGCCGCGGCCACGAGCGCGCCGTCGGTAATGCGCACACCGTGATGCACCTCGTAGCGCTCCTTGATGCCGCGCAAAATGGATATTGAATCTTCAATGCTGGGCTCGTTGACGACCACCACCTGGAAGCGCCGCTCGAGGGCTTTGTCCTTTTCCAGGTATTTTTTGTATTCGTCGAGTGTTGTGGCGCCGATGGCGCGCAGTTCGCCGCGCGCCAGGGCCGGTTTCAGGATATTCGCCGCGTCCATGGCACCTTCTCCGGCACCCGCGCCCACCAGCGTGTGGATTTCGTCAATGAAGAGCAGGATTTCCCCGTTCGATTCGACGACTTCCTTGACGACCGCCTTCAGCCGATCCTCGAATTCACCGCGGTACTTGGCGCCAGCAATGAGGGCGCCCATGTCGAGTGCCAGAACGCGCCGATTCTTCAGCCCCTCCGGAATGTCGCCCGACACAATTCGAGTAGCGAGTCCTTCGGCGATGGCCGTTTTACCCACGCCGGGCTCACCAATCAGAATCGGATTGTTCTTCGTGCGGCGCGAAAGGATCTGCAGCAGCCGCCTGATTTCGTCATCGCGCCCGATGACCGGGTCTATCTTGCCCTCTTCGGCGAGCGCATTCAAGTCGCGCGTGTAGCGCTCAAGCGACTGGTAGCGGCTCTCCGCGTGCTGGTCTGTGACTTTCTGGTTACCCCGGATATCCTTCAGCGTACCCAGAATGGCCTCCTTCGTGACACCTTGCTCGCGCAGCGCCTCACCAACGGGATCCTTGGACTCTGCGAGCGCAATGAACAGGTGCTCCGATGCTATGAATTCATCGCCGAGTACGCCGGCCTCAGCCAGCGCCCGGTCGAAAACAAGTTTGGTGCTATTGCCCATGAATTGGCCCGACACGCTCGAGCCCGTCACCATGGGATAGGACGCGAGGGTCTTGTCGGTACGCGTCTCAATCAGGCGGGCGGGCGTACCCAGTTTCTCGAGAATGGCCTGGGCAATGCCCCCCTTCTCGGCCAGAAAGGCTTTCATGAGGTGGCCGGGCTCCACACCCTGATGGTTCTTCGAGGCCGCCAGTTCGGTGGCTGCCCGGACCAGGTCCTGGGCCTTGACAGTAAATTTCTGGAAGTTCATGTCGCTCTTCTCCCGCCATTACAGCAGTGGGTGGACGTATTTCAAGTACGTCCCGTACGTGCGAACATCATACCAAACAGAAATCCCTGCCAAGTTGACAGGTCTCCGGACACGCCGGCCGTTACCGTACCGGCACGACCTGCATGAAATCGAGCAGCACGGTGCCCACGCCGCTGATTCGCAGTCCTACGTGGCCACTCGGCGCCGTATCGCCATGTCCGTGCGTGATGAGTTTTCCATCCACATAGGCCCGGAAATGGGTACGGTCCGATACGACGCGGTAGGCGTGCCAACTGCTGGCTGCCATGGGCTTCGTATCCATGATGTAAAAGTCCCCGTTCTCACTGCTTCCCAAACGCATTTCGCCGTCGGTCAGGACCGTGAAGTGGTAGTTTTGCACGTCGACGAGGTTGTGCACGAACATGACACTACCGTTGAAATTATCAAGGTTGAGCGCAGCATCGATCTGCGCCGTCTCCATGGCGTGGTCAAACCAGACGGTGACAGGCCCGGTACCAGGCGTCAGCCCAAGGACATCGCCGCGCCGCGCACCATCCTGTTCGCCGCCGCCACGCAAGCTGGACGAGGACAGGTCGCCCTCAATCACCATGTGCTCCTGCCATGCGGCAGCCCGGGTCGGCTTCCATGCCCAACCCCCTCCGTCGATCAACTGTGGACCGGCTGCCATGGGGTCGGAGGGAGGCGCAATGGGCGCCGGACCGGAATCCACCGCTTGGACGCCCACACCATACCGGAACACCATTTCCGCGCCGTGCTCTGCCGTGTAGGTCAACAGGCCGAGGCCGGCAACGCCCAGAACCGCCAATGCCGCGCGCAGGAGAAACATGCGCTCCAATCCGGTAAAAAAGGTGATAATCCGGATGACGGCAAATCCTCCAAAGAAATAGAATACGTAGTGGCCCAGGTCCGAATGCTCGGTGAGCAACGCATTGGCTTCGGTCGGGAGGAACACCGAATCGGCCGCTGCCTCACCAGTGAAATACGTCGCTGTGACTGCGACGCCACCCAGTACGTACAGCATCATCGCTGCGCGCCGCAGAAAGGCCTGCTCTCGCAACACAAGCCCGACCAGGTCGAAGAGGGCGGCGGTGAACAGGACGCCGATCGGGAAGTGGACAATGAGCGGATGCACATTGGGCGCCCATTCAGGAAGTGGAAACATGGAACTCAGTCGTGACGTGTATAATGGCCAATATACGTGCCTTTCCAAAGAGAGTTGAGCCCGAGCATGTCCAAAAAACCCGCAGCAGACGGTCACAAATCCGAAGCGTCGGGGACGCCCCGGTCTCCGGACAATGCCGAATGGTGGGTGCGTTTCCGCAAGTTGCTCGACGAGCAGAATGAATGGCCCACGACCTATCTCTTCAAATTCATTGCGCCCAAGGAGCAATCTGCCGACCTGCAGGCCGTCTTTGAAGGTGAAGAAATCACGGTCCGTGCCTCCTCGAAAGGCAACTATCAGAGCATCACGTCGCACGTCCGTGTGAAAAGTGCTGAGCACGTGGTGACGCTGTACCGCCGGGCGAGCGCCATTGAGGG
This sequence comes from Bacteroidota bacterium, assembly GCA_029262775.1. GTDB lineage: Bacteria > Bacteroidota > Rhodothermia > Rhodothermales > UBA10348 > 1-14-0-65-60-17. The sequence continues at coordinate 21,713 of JAJCYR010000054.1, forward strand.
CGTGATCAGCCTGTAGTGCAGAGTTTTTCCACCACGTCCAGAAACGTATCGACGTCCGCCTCGGTGTTATAATGTGCGAGCCCGACGCGCAGCATGCCGCCGCTGCCGGCCAACCCGAGACGCTTCACGACCTCCATGGCGTAATAGTCGCCGTCCCAGACAAAAATGTTATGCTCAGCGAGACCACGTGCCAGTTCTGCCGGTGACAACCGCTCAGATGTACATGCCACGGTCGGAACGCGGCCTCGGGAACTCGGGGGGCCGTAAAGGCGCACGCCCTGGATGGATTTCAGACCGTCAATGAGTCGCTGACAGAGCAATGCTTCAGCGGCTTCAATGCGCTCGAATGCGCGTACGAGTGCTGCTCGGCGGTCCGGGTTGGGTACCGAGTGGGTCGGTGGAGGCCCGGCCACCGGCTCGTTCTGCCCGGCGACCGGCTCCCCACCGAGCCCCGCCAGGTATTCGATCGCTCCGAGCGTTCCGGCCATGCCCTCATGCGACATCGTACCGGTTTCAAAGCGCCACGGGAGGTCGTCGCTCGCTGGCCGCACCTTGTAGGGCACGAGCCGCTCCAGCAGTTCACGACGCCCCCACACCATACCCTGATGGGGGCCGAAGAACTTGTACGCCGAGCACGCCAGGAAATCACACCCGATCGCCTGAACATCCGTGAGCAGATGCGGCGTGAACTGTACCGAGTCCACGTAGGACCAGGCTCCGACGGCGTGGGCGCGAGCCGTAAGGTCGGCGACATCATTGACGGTTCCGAGCGCGTTACTCGCATAGTTGACGGCCACAATCCGCGTGCGCTCCGTGATGGCCTCTTCGACCGATTTTTCGTCATAGCGAGACGTTTCCGGATCAAAATCAATCCAACGCACGGTGAGTCTGAGGTCATCGGCCAGCATCAGCCACGGGCTCACATTGGCATCGTGGTCCATGCGCGTGACCACGATTTCATCGCCCGGATCCAACTCCCGTCCGAGGCTCCGTGACAGGGAAAAGGTGAGCGAGGTCATGTTCTGCCCGAACAGGATTTCGTCCCCGCTCGCAGCACCGACCAGATCGGCCACGGCGTTATGCACTTCGGCCTTGAGCAGGTCGGTCCGGCGAGACGTCATGAAGTACCCACCGTCATTCGCGTTCATGTGCCTGAGGTAGGATACCATGGCATCTACCGCCTGCCCGCAGACCTGCGTGCCCCCGGGATTGTCCAGGTAAATACGACGCACGCCGTCATCGCGGACATCCATCGATGGAAACTGACTGCGAACGGATGCAATATCGAGCGGAGTCATGTAGATTTGGTTTGGTGCCGCCGGGTGGTGTACTCGAAACCAGTAAACTACGCCACATCGGGATCCCTCGTTCGCGAGGCCAGCCACATCATCAGCATCCTTCTGCAGCTCCATGAACTCGACCCATCAGTTTTCACTCCGCATGCTTCTTCTCGGGGTGTTTTTCCTCTCTGGCTTTGTCCTCTCGACGAGCCCTGCGCGCGGCCAGGTGCTCCTCGTGCCCGATCGTATTTTTGACGGCGAGGTCATGCGCGAGGGGTACGCGGTTCTGGTAGATGCGGCGCACATTGCCGATGTAGGCCCCCGCGATGAACTGATCCGTCGCCACGCAGAGGCCCGACGTATGGAACTGCCCGGGACAACACTGATGCCGGGCATTATCGAGGGACATTCGCACATACTGCTGCATCCGTACGATGAAGCGTCGTGGAATGACCAGGTACTCGTCGAATCGCGGGCGGAGCGCGTGGCTCGAGGCGTGGTGCATCTGCGGGAAACACTGCAGGCGGGTGTGACGACCATTCGCGATCTGGGCGCGGAAGGTGCGGGTTATGACGATGTGGGCTTGAAGCAGGCGGTTGGGAAAGGCGTGATCCAGGGGCCGCGCATGCTGGTGGCAGGTCCTGCCATCGTAGCCACAGGCAGCTACGGACCAAAGGGATTTCGGGAAGGAGTGACCGTTCCGCTGGGAGCGCAGGTTGCAGACGGACACGACGAGCTGATTCGCGTGGTGCGGGAGCAGATTGGTGGCGGTGTCGATGTCATCAAAATGTACGCCGACTACCGTTGGGGACCCGACGGGCAGGCCATGCCCACATTTTCGGAAGAGGAGATACGACAGATTGTGGAAACCGCCGCATCGAGCGGTCGTGTGACCGTAGCACATGCCGGTACGGCCGAGGGTATGCGCCGCGCTGCAGAAGCGGGCGTCCGCACGATTGAGCATGGAGACGGGGGGACGCAGGAGGTCTTTCGGCTCATGGCCGAAAAGGGCGTGGTTTGGTACCCGACGCTGGCCGCTGTGGAATCGATCATGGGCTACGGTGGCTGGGAGAAGGGGGGCGGGCCCGATCCGGAGCGCATCGTGGTCAAGAAGCGGGCCATGCAGTGGGCCATGGAGGCGGGCGTGGCGATCGGGATGGGCGGTGACGTGGGTGTCTTTACCCACGGCACCAACGTTCGTGAGATGGAACTGATGGTGGAATACGGGATGCAGCCGGTCGCGGTGCTGCGCGCAGCGACGAGTCTGAATGCCGACACATTCGGGTTGACCAACGTGGTGGGTCGACTGGCTGGCGGCCTATTCGCCGATATCATTGCCGTCGAGGGCAATCCGGCTGTGGACATGTCCGTCATGCACAACGTGTCGTTCGTCATGCAGGCTGGCACGCAGATTCGGTAGGGTCTGGCCCTGTTTTTATAGTTCCTTCTTTTACAGTTCCTTCAGAACGCGTACTGCGACCTGCGGTGTGCGCTTGCCACCTTGGGTTGGTGCCTGCAGGACATCTACTTCTACTTTCAGATCCTGCCGGGCACTCTGTCGCAGCATGTCATTCAGTTCGTCGACCTTGTGCTTGATTTCCTGGGCCAACAGGAAATCACGGTCGCGCAGCATGGAGTCCACGATGTGGTCCAAGTCGTCTCGTCTGGGATAGGGCAGATCCTGTTCCACTGGTTGCAATTCGGGATGAGGTTTCAAACAGAGCCTTCTGACAGCCATGAAGATAATGCCATGGAGATAATAACGACAAAATCGAGCGTGTTTGCACGGGGCGGTCGTTGAAAAAACAGTTTATATGTGAAGGGGGGGGCAAAAAAAAGGGGGCGCGCCGCAGGCGCGCCCCCTGAGGGAGGTACATGGAACGGAAGGTGGTTCCGTGTTATTTCAACTTGAACGTAATAGGAAGGGACATTTTGACCTTCACTGGCTTGCCGCGCTGCATGCCCGGCTTGAACTTGGCCGACTGGACGGCACGGAGAGCCTCTTCGTCACATCCGGCTCCAATGCCTCGTGTCACAACGGGATTCACCACGTTTCCCTGCTCGTCCACGACAAACTGCAGGTATACGCGTCCTTCCACACCGGCCTTCTTGGCAATTTCAGGGTAACGGATCTTCTTCTGCAATCCCGAGAGGCCACCGATCAATTCCGGCATTTCCTCCACAATTACGAAGATTTCAGCTTCCGGCTCTTCGTTCTCGTCGGCCGGTGGCGGTGGCGGTGGGAGGTCTACGACCTCATCGATGTCGAGAAAGACATCGAGGTCCAGTTCCTCGTCATCCAGGACTTCATCGTTGGGGACCTCAACAGGGACCGGAGGACGAGGTGGCGGCGGTGGCTTCTCGATCTGCTCGGTCTGGATGATCTCCTCCATCTGGACGACTTCCTGTTCCGTCATATCAATTTCGAAACTGTCGTTCGCCGTCATGTCAAGACGGAACGCGCCAATAAGGAGCGCGAGCGTCAGCACGAGACCGATTTCCACGTAGAGCGGATACCGCCTCTTGAGATTTGCTTTGTCTGTTTTTCGCAGTGCCATGGATTTTTGTTCAGCCGTGTTGCAAGGGAAGTAACAAGTATACGTGAATCCGTTTTGAAATGAAACACGTGTACCTACTGAGAGTCCGAAGATCGAAAAAAGTTGCTGTCAGTCTCGACCTTTCTTACGTGAGGGCCCCCGGGGTGCGTTCCGGTCCCTCCACACATAAAAAGCCCAGAGGGCCCATGCGGCCACTGAACCGGCACTGTCAGCGATTGCATCGTAGATATCCATGCTCCGCATAGGGAGCAGATGCTGGTACCATTCGCTCGCAAACGCAAATGCGATGGCCGCAAGGAGGATCATGATGTTGACGCCACGGCCCCGGTGACCTGCCGCCACCAGCCACAGCCATGTCATGACGAAAAACAGCCCGAAGTGAACCACTTTGTCCCACTCCAGCATGTTGGACGAGTGCAGCGAACTGGTGGGAATGGTCAGCAGAATGACCACAATGATGCTCCACAGCACGGCAGGCCACAGGGGGCCACGAAGGGACAGAATGGGCATCAGGTGTAGTCGGAAAGTACCGGCGGTAGAAGGTTCAGGATATCGTCGGCGTTCATGCTGCGCGCAGCGCGCGTCTCGATCCACGCGTCGGCACAGCTTCCGGCCACGTGAATGGCGACCATCGCCGCATCGAAGGGCTCCATACCCTGCGCCAGGCAGGCGCCAATCATGCCAGCCAGCACGTCGCCCGATCCGGCTGTCGCTGCCGCCGGATTGCCGGTCGGGTTCAGGACGGGCGCCCGCCCTGGAGCCGCCACGACGGTCGGCCAGCCCTTGAGGACCGTAATGACGCCGAGCGCTTCGGAAAGCGCGCGGGCGCCCGTAACCGGGCTGGAGGTTTCAGAGGTTTCATTTGTACGGTCTGTTGTACGGTCTGTTGTACGGTCTGTGGCGGGGGGCGTACCCACGGCATGCTTCATGAGGCGGGCAAACTCGCCCCCGTGTGGCGTGACGACCCACCCGGACCGGGCATGTGCGCGGATCCAGGAGGGTTCTTCGGAGAGCAGCACGAGGGCATCGGCATCGATTACGACCGGCCCGGGAAATTCCTCCAGGACCCTTTTCAGGGCCTCCACGAGTTCCGGTGCGCGCCCGAGGCCCGGGCCCACGACGAGCGAACGGGCCTTTCCGGCGTGGGTGCCCAGGTCCGTGAGCGCCGGTAACGCTCCCTTCCAGGCCATGGCCGGCATGTCTGCGTGCCCCGAGAGCACGTGGGCACGAATGTCTTCTGGGCACCACGTGATGACATACCCCGATCCCATGCGTGCGGCAGCGCGGGCAGCGAGTACCGGTGCGCCCGGGTAGGCCGTGCTGCCTCCGAGCACCACCGTCGGCCCCGTCACGTATTTGTGCTGCCGGCTGTCTGCGCGTCCACCATGCTCTGCGAGAAGCGCGGAAATGGCCGCCTTGCGCGGTCGAATGCCACTCAGCGGCGCATCTACCCATCGGTCCAGTACCCACCGGGGTATACCGATGTCGGCGATATAGACCTGCCCGCAGAGGGCCGGGCCGCGCGCCGTGAGGTGGCCCGTTTTCCAGCACGCATAGGCGACCGTTTCGTGCGCCTCGACGGCTACGCCCAGCACGCCGCCGGTGCTTGCCGACAGACCGGATGGTATGTCCAGCGCGACACGGACGGATGGAGAGCCCCCCGGGCGACGGTGGCTGTTCATCCAGCGGATGAGCGATGCCACGGGCTCGCGCACCTCGCTTTCGAGCCCGGTGCCGAGGAGCGCATCGACCAGCGTGTCGCACATGGCCATGTGCCGCATAGCCTCGTCTGGATTTCTGTGGATGCGTACGTCGAGGCCGGTATCCGGAGACGCCCACCGCTCCAGCAGGCGCAGGTTCACCGCCGAGGGGTCGGTGAGTTCGCCCTCCTTCACGTACACATCGACGGCCATACCGCGCTCAGCGAGCAGGCGTGCCAGGACAAGCCCGTCGCCGCCGTTGTTGCCTGTGCCGCACAAAATGCCGACGTGCGTGGGGTTATGTCGGCGCACAATGGCCGCCGCCGCCCTGCCGGCACACTCCATCAGGGCCGCGACCGGGACGCCCAGTTCACGGCTCGTGTGATGGTCGGCTTCCCGCATGGCGGCTCCGCCGAGCACCGGATCGAAAGCTGCAGAGTCTGTCATGGGGCGGTTATTTATTGCGGAAAGGTGAGGGTGTCGGCGCGCACCGATTCCCAACGCGCACGGACGGGATCAGTGCCAATGGCAAAGAGGAGTGGTTCGGCGGCCATCCACGATGAGAACCGCCCCGGCGTCCACGTCCCGCTGCCGTCGAGGTCCACGAACGCCCGCAGCCGATATTGGAATCCTCCCGGCAGTCGGTCGAAACGGAAGGTGCGCGTGCCCTCGGGTACCTGCACGCTGGCCACGGGCCGTTCGGGCCCAACCGCGTTGGGGCGACTGGAACGCTGCTGATTGGCCGGGTAGAGCTCGATGATGGTGGGGGCCGGCGCCTGGACCGTGCCCACGATGTCACCGGTGTCCGCCGGCCCCATCACGCGGACCGTGAACGACGTGTCTGTGGTCACGAGCCGGAACAGGTTGACACGTGCACCCACGGCGCCGGAATCCACACGTGCTACCGGTCGGGACACAGCAGTTCTAACGGGCGAAATGGCACGAACAGAAGCGAGAAGTTGGGTTCCTGCGGTATCTTCCAGAGCGATCAGGCGGTCAAGAGCCCTTTCCGGCGGGGCGCTCCAGACCAATACGAGACTATCGCGTGGCCAGAGTGGATGAAAGCCGTCCTCCGTGGCCTCCGAAGAAAAAGGCTCCACGTGCACCATGCGGGCTGGCGCTGCCTCCGGCTCCGTGCCGCGGATGGTAAACGGCCACTCGCCGGGCGCCACGGGCAGTCCGGCAGAATCGACCAGTGCCACGCCGCCCCGAAGTCGCCATGGGCCCGGCGCCAGCGGCTCCTCCACGCGCAGTTGCCACGCGAGCGGGTCCGGCGTGGCAAAGGGTGCCGGGGCGGGGTGCGCCGCATTGAGCGAATCGACCAGCCAGAGCTCGGCGCCGCGTGTCCGCTCGGCGTCGTCATCGCGGCCCTCACGCACGAACAGACTGACGAGGGGTTCGCTCACGCGAAGCACCAGGTCCCGGTTCGATGCCGCCCGTACGCGCACTACGCGTGGGGCCGTGGTGTCGAAGCGGACGGGCCAGAGGGGACGGGGCAGTGTAACACCGGCCGAGTCGGGCGTGACACGCTGCGTCGCGGCGACGGCCCAGCGCTCTCCCGAATCCAGCTGCCGGTTCCGGTTCTGGTCTCCATGGGCGACGACCGAATAGGCACGTTCGGCCAGGAAGCCGAGGGAAAACCGCCCTTCCGGATCTGTCTGCGTCCGGTAGAGTGCATTCTGGACCTGTGGTAGCCCGGACGCACCGTCACCATCAGGCTCCAGGAGCAATACATCCATCCCCTGAACCGGTTTGCCGGTTATCGGGTCGAGGATGTGCCCGTCAATACGCCCGCTGTCCAGCGCACTGCCGGTCGCAAACGCCAGCGAAATGGGTGTGGTGAGTGCCACGTTCCGGACGTCGCGCAGCGCCGTATCGACCGTGAAAATATAGGTGGTGGCTGCACGGAACGGCTCGGGAAATGAGATACGAACGCGGTCAAATCCGTTCCAGGAGAGGTCCGCGGGGGCTGGCATGTCGGGTGAAATAGACCACGCGCGGGCAAAGGAGCCCCGGTCCACGGCCTCCGAGAACATGATTTCAATGGAGCGCCCACTGATGTTGGTGGCGCCCTGCCGGGGCGCAGTCTCAAGCAGCCGGGGCGGCAGGGTATCGGGGCCGCCGCCCGACGGCGGCACGGGGACGGCACACGCGGCTACGAACAGGCTGGCACACGCGGCCGCAAACAGGCTGGCGCACAGGCCAAAAACGAGACAGCGGTTCGATATGAACACGTCAGCTCCCGTCCGTGCGGTCACTACGCAGGTTGAAAAAGAGGTACGTGCCAACGGCAGCGGCGGCAACAAGCACGGTCGGCTGCAGGTAGCGCAGCCAGCGCCCGGTCGGCGGAATGTCGGGATTGGTAATGCTCCACCTGGGGTCGGCAAGCGAGCGGGCCAGGCGCCGGTCGTGCAGGCTCGAGCGGGTTTCAAGGCAGCTGTCCGAGGCCACGATACCGCCACCCGGCTGCATCAGGGAGTACCTCAAGCCAATCCGGATGCGCCGTTCGAGAGGCTCTGCCGCCCGGCGCGGTGCGCGGGCATAGACCAGGCTTCCCTCGTCCACATCAATACGAAGTCGCCCTCCGGTTCCCCCGCTCGAGAGCGCAATACCCTCGGCCAGCAAATAGGCCGACACGGAGGCCTCCATGAACGGCAGAGCGCCCCCCCAATCGAGCGTCAGTTCGGGCGAGGCATGGCCCCAGGCCTCTACCGGCGCATCGATACACCTGATGAGCGCCGACAACAGCGCGTCGTGGTGACTGTCGACGGGCAGTATTTCCTCTGACATGTCCTCTGACCTGTCCTCTGATCTGTCCGGTGATTGAGCCCACGACACAGACACGCCCGTCCCGAAGAGCAGACAGCAGCACAGGGCGAGCGAGGTATGTGAGATGAGGCGCATAATGTCTGCAAGATCCGAATCCTGCGCCCGGCAATCAATCAGGGCGCGCCGCATGCCGGCGTATCAGGCGTAAATACCGCGTATTCTGAGCGCTCCTGCGACCTTGCTGATACCGCGCACATACGCTCCAATGCGAAGCGTCGTGTCGTGCTTCTGGGCCGTCTCGAAAACGGAATCGAAGGCGGCGTGCATCATGCGATCCAAACGGCGATTCACCCGGTCTTCTGTCCAGAAATACCCCTGCCGGTCCTGCACCCACTCGAAATACGACACCGTTACACCGCCGGCGTTGGCCAGGATGTCGGGAATGACGAGCACGTCACGATTGGCCAGCACCGTGTCCGCCTTGGGCGTCGTCGGACCGTTGGCACCTTCGACAATAATCCTGGCGGTGATTTTGTCGGCATTCTTCAGCGTGATCTGATCCTCCTTCGCACAGGGTGCCAGCACGTCGACTTCGAGCGAGAGCAGTTCCTCGTTCGAAACAGGTTCGGCGTCCGGATAGCCTTCGAGCGAATATCCGTGCGATGCAGAGTATTCGATCATGGCCTGGATGTCGAGCCCGTTGGCATTGTAATATCCGCCCGATACGTCGCTCACAGCCAGCACTCGGCAGCCCTGCCTGGAGAGCAGATCGGCCGCGACCGATCCCACATTGCCGAAGCCCTGAACGGCGACGGTCGATTCACTCGCCCGAAGTCCCAGTCGCTCCATGGCGGCGAGCGTGACCGTCATGACGCCGCGGCCCGTGGCTTCGCGGCGCCCGGCCGATCCGCCGAGTAGAATGGGTTTGCCGGTCACAACCGCCGTTTCTGTGCGGCGGGCATGCATGGAGTAGGTATCCAGAATCCACGCCATGATCTGTTCGTTGGTGTTCATGTCGGGGGCCGGGATGTCTCGTTCGGGGCCGAAGACATCCATCATGTTGGCCGTGTAGCGCCGTGTCAGGCGCTCCAGCTCACCCGGGCTCATTTCGCGTGGGTTGCAGATAATACCGCCCTTTGCGCCGCCAAAGGGCACGTCGACGACGGCGCATTTCCACGTCATCCACGCGGCCAGCGCCTTGACTTCCTCCAGGTTCACATCGGGCGCGTACCGGATACCACCCTTCGAGGGGCCCAGGATTTCGCTGTGGATGACCCGGTAGCCCTCGAACATTTTGATTTTACCGGTGTCCATGACGACCGGAATGCCTACGATATGGATTTTGGCCGGAGTTACGAGGTATTCATAGAAGCCGGGGTCCAGTTCCAGGATCCTGGCGGCGACGTCAAACCGCTCGACCATGGCCTGGAAAGGATTATCCTGATCCAGGACGGGAGCCGGTTCACGGTATACGGCGCGCTTGTAAACGTCTTTTGACGACATGGTGTTGTGGTCGGTGCGGGAGTACGGAAAGCACTTTCAGCACCGCAGATGATGGAAATGGATGAAATGGGATCGGTGTGAGGGGAATCCGGCGGCAAAGGTACTGCGCTGGAGCGAAAGGACTTTGGGAAATCCGTTTGAATCCAGACGTCTTTCCGGTCGATCCCGCGCCCGCATCCTGATACCCGGTCCTGATGCCGCGCCTTCACCATCTGTCTGGGGACATACGAACGAAATGTCGCGATTCCTGAACCGGAAATACCTACAAACTAATGTTTGCCTACGACTTACAGCGATTCAGAATACAATTGCCAATCTCCAGGATGTCGCGATTGCGCTCGCGCTGTCGTGATTCGTCTTGAGCTGTCGCGAGCCATTGATTGCGACATTCTGGGGCCATTCGCGCCACCTCAGAGGGTCTCGCGACATTTCGGGTTTGAGAGATTGGACTCATGCATTCATGCAAGTCGCAGTCAGACAATCAGTTGTGGAAACTTGGCAACGGCGAATCACGACATTCCGTTCGTATGCCCCGGAACACATCATAGTCAACACATCATAGTCAACACATCATAATCATACGCGATGGCCAATCGGTCCCAAGACTGCCAGCGACAGCCGATCACGGCGCACGCGTATATTCCCGGAGTCGTCCCCACCGGCATCTCCATCCCGTCCACGCCATACTCCCCCCCCCATGCCCACTGCCCGCCGCCAGAAGGAAATCGCCTCCCTCGGCCAGAAGAAGTACCGGGACCGGCTGGGGCAGTGCATCATTGAGGGGGAGCGCTCTGTGGAATCGGCGCTTCGGGGCGGCGCGCGCGTTCACGACATTCTGCTCGGACCCGAGGTCGAGTGGCCGCCTGAACTCGAGGCTGCACGCGCCGCTGTCGCTGCCTGGAGCGGGGCTGCCGGCCCGCCCGAGCCGGAGCGTGTGGACGCGCAGACGCTGTCGCGCCTGGCCCAGGCGGCCACTCCGCCCGGCATCCTGGCCGTGGTCAGCGTGCCGCTCGTGAACGAGATGGAACTGCCAGGGCGCCTGGCACCATCGGACACGCTCCTTGTGCTCGACGGGGTGCAGGATCCGGGCAACGTCGGCACGCTGATCCGGACGGCGGCGTGGTTCGGCGTGCGGGCCGTCGTCGGCACCGTCCACGAGGCCGACGACACCCTCTCCGGAACCGCCGACTTCTTCAACCCCAAAACACTCCGCGCCACGATGGGCGGCGCCTGGGACGTACTCCTGTGCCGGAGCATCGCACCTGAAACGCTCCTTCAGACGCTTCGCGATCAGGGCCGTCCCATCTGGGTTGCGGATCTCGACGGGGAAGATGCCCGCGCCTGGGCACCCGACCCCGGATGCGTCCTCGTACTCGGTAGCGAAGCCCACGGACCCTCCACGGCCGCCGCCACGCTCGCGACGGGCCGCGTCACCATTTCACGCCCCGCCCGCACGGGCGGCCCCGCTGGCGCGCCCCCCTCTGCGGTCGAGTCGCTCAATGTGGCGGCGGCCGGCGCCATCCTGCTTTCCCGACTTGCTGCCGCGCACTGACCACCTTCCAGGACTGGAAAATTGAGTGTCCCTACCGTTATATTACCGATCGCATTCGGCACTATTTTTTCGCGTCTACATCCATGGAAATTCCGGCTTTGCAGGGACTCGGTCTGGAGGGGGGTGTACTCACCCGCGAAAAGCCCAGGAAGGTGCAGACGCACGAGAACGCTCTGTGCATTGGTGTGCCTCGCGAGATTTCGAACGAAGAGCGGCGCGTAGCCCTCTCGCCCGCCGGTGTGCACACGCTCGTTGCCGGCGGACACCGCGTACTCGTAGGACAGCAAGCCGGTATCGGCGCCAACTTTCGCGACGATCAGTATGCCGGCGCTGGCGCTGAACTCGTAGAGAGTGCCGGCGATCTCTACGCCCGCAGCGATCTGGTTGTAAAAGTAGGTCCCCCGTGCGATGAGGAAATCACGTTTCTGCACGAGCGGCAGATCCTGATTTCGGCCCTGCACCTCGGAGTCGCCTCGCCCGATTACCTGAAACACCTCATGGAACTCGGCATCACGGGCATCGGATTCGAATTCATCCGGGATACCGACGGCACGCTTCCCATTGTGCGTATGATGCACGAAATCATGGGAACGATGTCCGTTCAGATTGCCGCCCGGTATCTGGAAAGCTCCGAGGGTGGCCGTGGTATCATGCTGGGCGGTATATCGGGTGTGCCGCCGTCGAACGTGGTCATCCTGGGCGCTGGCGTGGTGGGCGAGTGGGCCGCCCGAACGGCCCTCGGCTTCGGCGCCCACGTCCTTGTGCTCGACCAGGATCTCAGTGCGCTGCGGGCGCTCGAACACTATCTGGGACGCGGCGTGACAACCGCCATGGCTACTGAACAGTATGTGCGCCAAGCGGTTGCGACGGCCGATGTCGTGATCGGGGCCATGATGACAGCTGGCGCACGCGCACCCATGATCGTGACCGAGGACATGGTTGCCGCCATGCGCGACGGCAGCGTGATCGTGGACGCCGTCATTGATCAGGGTGGATGCATTGAATCGAGTTTCCCCACCACCCACAGCGAACCCACATTCGTGAAGCATGGCGTGGTGCACTACAGCGTGCCCAACATGCCGTCAAACGCCGCTCGGACGGCCACGTACGCGCTCACCAACGTGCTCGTCCCGTACCTCATCAAGATTGGCGATGCCGGTTCCATCAACGAGGCCCTCTGGAGCGACGTGGGCCTGCGCAATGGCGCCTACGTCTACCGTCGCCACCTCACCAAAAAAAGCCTCGCCTCCATGTTTGGCATGGCCCACCGCGACATCGAACTGCTCATCGCGTCGGGGATTTGACTGACTCACTTTGGCAAGAAGGTCTGTGGTACATACCCAACAGTATTTGGTGACATCATAAAATTTTTCAAGTTTATTGATATTGTGAGTGATTTTTTTTACTCTGTGCAGGGGACAGTAAATACAACGACAAAGAAGGACTTTACAATGAAATAAGGTCATCGTTCTCTGTTTTGCAGTGATAATCGTATTAGTGGGTCTCTTTGCGGGAGTATAGTCTGTTCAAGCCATTCCAGACTGTGAATGTCTGCAGTGTGAACGGTTGGGTAATGAGTCGCCGTTTACGTACCAATGAGGGGCACATGACGGAATGAACTGTCAAGCCACTACCTCGCAGTGCACTGAATCAACTTGTTCTTCACCTATGTGTCTGTAGCCGCAACGGGCATGATTTACTGTGCAGGGTTTCGAATGCAGAATTTGTGCATGGCAATATTAATATTCACGATTGCCATTGTCCAAACGGTAGCTTCGTGTCAGGCGCAAGGCGTCAGCCACCCCCGGTCTGAGCACCTTGTACACCACAGCGAGCAAATTCTGACGCAGGGCTTGGAGTTGTTTGAGATAGCGTCGGCCTCGCGAGACTCGGTCACAATTGGGTCTGAAAGTGGTGAGATGCCGTATGTATTTGGACGCATCGTTACGGCAAGATTACTTTCATATGGGGTTTTGGTGTTGGATGCGTCATATGGTGAAATTCGGCTTTTTCATCTCGACGGCAAACATGTCGCGACAGCCGGATCGATCGGTGTAGGGCCGGGTGAACTTCGGAATCCGGTCGGTATGGACGTTGACCCGGAACGAGATAGAGTATTCATTTACGAGTCTGATGGCAGCATAGAGGAGTACGAGGTAGTGATACCTACGTCAGGCACTGACGGAAGGAACCTGCGTTTTGTGAGAACCATAAGTACTCCTGTATCGGGCGTCTTCAGTGGTTGTTACTTGGGGGAGAGCTTTGTACTGAATTCGTCGTCAATGGGGAGTGCAGATATTCTTCACGTAGTGGATGCTCACTCTGGAAGTCTTTTGCGTAGCTTTGGTCAATTTTACGATTCTTCGAATGATTTTCTGAATCGAAGAATCTCGCGCGGAACCCTGTCCTGCTCCAGAGCATCCCAAAGTGTGTGGTTTGCAAGCCAATTCGTGCCTGAGGTATACAAGTACTCGTTGAATGGAGAGGTGATGGGAGCTTTTCGTTTTGGGGAAGGTATTTCACAGGCCGTATCCGTTGGCAAAGAGGGGCAGCTTACATACAGGACGCCAAATGAATCGAATAATATAACATCGTTGGTGTTCACGGGTAGAGGTCAGCAGGTCCTCGTTCAATCAGACGTATATTCAGTTGATAAAAGACAACAGAACGAATTGGGATTTGAGCATGTCAGATCCTCAACAGTGTTGATTGGTTTGAATAGTGATGCCAAGGCTGTGTCAGGACTACTGGGTAAGATACTAGATATGAGTACCGAGCATGTTCTTCTGCTGAATTCCAGGCCTTACCCACGACTGGTGTTGATTTCGTATGATTTATCAGCACAAGAATGATGAAGAATGATGAGATGAAACGCTTGGCAGGTATATTTGGTGGCATAGTACTGTTTTCAGTCTCGATTTATCCTGGCCGTTCATATGTCCTCAGTACGCAAGCCCAGTTGCAAGCAGACACGTCCACATTGGAACGGGATGATTTAATCGAGGCGCTGTCAGATACGTTTGGACTGACTTTCCAGGACCGGCCGCCACTCCTCAATTAATCGTTTCTCTGCAGGAAATCGAATTGGTAAATGGGTCATTGGGACTGGTTTCGGAAAGGATTCTGATCAGAAAACTGGGATTGATTGAGACCTCGGACTGGGTTGATAGCGGTGCGCCGTTGCCAACGCTACAGTTGTAGCTACGTATTTCTCGGCTATACGGTAATATTCGACTCCGGCACAACCAATGGCCCACCGCGACATCGAACTGCTCATCGCGTCGGGGATTTGAACGTCATTTTGCCTGAAGCAGCACGACCGACCGATCGGCAGCCGATACCTGGAGAGCAAAGTCCCTGAATGCTCCATATTGTTCCGGTGGAAGGGTGGTCTGGGAGATGCGGAGCTGACGTCGATACTCGAGCACACCGTCCCCGAGCGGGACCACTTCGGCTGAGAACTCTCCGAAGTCTGTCTGTAGGCTTACCGGATCGGGCATGGATGCCACGTCATATCCGTCCGGGAGTTCGAACCGGATGGAATCGGTGTTCACGAATGCATATCCGAAATATCGAACGGGATGCGAGCGGGACGCGACGACGGGTGGCACCGTCTCCCACCGATCTGTCATATGTATCGGCAGGAGGAGCCGGGAGCCGGTTCGGGCGGCGTACCGCGGCAGATTGAGGGCAAGAGATACTTCTGCCTCGGCAACCCCGGGCTTGACGTCGGACAGGTCTGCGCGTACAATGTCGATATTCGGAGCATTGACCTGGGAATGAATCCACTCTTCCTGTTCGGCCTGCGGGCGGTTTGCAACCGCATCCCTGACGTGGTCGAGTCGGTTTCCCGTGTACCGGGTCGTCATCTCTACCGACCCGCGACCGCTTGCCGTGACCTGAATGCTCGCCCGTACGATCCTTTCATTGTCACTCGACCGGCTCCGGGGTGTGCGGACGAGTTCACCACCATCGGGTTTTACGAGCAGCCCATACCGATCCTCGGTGAAGGTGCCGAGGCGTCCGAAGGGCAGCGTCTGGCTGGTGCTCTCCAGCCAGAGGGTGTCCGTCTCCTGGGGAACGGCCAGGACGACATGGGTGAATTGGTTGCTTGGAAAATCGGGAAGGATGTCGGCGGCGCCGCGTCCCCCGCGGACCAGTACGGGATAGGAGTCGATACCAACTTCCTGCAGAAGGGCAAAGAGGTAATTGGTCAGTGCTTTGCAGTCCCCGTATCCATTGGTGTGTACGTAGTAGGCATCGTAGGGCTGCCAGCCACCGAGTCCAAGCTGAATGCTCACATAACGCGTGTTTTTCTGGAGGTAATCGTAGATCCGTCGGGCCTTCTCCATGTCGTCGGTGAGGCCGTCCGTGAGCTCATGTACATCGTGGAGCGCGTCCGGCGGCAATATGTCGCGACCCGTTCCCAGGCTGGCATACCAGGCCCCGAAGTCTGCCCAGGAAGCCATGCTGCCCGTCGCTCCGTCGATCTCGAACAGGGTGGGTGCCGTGTGCACAGCGACGGTCTGGTTTACCCACCGCGGTCCATACGGCTCTGCGCCCGATACGGACAGCGATTCCACCTGCCAACGATGGGTAATCCGCCCACCCTTGAGCAGCGAATCATGCATAATCTCCAAGCCGGTAGTTCGGAAACGTACCTGCATTTCGTCAGGAACACTGACGTCAAATTGACCAAATTCGACCGGCAGGTTGTGCTCAAGGGGGTACCACGTCGGCCAACTGATGAGCCCGTTGTGCTCGATCTCGTATTCGAATTCGACGGAATACGGATAGCTGTCGTGGTACATCCGGCCGACGCGGATCCGGTTCGCATCGTAGAGAGAAAACCCGGAGATGGCGCTGTAGTCTTCCTGTTCATTTTTCTTCAGCCGACGGACCGTATTGCCGTTCGCATCCCGGATCGTGCCGCTGAACTTTTTGAGCCGGCGCAGCTCATCGTCGTAGTTTACCACGAGGACGCCGGCATCCCTGCCGTCAGCGTTCAGGACAGTTACCACGCGGCGGACTGTTGTGGTAGCGGCATCTGGGGCGTCCACTTCAAAATGACGCTGATCGAGCCGAACGACGGCATCTACGCCGGTCGCCAGGACGGCGTTCATCGACGTCGTGGCGAATGTTTCATCCAGCCCCTGAGGAAGGACCTGTGCTGAGGATGAAATCGGATGACAGAAGAGGAACAGCGCGGTCAGCAGACCGCCCAGCAGGGTATATCGCATTGGCCTGGAATCTCAGTCGGGTGTCCGAATGACTATGATCTGTTCATTTTGAGCCGCGACGACCGTATCGAAGAACGTCCGCAATTCGCTGTAGACATGCGGCTCGAAGTAGGTGTTATTGAGAGCGAAAACCGACTTGACTATCAGTGCATCGTCCTCGACCTGCACTTCACGCCGAAAAAAGCCACCGTCGCGTGGCAGCCGGGTGAGGACAGTGCCAGGCAGCTCATCTTTATCTACGGCCCATTCATCAGGCAGCTGCAAACGGAAGGTGTAGGAGGTCGAGATCGGGAATGACGTATCGACAGGGAAGGTGCGTTCCTGGGGCTTCAGTGGGTTCTCGTCGAAGCGCTCTATCAGCACAGGCGTGAAGAACATGAAGTCACCGGTGGATTGTGCGAACGTTGGGGCAGAGAAATCGGCTGTTACATGCAAGTCGTTCGCTACTGAATCCAGATTGGCTACGTAGGAGGAGTCAATAGTGGCGTCAACGAGATCCTCGAGCATGCTGTTGATGATGAATGATCCGGCAGACCCGGCATCGACCAGCTCGCGCCGATTTCCGACGGCGGCATAACCCCGGCTTGAAGACCGGAGTGTGGCCGTCAGGGAGCCATCCACGTTGAGTGCGCCATCGATCCGGATGGTGTGGTCGTATCGTTCCTTCAGTTCGATCGGAATCCACGATGGCTTCGACGCCTTCACGAGCCATCCTCGTCGGTTCAGAGCGTCCGTGGGCAACAAATTCAATGGCCGCATGGGGTTCGTTGCATCCATCAATATCCGGTCGCGGGGAAACTCGACTGCGACGAGGGTCGAATTGAACTGCGACAGGAGCGGATACTCCTCTATAGGCTGCCCATGGCTGCGCGTGCTGATCAGCACCGGGTGGGCATCGAGGCCGGCTTCGCGCAACATGGCCGTCAGGAGGAGGTTGATTTCTGGTCGGCTGCCACTTCCGGTCTTGAGTACGCTCGAGATGTTCTGATCTACAAGGACTCCGTCCGACTGGTCCCAGGTGATTGACTTGGATACAAAGTCATAAATCTGTTCCATTTTTTCCCTCGGAGTTGTAGCCGCCATTGTCACGGTTTCGACCTGCGACTTCACATCCCGCGATCCGGCGAGCTGCCCACCGAATTGCGGGAGCGTCATGAGTTCTCCGGCAAGCTCATTCCAGGACGTCAGGTACTCGGTCCAACCCACGTTGGAAATGTATCCCGAGAGCTGGAAGTCGAGCGCTGCCCGGTAGTCGTTTGGCGTAGTCATATAGGCTTCTTCGCGGAGCGCGGGTAGGTCGCTCATGGCCCATCGCAGATTCTTGATCTCGCGGCTGGTGATCTCCTCCAGAGATTCCACGGCAAAGGGATGCGTCCCGACAATTTTCCGGGTGTATGCGTAAACAAGTGGTATTTCGGCCTTGAACTCGCTCCACAGAACGGGCTCGCTTCGTTGGAATTGCCAACTGGGCATGTACTGCGGTCCCTCCGAGACTACCCGGTAGGAATACTCCAGTACAGCCCCTGGTTCGAGCGCAGGAAGCGTGAACCGGATTCGCTCGAAGGAACCATCGATGTTCTCCGTAAAAACAGCCTCCTTGTCCATTTTGTGGCGCGTAACGTCACCCTTGTCGTTGATGGTAAACGTTTGTCCCTTGACATTTCTCACGGTCTGCGTTCCACCTTTTGCGTAATACGTGACCGAAACCGTTCCCCAATCGTAGCCCGCATCGGACAGGATTTTAATACGGGTGTGCCGATCGTAGACGACGAAGAGGTTGTTGCTGAAGGAGACCTCCCCGACGTCGGACAGAATGACGGCAGCTGCCGTGGTGTCGGCAGCGTAGCTCGTCATGAGAAGCTGGGAACTGGGAATTTTGCCCCACTTCGCCTCTGTGTCGGGTCCCGGAAGGTCCTGTGCAAAGGCACCGGGAATCATGACCGCAAGAAAGATGAAGATGCGGGTTGCTTTGGCGGCGCGTGGTGCCGAGGATGGGGTCGTGCTTGGGTGCGTCATGCCGGAATACGTTGGGTTCGTCTGCGGAAAGGACGCGTGTGTCCGACATGATTCCACACCCCCAGCACATGTCCGACGCGACAACGCGGCGATACCATGAGCGACGTTCTTCGAAACGATGCGAAAGGATAGTCGGACTGAGGGGATGCGTCCGCGTGAAATATAGGGAGCTCGGGGGAAAGTATCCCGGGTGGTGCCAACAGCCTTCTATTGTAAACCTGGCCGTAGTACCCCAAATTCTTCCCAGGCATCGTACATGATGCGCTTTTCGCCGTCTTCGCGGCGTGCGCTCACGCTGCCGAATGTACGGAGCACCTCGTCCGGCGCGCCGCGCGTCAGCGGATACAGAAACAGCCAGTTCACCACGCGCACGTCCTGGCCGGCGAGCATGCTCGTCAGACGTGGTAGGAAATCGAGCTGCTCCTGCTCACCCGTATCCCACGCGGTCGCAAATCCGCCGCCATCGGCTGGCCAGCCGGTCTCGGTCACGACAAGGGGTTTGTTGCCGAAAAGCGCAGTGAGCGGGGCCAGGTAATTGGACGGCACGTCGGAGGGCCGCTGTGTGCCCAGGTACGGGTAAATGGTCAGCCCGACGACATCTATGGTCGATGCATCGTGCAGCGACCAGGCATCAAATACCGGCGTCGTCCATCCAGAAAACGCGCCCGTACCCATCATGTGCTCTGCATTGAATACGGTTCCCACGAGCGTTTCGGGGCTCTGGAGCTTGATTTCCTGCCGGATGGTGCGGTAAGCCGCTGTCCAGCGCATATAGTCTTCCGGGTTCTGTTCAGCGTAAAAATCGGTCTCATTGCCGAGAAAAAGGAACTCCACCTGATTGTCGCGGGCGAACGTTGCAGCCATGTCGGCGAACAGTGCAATTGCCTCGGCGTTCGTCCAGTCATTGGCCGCGTTTCCGGGCACGGCCAGGCGCACCTCGTCTCCCGTCTGCCAGCCAAAGACGATCGAGAGCACCACGTCGCGCAGATCGTCCTGCGCGGTCACAACACGGGCCACTTCCGGCACCTGGCCTGCATCTGTGCCGCCCGCTGCATCGTCCCGCCAGAGCATGTTTGCCTGGACGCTCGCTCGCCCAAGCGCCTGCACCTCATCGAAAAACGCCTCAATCTGACTGAAATCGGACGGAAAACCACGCGGAGATAGCGAAAAGCCCCGGTCCGACGTCAAAAAAGTGGTCGAGGTGCCGGGCGTTTCGGCGTCCGAGCCTGAGTTCGGGCTGGAACTGTCGCATCCTGCTACGAGGAGCAGAAGGATGCCCAGCATGGATATGTTGCGTAGCGGAATGGTCATCATTCCCGTAAGGTGTCGCACAGAAAACTTGCAGTCAAGGCCAATCGGAGCGACTTGCTCTGCCGAAAGGAGTCTGTATCTTTCATGCAGGCACTTACGCACATGAACCATGATCGAACCTCTTTCCCCCGAAGCCATCCGTGTTGTCGGCGTACTCATCGAGAAAGAGCTCTCGACGCCCGACTACTATCCCATGACGCTCAACAGCCTGACCAATGGCTGTAACCAGAAATCAAACCGCGATCCGGTCGTGGCCTACCAGGAATCTGAGGTCCGGTACGGCATCGAAGAGCTCGAAAAACGCCGGCTGATCGGGCACGTATCGGAGGCAGGCGCCAGGACTGAAAAATTTCGGCACGCAGTCGCCGAAAACATGGGGCTCACCATGGAGGAGCGCGCCGTGCTCGCCGTGCTGCTATTGCGCGGCCCGCAGACGATTGGCGAAATCAAGTCACGAACCGGCCGTACGGCAGATTTTAGTTCGCTGGATGCGACGGCCGATGTCCTCCGCGCCCTTCGCGACCGGGAGGAGCCGCTCGTGGTCCAGCTGCCCCTCCAGCCCGGTAAGAAGGAAGCCCGGATCATGCACCTGCTGGCGGGCGAAATAGACCTTGAGGCGCTCGAAGCGGAAGCCGCTGCGCAGACGCATCACGCCGCCTCAGGCAGCTCCCTGTCCGAAGAAATCGACGATCTGAAATCCCGGCTCACGGCGCTTGAGGAGGCCTTCGACACGTTTCGCGCCCAGTTCGAGTAGGACTGGCTTGAGTCAGGCTGTCAGGCTGCGGTCAATGTCCCACCAACAGGCGCCCGGTTACAAGACGGCTGCCGTCGCGTACGGTGAGGAAGTAGAGGCCGCCGCCGAGAGCCTGGGCATCGATTGCCGCTTCGCCGCCGGTCATGGATACTGCGCGCAGGCGGCGGCCGAGCACATCATACAGATCCATCTGCCGGGGTCCCGGGCTGCCTCCCACCAGAACGACCCTGCAATGGGCTCGGCATGGATTCGGGTACACGCTGAGCTGTGTAGCCGTGCGCGGCAACTCAGGCGCGTCCTCCGTGTCGACGCTCACAAACGAGAGCCAGACGAATTCGCGCTCGAAGAAGCCGAACCGCGGATCGTTGGCATACGTGGCAACGGCCTCGTCGACAGGTGTGCCCCGGATCTGCCATGTTTCGGTGCGCCCATCCGAGCGCTCGCGGCTTGAGAGTACTTCTACGTTCAGGGAGTCGAAGACCGTCGCCAGCTGGTCATCCGTAACGCCGCTGAGTACCTGTACCGATACATGCCCGCCAACGAACGCATCGGCCGAAATCGTCGTGGTGTCCGCCATCTGAGTCCCCGGGTAGAACCCGATCACGTCGTGCTGGCCGCTCGTTTCAGGGATGCCGAGCGCCACTGTATCGAGCGTCCATGTCCACTCGCGCCACGATCCCGGGCGGAAGTCGATGAATACTTCGTCCGCCGTGCAGGGCTGGCCCTGGAGGTCGAGAATAGTCGCTCCGCCTGTTTCAAGACGAAACCCTGCCTGACACGAACTACTGCCCATAAGACTGAAAAACTCCCCCGAGTCGTTGTCTATCCGAACCGTTACGGAAATCATTTCGCCCTCGGCATAGGCCGCCTTGTCGGTCGATACAGCCAATGAGCCCTGCGCCGAGGCCGCTCCGGTGGCGGCCAGAAGCAGGCTGCCCAGCACGAGTCCGGCGATCGTCACGCGGGCGACGGCGGTCCGGCCAGCGCCACGAAGGCGCTGCTGAACGGCTTTATTTCGGGTCGATACGGCGGTGTAGGCCATGATTACGCGCGGGTGTCGAGGCAAAACGTAGTCGCAAAGCACTCGAATGTCAAGGCAAAACGCCGCTCGGGCCAATCCGGCACCGGGAGTGCGGTTTCGATGCCAGACGTTTGCGATATTCAGAGAAGCCACTTCCGGTGAACTCCTGAACAGCCCTCAAGACCGTGTCCGACGTGCCCATCGATCCCGCGCTACCACACGCCCAGGTGCAGCCGCCAAAAAAGCCCATTCGCGCGCCGCGCGGCACGACGCTTTCCTGCCAGGGCTGGCACCAGGAGGCCGCCCTCCGCATGCTCATGAACAATCTGGATCCGGAGGTGGCCGAGCATCCGGAACAGCTCATCGTGTATGGCGGCGGGGGCAAGGCGGCCCGGAGTTGGGAGGCCTACCACCGGATTGTGGCCACACTGCGCCGGCTGGGAAACGACGAAACCCTCCTCGTCCAGAGCGGCCAGCCGGCCGGCGTCTTCCGCACGCACGAGGAGGCCCCGCGCGTTCTCATTGCCAACGCGCACCTCGTGCCGCGCTGGGCGACCATGGATGAATTCCGGCGGCTCGATGCCCTCGGTCTCACCATGTACGGGCAGATGACGGCCGGTTCGTGGATCTATATCGGCACACAGGGCATCCTGCAGGGCACGTACGAGACCTTCGCCGAGTGCGCGAATAAATATTTTGGCGGATCGCTCGCCGGGCGGCTCGTCGTGACGGCCGGGCTCGGCGGTATGGGTGGCGCCCAGCCGCTTGCGGCCACGATGAACGGAGCGGCCTGCCTGGTCGTGGAAATCGATCCGTCGCGTATTGACCGGCGCGTCCATGACCGCTATTGCGACGAGCGCATCGATGATCTGGATCGCGCCGTCGAGCGCGTCCTGGGGGCCCGGGAATCCGGTGAGGCGGTATCTGTCGGGCTGCTCGGCAACATCGCTGAGGTGCTGCCCGAGCTCGTCAGGCGCGGCATCACCCCAGATGTACTGACCGATCAGACGAGCGCCCACGACCTGGATGTAGGCTACATTCCGGCCGGACATACGGTCGATACGGCGGCCGAATTCCGCCAACGGGACACCCCTGGCTACCGGGAAGCGGTGCTCGACAGCATGCAGCAGCATGTGGGGGCCATGCTTGACCTCAAAAAAACCGGCTCCATTACGTTTGATTACGGCAACAACCTCCGCGGTCAGGTATCGGACCACCGCGGCATGACGGAGGCGTTCGATATTCCGGGATTCGTCCCAGAGTTCATTCGGCCCCTCTTCTGCAGGGGCTCGGGCCCCTTCCGCTGGGCTGCGCTTTCGGGCGACCCCGCCGACATTGCCGCGACCGATGCGGCCGTGCTGGAAACCTTTCCCCAGAAGGAGGCCCTCGCCCGCTGGATCCACAAGGCCCAGGAGCGCGTCGCCTTCCAGGGCCTGCCAGCACGCATCTGTTGGCTCGAGTATGGGGAGCGCGCCGAGATGGGGCTCAAATTCAACTGGCTCGTCAAAACCGGCCGGGTCAAGGCGCCACTTGTCATAGGGCGCGACCACCTGGACAGCGGGAGCGTCGCATCTCCCAACAGGGAAACAGAAGGTATGATGGATGGCTCGGATGCCATTGCGGACTGGCCGCTGCTCAATGCGCTTCTGAATACGGCCTGCGGGGCGAGTTGGGTGTCACTGCACCACGGCGGGGGCGTCGGGATCGGGTATTCGATCCACGCGGGGATGGTGAGCGTCGCCGACGGCACTGATATGGCCGACCGCCGCCTGGAGCGCGTGCTCACGGCCGATCCCGGGACGGGCGTCATGCGGCACGCCGATGCGGGCTACAAAGCGGCCATTGATACGGCCACCGAGCGGGGCGTGGACCTGCCCATGGTGAACGGAAAGGCCGATTTCTGACGTCGCAGCGTGGATGAAAGGTAGCGTAGGAAGTGGATGAATGGTAGCGTAGGAAGTGGATGAACGGTAGCGTATATTGTGGTTAAACGGTAGTGTAGAGTCGGGTGGAAACCATGGAAACGTATGTCCCGCGTATTGTAGATGCGGAAATTGATGAGCTCTTTGAGGGGCTGGCTGCCATCTCACTCGATGGGCCAAAGGCGGTCGGGAAGACCGAAACCGCCCGAAGACGGGTGGCGCACGTGCTGCATCTCGATGATGAATCGCAGCGATCGATCATAGCGGCCGATCCGCAAATGGTCCGAAGCATGCCCAAGCCGCTCCTGATCGATGAATGGCAGCGCGTGCCCGCTGTCTGGGACGTTGTTCGTAGAGCCGTGGACGAGGACGCTACTCCGGGACAGTATATGTTGACCGGATCGGCAGGTACGACGGCGACACTTCACTCCGGAGCCGGGCGAATTGTCCGTGTGCGTATGCGTCCGATGTCTGTAGCCGAGCGTGTTGACGACGTGGCGACCGTATCGCTCGCAGCCATGCTGACGCGCGACACAGCGGTCCCGGTGGAGGGCCAGACCGATCTGGCACTGGGTGGGTACGTGGAAATGATCCTGGAATCGGGGTTCCCTGGCATCAGACCACTGTCGGGACGGGTGAGAAGGGCGCAACTGGACGGCTACCTGGATCGGATTGTGGATCGCGACTTCGAAGAACAGGGGGTCATGGTGCGGAAACCCGACCAATTGCGTCGATGGATGACGGCATACGCGGCGGCATCGTCCACTACGGCTTCCTACGAAACCATACGCAACGCAGCGACCGCGGGAACGGCTGACAAGCCAGCCAAAACCACGACCATCCCGTACCGGGAGACGCTGGAACGTTTGTTCATACTGGATGAGGTACCGGCCTGGATTCCGGCCAAAAATTATATGTCACGCTTGACCCGGCCTCCCAAGCATCAACTCGCCGACCCCGCACTGGCAGCCAGGCTTCTGGGTATTGATGCCGGGGCACTCCTGAGAGGAGCGTCACTTGGACCAGTCGTTCCGAGGGATGGAAACCTGCTTGGTCATCTGTTTGAAAGTCTTGTGATCCAGTCTCTGCGCGTATACGCCCAGGCAGCAGAGGCGAGAGTATTCCACATGAGGACCATGGGGGAACGGCATGAAGTTGATAGTATTGTCGAGCGGGCGGACGGTCGGTTCATCGCCGTGGAGGTGAAGCTGTCGACTGCGATCAGAGACGCCGATACGGCCCATCTGAACTGGCTGAAGGCGAAAGCAGGGGACGATATGCTGGATGCCGTGGTAATCAATACCGGGTCCTATGCGTACCGAAGAAAAGATGGAGTAGCCGTCGTTCCAGCTGCACTTTTTGGGCCATGACGCCATTGAAACAGCCACCAAGCGGGGTGTGGACCTGCCCATGGTGAACGGAAAGACCGATTTCTGACGTTGCCGCGTGGATGAACGGTAGCGTAGGCGCGATCACCAACTGCGCAGATAGTCACCCAGGCGGGTCCACGGCACCACGTCGTAGCCGCTGCGGGACTGGGATGTGTCGCCGCCCGTGACGATAGCCAGTCGTGCGTCGAGCAGGGCTGCGACCCGCAGGGGGCGGGCGGCCATGTCCGCGTGAAACGTCATGCCGGACTTGGCTTCCAGAAGCAGCCGGTCCGTACCGCGCGTCACAATCAGGTCGACTTCAACCCCGTTCGTATCGCGATAGAAGGACAGGTCGGCACGCAGTCCGAGGTTGGCGATGTGCTTTACGACCTCGGAGACCACCCAGTTTTCAAATAGCGCACCGCGCAATGGATGCGTGTCCACGTGATCTACCGCTCGAATACCGATCAGGTACGCCGCAAGACCCACATCATGGAAATAGAGTTTCGGCATGCGTATGAGCCGTTTGCGGATGTTGGCGCTGAATGCAGGCAGTCGGAAGGCGATAAATCCGGCTTCGAGCATGGAGAACCAGCGAGCGGCCGTAGGCTGGGAAATGCCCGTGTCTGAAGCGAGATTCGACATGTTGAGCAGCTGCCCTGTGCGCCCCGCAGAGAGCTGCATGAACCGTTGGAACGAAGCCAGGTCGGAAATATCTCCGAACGCGCGGACATCGCGTTCCACATAGAGGCTGGCATACGCCGACAGCCAGTCGTCTGGCGGCAGTTGGTGATGGTGGATGCGCGGGTATGCGCCTCGAAAGAGCGCTGCGGAGAGGGTTTCGGGAGCCGCATCGAACCGTAGTACCTCATCCCAGGAAAATGGGTAGAGGTTGAGCAGGGCCGTCCGACCAGCCAGCGACTGCGAAACGGAGTTCGTGACGGACAAATGCTCCGATCCAGTCAGAATCCAACGGCCGTGCTCCGGGTCTTCGTCCACAATGACCTGCAGGTAGGAGGTGAGGTCCGGGGCTCGTTGGAATTCGTCAAGGATGGCTCCGCTGGGGAACTGGGATAGGAAACGACGTGGATCCTCCACGGCGAACGCGCGCATGTCGGGCGCTTCGAGGTTGACATAGGGTTTCTCAGGAAACACCATGCGACAAAGCGTGGATTTCCCACTCTGCCTGGGGCCCGTAATGGTGACAACAGGAAAGTGCCGTGCTCTCTGCACGAGCACGTCTTCCATGATGCGGCGTATCATGTCGGGATCTGCCATTTGAGACACATGCCAGGATGATTATGATAATTCAAAGTCTGACTTTAAAACATCATAAAACAAGTCGGGGTTCCTGATGACACCTCCTGCCATGCATGAACATCCGCCCATCCGGATCGCCACGCTCTATGACGACCTGCATGCGGCGCTCGCGGCCCTCCGCTCGGATGCCTCGCGGGTGGCCCGCTCGCGCCGCATCCTCGAATCCGTGATTGCGGGCGGCGGCGCCACGTATGGCGTGAACACGGGCTTCGGGAAACTGGCCTCGACCCGCGTGCCGGACGAGCATCTGGCCGATCTGCAGCGCAATCTGCTACTCAGTCATGCGGTCGGGGTGGGCGCGCCGATTGCGCGGAGCGTCGCCCGCCTCATGCTCGATCTCAAGATCGTGGCGCTGGGGCAAGGCTATTCCGGCGTATCGCCCCGTACATTTGAACGGCTATTGACATTCGCCGAGCGGGACCTGGTGCCGGTGATTCCTTCCCGGGGATCGGTTGGCGCGAGCGGGGACCTGGCGCCGCTCGCCCACATGGCGCTCCCGCTGATTGGCTACGGTGCGTTTATGATGCCGGACGGGCGCGAGCGGCCTGCTGCCGAGGTGCTTGCTGAAGAGGGCCTTGCGCCCATTGAACTCCAGGCCAAGGACGGTCTGGCGCTCATCAACGGCACGCAGTTCATGGGCGCGTATGCCGCCTGCATCCTGCACCGTGCCAGTCGAATGGTCCGCACGGCCGATATTCTCGGTGCCATGAGCCTCGAAGCCCTGCAGGGCAGCGCCACACCATTCGACGAGCGCATCCACGCCATCCGGCCACACGAAGGGCAGGTGACGGTGGCCCAGAATGTGCGCATGCTGCTCGAGCATAGCGAAATAATGGAAAGTCACCGGCTCTGCGGGAAGGTCCAGGATCCCTATTCGCTCCGGTGCATTCCGCAGGTCCACGGCGCCTCGCGCGATGCCCTCTCCCATGCCGTTCGCGTCGTCGAAACGGAGATCAATTCTGTAACCGACAACCCACTCGTGTTCGGGGGACGGGATGGGGTAGATACAGTGGGGGGCGACCAGGCGCCCGCCGTGCTGTCGGGCGGCAATTTCCACGGCCAGCCTCTGGCTCTTGTGCTGGATTTTGCGGCCATTGCCCTGGCGGAACTCGCCTCCATTTCCGAGCGGCGGACGTATTTGCTGCTTGAGGGGCACGACGGCCTGCCGCGTCTCCTCATGCGCGAGACCGGGCTGAATTCCGGTTTCATGATTCCGCAGTACACGGCGGCGGCCCTCGTCTCCGAGAACAAGGTGCTCTGCCACCCGGCGAGCGTGGATTCCATTCCGACGAGTCTCGGGCAGGAGGATCACGTTTCCATGGGCAGCGTGGGCGCTGTAAAGCTCTGGCAGGTGCTCGAAAACGTAGAGAACGTGCTCGCCATCGAGCTGTTGACGGCTGCCCAGGCCCTCGACTACCGCGCGCCACTTCGCCCCGGCCGCGGCGTCGAAATTGCGCACCAGTTCGTCCGCGGCGTTGTGCCCCACCGCGAAGCCGACTACCTCTTCCAGGACGACATGCGGCCCTGTGTCGACCTTGTGCGCACCTCCGCCCTCCAGAAAGTCGTCGAGGAAGAACTCGGGGAGGGGTTGGGGTGAGGCGGAGGTTATGCTTCGGCTTCAGGGGTGTCTATTAGTGGACCTGACCGAGTACGGCTACGTTAATAGTCGGCGAACGTCGATTGGGCGGTCGATTCGCGGTGATTTTGCACGCGTTGGAAATGATCTTCGCACGGCGACAAGGCACGTTCAGTCAGCGTCACAAACCGATCTGTTTGATGAGCAAAACGAGGGTTCACGATGCAGCAAGGACGCCTACGCCGCTCAAGACGCGTGTTGAAAAACCATCGCACACCATTGGGCGGTGGCGAAACGCCTTCTGCGGCGGCGAAACGCGATCGGCTGCATTGTCGCTAATATCCGGACCGGTCAAGCTGAGCCTTCAAAACCTCGGCAGTTGATATATGCGGTGCTGCCAGTTCGGCCCAGAAAGCAGGCTCATCCTTTAAAGTTGAAAAGATGAGCCTGTCTCTCCGCCCCACCGTGCGCCAACGCAATATGGTACTGTTTCGATTTTGACAGGCTCAGCCTTCAACGGCCTGGAAGCCAGCCAACCGGAAGCCAGCCAGCCGGGACGCCATACATCTCAGAAGCTGCCAATCAAGCACCTTGACGTTCCTCAGACGCACTCCTTCTTGCACCCACAGATCGGCAATTGAACTCAACAAGGCGAATAGATTTCGTACCTTCCATGGGTGACGATTCCCGACTATAATATTCGCACGGCCGCTTTCAGCTGGCTGGAGCGCGCTGTGGACGCTGATGACGGAATAATCCTGCGGTCGGATCTGGCGCGCGGATTTGAGTATCGTGGGCATCGCATTCCCCTTGTGTCCCCGCAAGGGATTTTCAAGCCAAGGATTTGCGAGCTCCCGCTTTCCATTACGACGACGCCGGGCGGCCCGTATAACGACAGCTTCAACAAGGACGGTCTCCTCTCTTACCGCTATAGAGGCACGGACCCTGACCATCCCGACAATCGCGGTCTTCGCCGAGCATTACTTGAGCGCGCGCCACTTGCGTATTTTCACGGTATTGTTCCGGGGAAGTACCTGGCCGTCTGGCCAGTGTTCATCGTTGGCGACGAGCCGGGACAGCTGACCTTCACCGTCGCGGCCGATGACTACGCACTGCTGAAAAATACGGAGCAGCGAATCGTTGATGATCCGACTCCGCGGCGCGAGTACATCACGCGCGCTGTGAGGCAGCGGCTACACCAACGGGGATTTCATGAGCGCGTGTTGAAGGCCTATCGGGATCATTGCGCCATCTGCCGGCTCAAGCACAGGGAGCTCCTCGATGCGGCGCATATCATTCCGGACGGGGATCCAGATGGAGAGCCTATAGTGACGAATGGACTGTCGCTCTGCAAAATTCATCATGCGGCGTACGATCGGGGGGTTCTGGGGATTACGCCGGACTATGCCGTTGCCATTCGCAAGGACGTTCTGCTCGAGGAGGATGGGCCCATGCTGAAGCACGGACTAGTCGAAATGCACGGCACCCGGTTGTTTCTGCCCCGTTCAAAGAATGACTGGCCGGACCAAAGCCGTTTGGAACGCCGATATGTTTCATTTTTGGATAGGTAAATGAACATCGCTTTCGAATATCTCTACCGTGATGCGGGGAACTACAAGAATTGGAATACAGTCGTTTTTTCCAATCGGGATGCGGTCGATCCGGACGTTTACTCGCGCACCCATGCCGGGCACATCGGGAGGTCATCGATTGAGGGAGTGTTTTGCTGTTGCATCCGCTGGATGATGTAGCCATGCGGTCCCTGATATCCCACGAATGGAATGCGCCAATCCTGGCCAGCCTCCCGCTGATTGAACGGTCGGTTGTAGTTCGACAGCATGTAGGCCACACCGGGCCTTCGAGGGCTTTGAAAAACACCCTCCTCAAATCCTTTCTGCACGGCACTCCATATCTCAGGAAGCGGAACTTCTTGAGCGAGAAGTCCGGCGACGAAGCGGATCTTGGGCACGATAGTGGCCATACCCTCGGCGTCAAAACAGGTTGGCTTGAGCGAATGCGGGTCGTTCCTGTTTACCAGGCATGTAAAGCCGTTTTCGGATGGCCGTATTTGCACCTACCCGTTGGCGGTATAGGCGAGTAATCCGGCCCCATCGCGGAGATGATCGGGGGCTGCACTGAGTGCCAATGCCTCTTCGTACTCGCACATCAGTGTCCCAATGTTTTCAGAACAGCTCCAGCTATACACGACGACTTATATAATTGCGCATAATCGTCTCAAGGTATCATTCCCTTTCGTCCAGGTCTCGAAGGTTTCCTCAATGGCTTCGGTCAGCTGATTGAGTGTCGGGAAGTACTGGTTGTGGGTTGCAAGGCGTCGC
>JAJCYR010000055.1 GCA_029262775.1 Bacteroidota bacterium
TTGCCGTTGGCGCCGCCGTCCTCATGCTGATTTTTTCCCTCTCGGAGCTCAGCTATGACCGCCACTTCGAAGACCATGACCGCACCTACCGCGTGTGGGTAAAAGAAGACTGGGGCCCCGACCAGCAGTTTTTCAACGCCACCACTCCCGTACGCGTCGGGCCCACAGTGCTCGCCGATGTCCCAACGGTCGAAAACTGGACGCGGTTCGATCCGAAGGGCGGCTACCTGGAACAGGGCGCCCGCCGCGAACTCGCCGACTTCCGGATGGTCGATCCGGGATTCTTCAACATTTTCCCCCACGACGTCCTGGAAGGCCCCTCCCCGCCCGTCATGAGCGGTCCGCAGGATATCGTCATCACCGAGCGGGCGCGGGCGGACTGGTTCGGCGAATCGCCAGCGCTCGGCGAGACGCTGACGCTGACGCTGGCCGATTCAGCCATGACAGTCACCGTCGCCGGCGTTGTTGAAACACCGCGCCGCACGTCATCCATCCAGTTCGACATGCTGCTCTCGTACGACCTTGCCCCACTCGTCTATCCGGAGCGCATTCTTTCGGCCTGGTTCAACGTCTCGCCCGAAACCTATGCCCAGCTGCGCCCGGGTGCCCACGCGGAAGATGCCGAGACCGGCATGGCCCAGATCATCCAGCGCGAAGAGGTCGGCGGCGAGCGCGAGGTGGAATTCACGCTCGGGCTGCAGCCGCTCACCGACATCCACCTGAACACGGAGGTGCCACAGGGCCTCGCAAGCGTCGCCGACCCCGTATATGTGTATCTGCTGCTGGCCATTGCGGGGCTTTTGCTCGCCGTCGCGAGCATCAACCATATAACCCTCTCGCTGAGCCGCCTCTTCAGCCGGGCCCGCGAAATCGGCGTCCGCAAGGCCACCGGTGCCACACGCACGCAGCTCCTTGGCCATTTCTGGGGCGAGAGCATGCTCGTGACGCTCTTCGCCGTACTATCCGGATTCGCGGTCGCCCACCTCCTGGCGCCGGTTTTCAACCAACTCACGGGCCAGGTGGTCGACATCGGGCTTTCGGCTCTCACGCTCGGCGTCGGGGCCGGGCTGTTCCTTGTACTTTCCATCGCCGGCGGGCTCTACCCGGCCGCCATGCTCTCGCGGCTCAGCGCCGTCAGCAGCCTGCGCGGGGAAGTCGGCCGCGAAGCCAGCAGCCACACAGCCCGGCGCGCCCTCGTCATGGTGCAGTTCGCCCTCGCCATGATCCTCATCAGCGGCACCGTGATCGTGCGCAGTCAGTTGCAGTACATGGAACAGAAAGATCTCGGCTTCGATGCCCGCCAGGTCATGTACGTCAACACAAACCAGGGCTGGGCTGCCACGCAGGAACTCGCCCATCGCCTGCGCTCGGAGCTCGGCGGTCAGTCGGGCGTCGAGCGCGTCTCCGCCGCCGTCACGCTCTTTGGCGAGGGGGGCTGGAGCCGTGGCGGGTATGAAGCCACGGACGGCTCCTACCGCCGCATTTTCATGAATCTGGTAGATACGCAGTTCGTGCCAGCCCTCGACCTCACGGTCACAGAAGGCCGGGCGTTCACGCCGGCCGATACCTCCCGCGGCATCATGGTCAACGAAGCCCTCGTCGAGGCCTATGGCTGGACCGATCCGCTGAACGAAACGCTCCCGGGCCCCTGGGACGAACACGAAATTGTGGGCGTGGTGCGCGATTTCCACTACGCGCCGCTCCACGAATCTATCCGACCCGCCATCATGGCCATGAATTCGCGCCTGCTCTCGTCCGGCATTTCGGATTTTGACGGGGGCTTCCGGCCCAGCGTCATTGTGCCGCTCGTGGGACCAGACGTGGATGCGACAATCGCGGCCATTGGCGAGGTCTGGAAGCAAGTGGCCCCCGACATTGCCTACAGCCCACAGTTCGTGGACGATGACCTCGCCGCCCAGTACCGGCAGGAGCGCCGCACGGCCGACGTGGCATCGCTCGGCGCGCTGCTCGCCGTCCTTGTCGGCGCCATGGGCCTCGTCGGACTTGCCGCCACGGTCGTGGCCCGCCGCACCAAGGAAATCGGCATTCGCCGCGTGCTCGGAGCATCGGCCACGAGTGTCGTGTCGCTTTTCGTGCGCGACTTCGCGCTCCTCGTGGGCGTCGCCTTCGCACTCTCAGCCCCCATCGCCTGGATTACCGGCTCGCGGTGGCTCGATTCCTTCGCCTACCGCACCGACCTCGGCCCGGCCCCCTTCCTCGCCGCCGCCGGCATCATCCTCCTCGTCGTCGTCACCACCGTCAGCCTCCAGGCCCTGCGCGCCGTCCGCGCACAGCCCGTGAAAGCGTTGCGGTCGGAGTAGTCCGGACTTCCCACAGTAATAAGTCATTGACTACACAGTTTCCACCTGGCCAAAGACATCCCCGCCGGTGCGGGGAATAGTATGGGGGGGTTATTGCTTCGGAAATTAAAATTGCCGTGCACCTCGGAATGCTGCATCCCTCCGTGTAAAGTATGTGACAATATTGAATCGGACAATGAACGCACGGTAAACGTGGTCAACTTTTCGATGACCCAGCAGTTGCGGTTTGCTCCCAGGCTGAGGTTGGTTACATTGAAGGCGCAGTCATGTCTGGTGGGCACAGGTTGCGGTTTGCTCCCAGGCTGAGGTTGGTTACATTAAATGACACGCAGCCCATCGTGCTCGAGGGGTTGCGGTTTGCTCCCAGGCTGAGGTTGGTTACATTATGGAGTCCAGAGGTCGTATTCGAGCGATTGTTGCGGTTTGCTCCCAGGCTGAGGTTGGTTACATTTGGAGTCCAGAGGTCGTGTTCGAACGACTGTTGCGGTTTGCTCCCAGGCTGAGGTTGGTTACATTGATCATCTGCCCACCGTGGCTGAGAGGATGTTGCGGTTTGCTCCCAGGCTGAGGTTGGTTACATTGTTCCGTCGAACGTGATGGGTGTCAGCGAAGTTGCGGTTTGCTCCCAGGCTGAGGTTGGTTACATTGGGCAAACACAATTCCGTCCGGACCGTCTGTTGCGGTTTGCTCCCAGGCTGAGGTTGGTTACATTTGCGCTGCACGGTGCCCTGCGATGCCAAGCGTTGCGGTTTGCTCCCAGGCTGAGGTTGGTTACATTGATCCTGCCCCGAAAGGACTGCACCTATCTGTTGCGGTTTGCTCCCAGGCTGAGGTTGGTTACATTATACCCGCTGACTCCTGCCAGATAATAGAGTTGCGGTTTGCTCCCAGGCTGAGGTTGGTTACATTCAAGACCGTTGCGGGCATGCCGTGGCGACTGTTGCGGTTTGCTCCCAGGCTGAGGTTGGTTACATTCCAGAGTCGATCCAAGAAATGCAGGATGCTGTTGCGGTTTGCTCCCAGGCTGAGGTTGGTTACATTGTTGTTGGGTTCGGGTGCCTCGGCCCGCGAGTTGCGGTTTGCTCCCAGGCTGAGGTTGGTTACATTAAAATAAGGCGATACCTGGGGAGCATGCTTGTTGCGGTTTGCTCCCAGGCTGAGGTTGGTTACATTGATGGCAAACGCCATGCGACAGCGGTATATGTTGCGGTTTGCTCCCAGGCTGAGGTTGGTTACATTTGGCGGGTACAGGTAAGAGGAAGGCTTCTGTTGCGGTTTGCTCCCAGGCTGAGGTTGGTTACATTACATGCGCATGTTCCCGCGGTTGTCTCGCGTTGCGGTTTGCTCCCAGGCTGAGGTTGGTTACATTCCAGAGTCTCCAGAGCCCCCGATCGACGCAGTTGCGGTTTGCTCCCAGGCTGAGGTTGGTTACATTAGCAGCACGATCTGCCCAATGGTGGTCTCGTTGCGGTTTGCTCCCAGGCTGAGGTTGGTTACATTCGTACAATGCCGGTGTCACAGGAGCAAAAGTTGCGGTTTGCTCCCAGGCTGAGGTTGGTTACATTCCTGGCGCCAATGACGTCCCTTTGCTACGAGTTGCGGTTTGCTCCCAGGCTGAGGTTGGTTACATTCTACCCGGCCGGATGCGGGGGTCCATCAGCGTTGCGGTTTGCTCCCAGGCTGAGGTTGGTTACATTCCACGCCTCGGGAAGGAGCGGCCGCATGTGTTGCGGTTTGCTCCCAGGCTGAGGTTGGTTACATTAGAGATATCATGCTTACAGCCATCGAACAAGTTGCGGTTTGCTCCCAGGCTGAGGTTGGTTACATTGCGCGCTGAGCGACATGGATCTCAGCCCCAGTTGCGGTTTGCTCCCAGGCTGAGGTTGGTTACATTGATCCAGCTGGGAGCGCCTCGACGCCGGCGTTGCGGTTTGCTCCCAGGCTGAGGTTGGTTACATTGGCGAGACGCGTCCAGACAGCATGCCGCCCGTTGCGGTTTGCTCCCAGGCTGAGGTTGGTTACATTTCACGGCCTCCACGACGTTCGATGGCGACGGTTGCGGTTTGCTCCCAGGCTGAGGTTGGTTACATTAGCACCGGTCTGGTCTGCCGTCCACGTAAAGTTGCGGTTTGCTCCCAGGCTGAGGTTGGTTACATTGCTGATTGCAGATATCGTCCGTATGTCGTAGTTGCGGTTTGCTCCCAGGCTGAGGTTGGTTACATTACCTACCGCGCCTATGGCCGCGCTCACATGTTGCGGTTTGCTCCCAGGCTGAGGTTGGTTACATTGACGCGCACGCCTGACGCGTCGCGTACTTGTTGCGGTTTGCTCCCAGGCTGAGGTTGGTTACATTCGTAGTCGCTGCTGCCCGTGATTTCCTCAGTTGCGGTTTGCTCCCAGGCTGAGGTTGGTTACATTTCGCTCAAATCCGTAGCAGCAAGGCAGCAGTTGCGGTTTGCTCCCAGGCTGAGGTTGGTTACATTTTGCTCGGCCTCCTTGCGCTCCATTCCAGAGTTGCGGTTTGCTCCCAGGCTGAGGTTGGTTACATTACACCGGCACCACCGGCATTCCGGACCGAGTTGCGGTTTGCTCCCAGGCTGAGGTTGGTTACATTGGACCGGTTCGAAGCAGGGGACACCGACGGTTGCGGTTTGCTCCCAGGCTGAGGTTGGTTACATTGCGCTCGCCATTTATATACCGCCGTCGCTGTTGCGGTTTGCTCCCAGGCTGAGGTTGGTTACATTGGTTCAACGCGTACGTGTCGAACTATACCGTTGCGGTTTGCTCCCAGGCTGAGGTTGGTTACATTTCGAGATTCAATCGGCCGCGCTCACGAATAGTTGCGGTTTGCTCCCAGGCTGAGGTTGGTTACATTCATGTGCGTGTCGACAGGTGGTCAATGGAGTTGCGGTTTGCTCCCAGGCTGAGGTTGGTTACATTAGCATTGCTTGCAAACCATTAAATAACATAGTATAACACAAGAGGTGGTCATAGCAGTTCGAGTTGTTTTGGGGTTGGCTCTGGCGGTTTTCGCCGCTTTCCCCAGAAAACACGCATGCTTTGGAACTGCTTTTCCGTAAATGATAGAATCCGAATTTCACCGTCGGGGGGGAGAAATCCTTCCACGCGCTTGAAGTGTACATCGGCGTTTTCGCGGCTGGCGCAGTGCCGGACGTACACGGAGTACTGAAGCATCGTAAACCCATCATCAAGGAGGTTTTTGCGGAAACGTGTATAGTCTCTTCTCGCTTTCCGGGTGTCGGTGGGAAGATCAAACATAGCACAAATCCACATGGCTCTGTAAAGGCTAAATTCCCCCATTTCTACTTGTGCGCTCTTTAGATTACCGCCTCATGGAAACCGGCAGAGTCAGGTGTTTTTCTTCACCTTCCAAACAGCGCTTGAAAGAGGCCGTAACGGTATGCAAGGCGACCATGAGTGGCCCGGTATTCTTAAGTGTTCGTACTGGTGATGTGAGGAGAGTCAGAAGGCCTGCCTTAACTGTTGGGTTAAGCTCGTCATGTCCATCCAAGATGAGCCTTCGCGCTGTGCTGTCAACCATTGGGCGAAGGGGTTCCATGAAGTCGTCCGCAAGGCAAAAGGCGTTGGAGCGGTTTTTGTGGTGAAGTCCGATTGCGGGATAGAAGCCGCCGATAACAAGTGCCCGAGCAACCGCAGCTCGAATTATGGCATAGCCGTAGTTCAGCATGCTATTCAGTGGATCTCTTGCACCTGCAATTCGCTTGAACGATTGGCCGGTTTCGAAAAAATTCGACCAGTAGAAGCGGGCCGCTTGCGCTTCCAAATTGGACGGATCTCCTGAACGCACATCAGCGGCCATGCGCAGCAAGCGTTGCCTGTCGGATTTCGATTCAAGATTATGTGCCTGTGCCGTAATCTTCGCCCGGACGAGTTGTTGCCAGAGTCGTTTCCGGGTGGACTTGGATGCGTTAATTTGCAGCGTGATCCGGTTGACAACTTCCGTGTTATTCGACATCGGAAGCATCTGGCCAATGGGCATGTGATTGGATCCGCAAATCACAATCGCAACGCCATTGTCAACGAGTTCGTTGAGTGCACCGTGGGTGTAAGTTGTACCAGGATGGTCGATGCATACCAAACCGAGGTCTTCGCACGGGAATGAAAGTACATTTCCATCGCCTTTTTTGTACAGATGCACCCGCAACTGCTTGTTCTTAACGGAAAGGTGGGCCGCATCTTGCGAAAGTTCCAGAATGCGCTTAATCACCGTGCAACTCGGATATTTCGCCAATGGGGTTCACGAGAACCTTGACGGGGTGGTCGTATCCCGGCGGTGCGAGGTCACGCAATTGAGAAGGCGAAACGTCCATATTTTCGCGTTTTGATCCCTCGATCAATTTGCCGTCGTTGGTCTTCTCGCCTTTGTCACGCCGAGCATCCCAATGATGCTTCAAGAATATCGCCGGCGGCGATTTGGCAAGCTTGAATATGACGTAGAAGCCTGACTCGCTCGTTTTCTTGTGTTTCAGGTATATGGTCTCGCCCTCGGCTAACGACATGATAAATCGTCCACCTTGATTGGAACGATCGACCGACTGATGATTCGGTAGATGTGTACGGTGTGCTGCTTGAAACATTGAGACGACGACCCCAGACCACTTCCCTTGTTCGTTTTCCCGAATCTCGATGTGATGGTTGTTTTCACCGGCATAAAAACGATCCGCGCGAGAACGTTCGTCCAGTCCCACATTTACCTCACCACCGGTATCCCGTACCCATTCCTGTTTCTGAAAATCCCACATCTTTCGATTGATAACTACAGGGTCAGTCATCTTGTGGAGGAGTTTCACCCGTTTAATGGGCACGCCGCTCTTCTGGAAAAACGCCCCATCCTCGAACGCTTTCTTGATTTCATTGGGTTTGAAGTTGTCTGGATCCAAGGGGTAGCGCTTCTTTATGTCACCATCACGGTCCTTTTCGACGTACTCGTAGGATGCGATACATTCGCGTAAGCGATTGCGAAGGTCGGGGTCGTGGACAACATCAGGGGGTCGTCCTTGCCTCTGAATGATTTTGTGGGGAATGTTTTTGGGTTCCAGTTCCGTAATATGCTTGCGAATCGTGTAGGCATTTTCCCGATCCTTCAACACACCGTATAGGCTTTCTTTGTGAAATGACCCCGTGATCTTTCGCCCAATTGGTCTATGTGAGACGATCAGCCCCGGGTTTTCTCCGTCGCCATAGATCAACGATATTATTTGATGCCGGAATTCGTCGACAGAGTCGCCCCACGGAGGCGGCAACGGTTCCGGTCTAATGCCGCGTGGATCTCGACCGGCCAGCTTCGCTTGATTGCGTTTCTTTTCAAACTCGCTTCTGTAGTATGCCAGGTCGTCAACGCGTGTTGAGGGTCTATTTTCCGGCCCTTCTGCTACAAATGCGGGCGTACACGCCAGCGCGATCGCCACCGCGTCCACGGCGTGTTCGCGGTGATCGCCACGATTCTTGGCTGCTTCTTCCTGCAATTCCTGACGTGAGGTCTCTGACGTGTCAATGCGTGTCTCGAAAAGTTGCCATGCCTTTCTCATATGGTGCGTATATGCACCCTTAGTAACAAAAATGCGACGCTCACCACCCTCCAAATGAGATTTCTCCTTCGGCCATAGCGCACTTTGCAGGTAGACTTGCACTTGTCGCGCGGCATACGCAGTGTCGGTAAGTTGGCTGCCCTTCCATTCTGTTGGAATCTCTTCGGCCGAGAAGTTTCGCCATTTCTGCTGATAGTCCCTCTTCGTGAAGTAGTTGTCTTTGGATGGACCATCTTCTTTCAGAATTTTTTCCATCGGGCGAGCCATTGCATCAAAATTACCTTTCCACCATTCGCGCGGTGTCGAGTTGCCCTTGTCCCGGTTGCTCTTCTGCCAGCAAATCACACGGTTGCTCCATGAATTGTTTCCACATCGGCTGTATGGAATGATGTGGTCGATTTCGAGGTGGTCGCCTTTGGCTGCGTCGAAGTCTGAAATGGTACCGAACTCTGTTCCACTATAGGCACACACGTGCCCCTGTTGGCGCGCCAGGAGGACACGCTCAATGGCTCGCTTCTCTTGGTTAGCGCTTAACGAGTAGTAACTTTCACCAAATACTGGTTCAAGGACCTCCTCAATAATCTTCTTGCGGATTTTATCCCGGTTCCGGTTTCTAGACAGAATTTCGTCGCTGACCTTCTTTGGCTTGTTGGTCTCTCTGGCAAACTCGATGGCAATCCGGTCCGGTTTTTGGCCACCATGGGCACGAATGTGAGCAATGACGTGGCGACGCACCTCGTGTATGGCCTTGCGCACAACCGGGTTGCTGAGCATCGGTGCGGGTGGAAGTTCGTCTTTATGCTTATCCAAATAATGTCGATCCGCTTTCGATAGTGTCTGCGCACCGATCTTGTATCGTTTCCGTTGTTCGTCCGTGGCGCTATTGTCTGCGTCCTCGGCGAACATGCCTCGTGCCTCTATTTGTGTACACCAGCGGCCATCGGGATTCTGCCGCTCCATATATGGTAGGAGATTGCGAATAGCCCGGCGGGATAGATTAAGTCGCTTTTCAAGTTTGGGACGTGAATGCCACCTGATCGCAAGGTTTTCGCATTGCTCTTCATTGAGACCAATGCGCTTTGCAATTTGGCCAAGCCTGGCACCATCTTCATCAATAGCGGGGTCACATTTCAGAATGGCCCGGTTCAGTCCCTCCTTTTTGTTTTCTGGCCATTGATTCCACGTCTCTTCTCCAACTGCACCGAGGATTATTTCCCTGTAAAACCAGTTGGTGTTAATCTCCCTGTTCACATCCTTTTCGATGTTTAGCGAGTAGAATGCCTTGAGTTCCTTGGTATTGATGCCGAGAGCTTTTCTAACCGTGGCGACTGATCCGGTTTTCTGGCGTCGAAGGGCATCGACGACTTTTTGTCTTTCTTCTTCTCTCAGCGGTCGTTGTGGTTCTCCGCGTTTTTCAATTCTGATGTTGTTGACGGACTCAACAACGCGGTAACGGGACGCGTGACGGTCGGCAATCGGTACGCACCGGTCCGTAGGTTCAAGGTCACAGCGGCCCAGGGTTCCAATATCCCAATAGGTATTTCGTTGCCCGAAGATGGCGCCTTTGTGACGCCATGTTTCGTCTCTTTCTGACTCATCTAACTTCGACTTGAGAGCTTCCTGTTGCTCTATTGTGAGAGACGCAAGTGCGCCGCCAATTTGTTTCTGGCGTTCCCACAGTTCACGAAATTCGTCGCGTATCAGGGAGCGGTCTGCGTGGAACTCGAAGTTGTCCTGCCCGCGGTTCCGGATGGCCTTGTGTTGAGGTGCACGTTCATCGAGAAGATCAGCCATCATTTCGCCGAACGTGCGGGCAGACCGCTCCTGTATTCGCTTCCGCGTGTTCTCGACGGCTTCCTTGACTTTGGCATCTTCATTTGCTCCGGCATCCGTGTCGTCCGGATCCGGGAGTTTCAATCCGTATGCGCCTCGCCGCTGGTTTAGATGGATCAGCGCTCGGCCGAATTCGTAAGCGGTCAACGGGTGGTCAAGTCCGCGACGGCGCAGATACCAGGGGTTCTGATCGGTCAGGCGTTTCAATGATTTCGGATCCGTAGGTAACAACCCGAAATCGGTCAGAACCTGGCGCAGCTTTCGTTTGCGTTGTGATCGACGAGCAAGCGTCCTGCGAAGAGATCGTTTCTCCCGTCGTTCTTGATTTTTGGGCGCTCCACGTCCCTTGTCAGTTTCTTCCACTCCAGCAGGAAAAACGCTGACACCAGCTGCAACCCCCTGTTTTTCTGTATCGACCCAAGCAGAGCCGACGGAATTTGATCCCAGATCGAGACCCAATACAATAGCCATCTATTTGACCCATATTGTCGTTGTTTGGATTCAAGATAGAGACGGTTGACTCTATCATTTCAATTTTCTACCTTTCTTTCAAGGTGTAACCAACCTCAGCCTGTGGGTTTATCGTAATAAGATGAAAAATTCGTAGGCACTGCCTTTAAGGCAACCGCCGGAGCACGGGTAACCCCCGTTACTCCGGCTTTTTTGTGGGCTCTACGATTGTTCGTGTGGGTAGCACCGTTCATCGAGCACCTGCAGGGGCTTGATGGCACAGTCATCCTCAGCTCCGTGTCATCCATTCGGCTTTTTTTATCTCCAGCGCTGGTACCTGCTCTGGTCAGTGCATGGAATTCCTTGACCCAGCGTCTCGCGCGGTATTGATGGCCGCCAGAAGGGCTTCGGGCTCGCTCGTACCCATGCCGAGTCGGCGATTCCCACGGATGTCGATCTCAACGGCCGTCATGCCGCGCGCGTTGTAGAGCCATCCTCGCGGAATGAAACGCAGGCCAATGCCATAGTACCAGGGATACCGACGAATACGCGCATCCGTGATGTCGCGCGTGGGAACGCTGCGACGAAACAGGCCGCCGCCGAACCAAACCGTAACCTCTGTGGTCGTGACGTGGACCGAGAGGGATCGTAGCAGGTATGCGGCGACGCCGAGGCTCAGAAGGACACCGGTAACCGTGTAGACTGCCGGACCCGACCAGACTCCAGGTACGAACAGAAGGAGTACGGAGCATAGCGCCGTCACGCTCATGGCGCCGAGAATGACCGTGCTGGTATCGCGGTGGGTGTACATTTTTGCGTAGCTTGGGATCAGGTAATATCGGTCATTCCAAAGTAAAACTCGTACGACCACACATCATGGAAACAGATCTGGAAGCCGAATACGCACGCATGGCCCGAGACGAGGAGCGGGAGTCGGAGGCTCTTGCCTGGTCGGAGGGCCTTATATGGATGGCACGAATTCAGTGAGGCACGTCTCCTGATTTACAACTTCCCGGATGACGGCACCTGTCCATTACCGGACACCAAATGTCCCGAAGCGGACGGTAGCGGTCGCTGAAAGCAGGCTGGTGGGCATATGATGCCGCTCATAGAGGCACGGCACGGTTGTTGACCCGCTTCGAGGTCGCACCCTGAACCCGTTTCCGTTTCCGTTTCCGATATGTTTCGCAACTACCTACTTGTCGCCTTTCGTACGCTCCGCAGGCAACGCCTCTTTTCCGTCATCAACATCCTTGGGCTCGCGGTGAGCGCTGCCGCCTGTCTCGTCCTCATTCTTTTTCTGGTAGACCGCGCCCGGCTCGACACGTTCCACGACGGGAGCGACCGCCTGTACCGTGTGACGTCGACTTACAAGTCGCGCTTCAACGCCGATGCGCACGACTACGCCACCTCCCCGGCTGCGCTCGCGGACATTGCCCAGCGAGAGGTCCCGGGTGTTGAGGCGTCGGCATCGCTCGTCCGCGCGCTCCGCGGCGAAGTGGAGCGCGCGGACGAGCGGCTACCCATTTCCGGCTACCTGACAGGCCCTGAATTCTTTGACCTGTTCGATTTTCAACTCGCCGCCGGAGACCGCGCAAGCGCTCTCGTAGAACCTTTCTCGCTCGTTGTGACGCCGGGCGAAGCCCTCCGGCTTACGGGCAGCACCAACGCACTGGGCCGCGAAGTTATCCTGGATGGAAACGCCTGGACCATCACGGGCGTCCTCGAACGCGACGCCTGGCCGAGTCACATTCCTCTTTCGGTGAT
This sequence comes from Bacteroidota bacterium, assembly GCA_029262775.1. GTDB lineage: Bacteria > Bacteroidota > Rhodothermia > Rhodothermales > UBA10348 > 1-14-0-65-60-17. The sequence continues at coordinate 11,942 of JAJCYR010000055.1, forward strand.
GGGGTCGGGTTCGACGCTCTCCGCGCTTTCCCTTCCGGTCAACATCAATGAATGGTTCAACTCCATTTATGTGTCGTATACGTACGTGCGGCTCGAGCGGGGCGCGCGGCCAGACGAGGTGGAGCAGGCTGTGAACGCCGTCCGCGCGCTGCACTTCCCGGACGTGGGCGAGGACCGGCTCGATTTCCTCACGCTGCAGCCGGTAGTCGGAATTGACCTCGGTGCGGACCTGGACAACCAACTTGGATCTATACTTGGGCGCGATCAGGCGAGGCTTTTGGCCATTCTCGCGCTTATTGTACTGCTGGCCTCCTGCTTCAATTACGCAGGCCTGACGGTCGCCCGGGCGCTCGGCCGCGCCCGTGAAATCGGTGTACGCAAGGTGTTCGGCGCAGATCGGCGCCGCCTCAAGATCCAGTTTTTTGTGGAGACCGCCGTCATCACGGGCCTGGCCGTCCTATTGGCCCTCGTACTGCTTGCGTGGATGGTGCCCGCCTTCAATGCCCTGCAGTTCGTTCAGGCACTCGACACGGAAGTGGCCGTTGACTGGACCAACCCGCGTCTATACCTGGTATTGGTGGCGTTTATTGGACTGGTTAGCGTCATCGCAGGCGTCTATCCGGCCGCGCATATGGCCAGTTTTGAGCCGCGAAGAGCCCTTATGGGCCGCGCAGGCCTCTCCGCTGCCGGTGGATTATGGTTGCGGCGTTCGCTCGTTGGACTGCAGTTCGGAGTATCGACCATATTCGTGCTCGTGGGAAGCGTTATTTATGCGCAGAGTGAGCACTTGCGCGCGGCCGAGTACGGATTTTCGCACGACGACGTGATTGCGGTACCCATCAGCGGGGTGCCGTGGGAGCGCTACGCAGATAGTGCCCGGCGCTTGCCGGGCGTGGATGGCTGGGCTGGCACCCGCATTCTTCCCGCCACCGGAAGCCGGTCGGACGTGTTTATTTCGTCCGATGCCGAACCTGAGGAGCGGCGGGGATACTGGCACGCCGTGACGGGCTCATTTTTCGAGACACTCGAGGTACCTCTTGTCGCCGGGCGGTTTCTGGACGATGCGAGGCAGGCCGATACATCGGGCGTCGCGGTGGTGAATGAAGCGCTCGTTACACAACTCGGGCTCGGATCGGCCGAGGAGGCCATTGGAAAGCAGTTCACGCTGCAGGACACGGAAACCGAGATAGTGGGTGTGGTAGCGGACGTGCACCTGGACGTCATGGTCATGGACGTCTTTCCGATGGCCTATCAGCTGGACGTGGAAGCCCTCCGGTGGGCGCTCATCCGGACGGCGCCGGGCGCTGCGGACCGCGTGTTGGCCGGACTCGAAGCCGCATGGGCAGAATTTGGTACCGGGAGACCATTCGCGCATGAATTACTCTCTGACCGGATTGCGGACAACTTCGTCAATCGGGATATACAGGATCTGCTGCGCGTCGTGGGACTCATTACCGTGCTCGCCCTCGTGATTGCCGTGCTCGGCGTGGTGGGCGTAGCCGCGCAGAACGCGGAGCGCCGCATGCGGGAAGTCAGCATCCGGCGCGTGCTCGGGGCGGAGACCCGCGACGTAGTCGCGCTTCTGGGCTGGGAATTTCTTGTCCTCGGAGTGGCGGCGCTCCTTGTCGCGGTCCCTGTTTCCACGTGGCTGGCCCTGACGTTTCTCTCGGACTACAGCAGCCGCGTCGCGCTCGGGGCCGGGGTCTTCGCCCCTGGACTCATCGTGCTCGTCGCGCTCACCGGCGGTATTGTGATTCTTTTCGGAATGGCAGCGGCGCGCCGACAGCCCGCCGTCCACCTGCAGTCATCGGAATAAAGACATTGGGGCGGGCAAACAGAACATCGGTTTCCATGCCTCAAGCAATCACCAAGTCCGACGCGCTCATCCGGAGGATGCTTGAGTTGATAGCGGACAGAGCCCTCCGTTACCCCAAGGGTCTCTGCAATGGACACGTTCGTGTGCCCCAGTTCAGCTAGTTTTTGAATCGTCATGATTGAAGCGTGATCAAGCCGTGCCACGTTCGTACCCGGTTGGTTGACCGAGTAAAGAAACGTGATCCAGGCCCAAGCAGCCTCGTAAAAGTTCCTGTCGTCTTAACCCCATATTAGCGTGTCACTCATCATGTGCGTCATTTCGCTCGAAGGCCGCACCGAAGACTGCCTGCCGCACTCTCTGCGCTCGACACCGACCGGTCGGCGAGGGCGTGGGGTTGCTGCAGCGCGATGAATCGCGACATATCGCCTATGGATTGCATCTGCTGACCCGGCTCATTCGGGGAGATGCGGCGCTCGCCGGTGTATTCCACGCCCGATGGGGGCCCTTCTGCCCCTTGCAGCTGCCACCATCGGCGAGCTATTCGCCTGCTACGACCCCATCGCTCTACAGCAGGAGGATTTCGTGCAATTTGCGATGGATCAGTTCGAGAAGCGAGAGCGGCGGCTCATCGGCGGCTCACCCTGCACCCGGTCCACCCTGGGCGTCCTGGATCGCGATGCCCTGGTAGTAGTTCACCGGGGGCTTACGGCGTAAGCACCCCCAACAATTCATCCTCAACGGAGTTACCCGTCACTTAACGGGTCAATGGATGGCCGGTCAATAAACCTCTCATAAATTACCGGCACAACAATCATGTTGAGAAATGTAGATGTCAGCAGCCCCCCGAGAATCACGATGGCCATGGGTGTTTGAATTTCTTTGCCGGGCTCCCCGCCTCCAAGAGCGAGGGGTATGAGTGCCAGTCCTGCAGTAAGCGCAGTCATCAAAATAGGATTAAGGCGCTCCATGGAGCCTTGGAATACGGCATTTCGCATTTCTTTTCCTTCCGACAGGAGTGTTTGATAGTGGCTCACCAGAAGGATTCCGTTTCGAACCGCAATACCAAACAGCGTGATAAATCCCACCAGCGCCGCGACATTCAATTCACCTCCAGACAACAATAGTGCGAAGACACCTCCCGTAAGTGCCAGGGGTAAGTTCACCATGACAAGCAGCGCTGTGCCTCCATGTCCAAACTGCTTGTATAACAGCAGGAATATCACCATAATCGAAACGAGAGAAAGTAGTGCAATCGTCCGGGTGGCCTTGGTCGCACTTTCAAATTGCCCACCATATTCTACGTAGTAACCATCAGGCAGAGTCACCTCACTCATTCTCGCCTGGATGTCCGCCACTACGCTTCCCACATCTCGATCTGCTACGTTTGAAGAGATCACAATTTTACGTTGGACGTTTTCCCGGCTTATGGTATTGGGGCCACGTTCCTCTCTGACATCAGCCAGTTGGGCCAGCTCGACTCGAGGGCCCATGGGAGTATCTACCAGCACCTCGCGAATGTTTTTTGCACTGCTTCTACTATCCTCTTGTAGACGGATAACAAGGTCGTATGCTTCTTGACTCTCTCGTATTTGAGAAACAACCTCGCCTCCGAAAGCAACATCAATGAATTCTGCTAAATGTCCGGGAGTCACGCCATACCTGGCCATGGCATCCCGGCGTGCGAAGATCCTGATCTGAGGTACGTCCGCCTGTTGCTCGACCGATAAATCCACCATTCCATCTACATCTTCTATCACGGCTCGGATGGTCTCGGCAGAACGTCTGAGTTCATACAGGTCGGGACCAAATAGTTTTATCGCTATCGAAGCACGAGTACCAGAAAGCATGTGATCAATACGATGGCCAATAGGCTGCCCAAACGTGATATTCGTGCCGGGCAATATCGTAAGAGAGCGACGTAGGTCGACCAATACTTCATCCAAACCCATGACCGAAAGATCAAGCAGAACATCTATTTCCGCTGCATTGGCCCCTTGAGCGTGCTCATCCAATTCAGCTCTGCCGGTTCTGCGAGAGGTTGCGACCACTGCGGGGTGATCAAGCATGATCCTCTCCATCCGCTTGCCGAGTGCATCTGATTCATCAAGGGACGTTCCCGGAGCCGTGACCGCTGAAACAACGAGTGTGCCCTCTTGGAACTCCGGTAGAAATCCACGACCAAAGAATGGAATGGCGATGATCGTCGCGATCAACAGCGCTATACCCAATCCAATTACGAGTCCACTTTTGCCCAGGACAGCATTCAGCGTTTTTCCGTAAATGTTTTTCAGTCGTTCTACCAGCCAGCTATCACCCTTCTCCTGCTGTGAAGAGACACTCGGCAATAGATAGTAACAGAGGGCAGGTGTAACTGTTATTGCCACAAAGAGGGAGGCCAGAATGCTGAATATGTAGGCGAATCCGAGCGGACGCAGCAGCCGGCCTTCAACACCGAAAAGAAAAAACAGTGGTACAAAAACAATACTGATGATCAATGTGGCATTGACAACCGGTCCAAGTATTTCGACTGCGGCGTCATATACCACCGTCAAGGTTTTTCGCTGATCCTCTTTTGCAATCAAATGATTCTCTTTCAATCGTCGAAAAATATTCTCCATTCCGATGATGGCGTCATCAACCAATGCCCCAATGGCGATCGCCATCCCGCCCAAAGTCATTGTATTGATTGTGATTCCGAGACCTTTCATGGCCAAAATCGCAATCGCCAGCGAAAGAGGGATCGCGATGACAGAAATGATGGTCGTCCGAAAGCTCCAAAGGAAAAAGAACAGAATGACAACCACGAGAACTGCACCATCTCGTAGAGCCTCAACGACGTTGCCCACGGCCCTTGAGATAAAATCCGACTGTCGGAATAACCCACTATTGATATGAGTCCCGGGTGGCAGCTGCTTTTGTATGCGACCAAGTTCCTGATCCAGACGCTCCGTCAATGCAAGAGTGTTTTCCCCTGGTTGCTTCATGATGGAAAGGATGACTGCATCCTTGGCGTTAACAGAGGCTTTGCCGAAGCTCGGTCTGGGTCCTACTTGAGTCGTAGCAACATCGCGAATCAGAATTGGAATATTGTTGCGAACGGCAACCACTGTTGATTCGATCTCATCGACGGTGGTTGCCCGACCCAGACCACGAATCAATATTTCCCGCCCACTGGCAGAATAGATGCCCCCAGAAGCATTTTTGTTCGATCCGGCCGTAGCCTCCATTACGTCGATGAGCTTGACATCATAGGCTCGAAGATCTTCGGGCCGCACCAGCACTTGATACTGTTTGACTTCGCCTCCAATCGGAATAACCTGAGCTACCCCTTGTACAGCAAGCAGGCGCTTTCTCACTTGCCAGTCCGCGGCCGAGCGAACTTCCATTGGCGTGCTGATATCGCTGGTGAGGCCTACCAGCAGTATTTCCCCCATGATCGATGTGATCGGAGCCAGCACCGGGGAATCAATATCCTCGGGAAGCTGGGTCGACACCAGCTGCAATTTTTCGCTGACAATCTGCCGCGCGCGAAAAATATCTGTACCCCAGTCAAATTCTACCCAGACGATTGAAATGCCTTGCGCGGAACTGGAGCGCACCCTTCGCACTCCTGTCGCTCCATTGACCGCCGTCTCAATGGGAAACGTTACGAGCGTTTCAACTTCTTCTGCTGCCATCCCGTGAGCTTCCGTCAACACGGTCACCGTCGGAGCCGTCAGGTCGGGAAACACGTCAACGGGCATCGTAAGCGCCGCGTAGCCGCCGAGCACCAGGAGAACCGTCGCCGCGAACAACGTCACGATGCGGTTATCCAAAGACCACTTTATAATTCGAGAAAGCATGAAGTTATTATCGCTGGATGTTAATGTGCGTGTCCTTCGCCAAACTCACTGTTCCCCAATGACGCAAGGTATATCTGATAGGCGCCTTTTGTGACTACATACTCACCGACATCAATACCATTTTCAATAACCGTATTGGTACCATCAGTTGCGCCAAGAACGAGTGCTCGCCGTTCAAAGGATTCCCCTTCAGTCTGGACGTATGCCACCGGCTGGCCGTCTTCATACTGAATAGCAGACGATGCAATGGTGATACCGTCTGTTTGGCCGCCGATCCGGGCCAATCCCTCTGCAAACATGCCAATTTTCAGTGCGCGTTCTGAGTTCTCAACTTCGAATACCACCGGGAGTGTCCGCGCAACTGAATCAAGGGCATCGCCAATACTGACAACTCCAGACGTGGTGTGGGTACGCGAGCCGCCTTCAACGGTAAAGGAAATTTCTTTGAGCGTACTTGCAGTCGAGGCGTATCGTGATGGAAGATCAACATTCAGCCAAATTCTACTCGGGTCATGAAGTGAGAACAGTTCGTCCCCAACTTCCACGTAGTCACCGGGTACAAGCTTTCGCGTACTGACAATACCGCCAATCGGAGCCCTGGCGATAAAGTTGTACCCGTCTTCTGAATCACCCCCCATACCCTGAAGCGCTGCCAGCGCAAGTTTCAAATCATGCCTCGCTTCCACGATCTGTATCTCGGGGATGGCCTCTACATCGTACAGGCGCTCCAAACGGTCGACGTCCCTCGACAGCTTTTCTACCCTGGCGAAAGTCGTTGCATAGGAGTTCTCACCGCCGACGGGAGAAATGATTGCAAGAACTTGTCCCTTCCTGACATGATCACCCGGAGAGGGTGCGTTCAGATTGTCGTCTGCCGATAAGATTCCGCTTACAGGTGTAGCAACAGACGCAACACGACCATCTGCGGCCGTAATCGAACCACTCACCTGGATGGTGTTGAAAACCTTGTTGCTGCCAACTTTCTGTACACCGAAGTCGATCGGCCATTGCTGCTCTTTCAAAAAGCTCAGTGCACGGCCGTTTTCCGCCTGATCTGCAGGAATGTCACTCTCTTCAGCGAACACCGTGATTTCACCAACCACAATTTTATCAGTCAATTGTGGACTCACGACTTCCATGGAAACCCGATATACTCCCGATTCTTCCATGGATGGAGCGGGAAGAAATATTCCTGGGCGGGCGGGCGCATCAGCGCCGAACGTGAATACCCGCCCATCCTCGGACTGCATACTGATAATGAGTTTGCCTTCCGTGACGGGTTTGAAGTCTGTCATTCGAGTGACATGAACTGCCCAGGTTTCGCCTTCCTGACCTGCCAGCATGGGTGGGTATTCAAAGAACAACTCCGTCTGATCCGTCCAAATTGTTACAGCGATATTGGCGTGGTCTGTCACCGCCTCGGACGTATGCTCATGACTACTGCAGCCAGAAAAGCCGATAAGCACTACCAGTATTAACCACCGAGATACATTTTTTCGAGCGTCCAGCATGGGTGTATCGTTTATTTGAAATTGGATGGTAGTGGGCGACCAGCGGCTCGGAGTACGTCGAAGTAAGTAGTCCAGAGCGCCGTTTTTAAATCGATTCTGATCAGATGAGCATCTCGATATGCTTCGGCAGCGTCCATGAGTGCGAGAAGAGTCAATTCACCTTCGGTGTAGCTCTTGAGCGCGATGTGGAGGAGATCTTCTGTCTCAGCCAGAAGTCCTTTCTGTATGAGCGTCATTCTTTGGCGCAGAGACTCGTACAGATCATAGCTTCTCTTGACGTCATTTTCTACTTCCTGAACGGTCAGCAGATGACGGGTCTCAGCAGCGTGACTCCGCGCTATGTCCGATTCAATATTCCCTTTATTTCGGTCGAACAACGGCAAGCCAACAGAAGCACCCAAAAACGCCCCGCCAAAGCCATCGGATTGTCTTTTGTAACCGGCCGTCAGCGTAGGTTGGATCCGACGATCCAATAGGGAGCTTTCCACTGCAGCCTGGGAAGCGCCTGCATTCTTCAGCGCCGCGACAACCTCTGGTCTGCTCGTGCGAGCCTCATCCAGCAGTGACTCCAGGACAAGCTCCTGTGGTATACCGTCAGGATGGTCGACTGGAATCAGTTTGGTATTATCATCTTCAAAAGAGATAATGGCTGCCAATTCGCGTCTGGCTGCATTGGTTCTCAAGTCGCCCACGGCAAGTGCGTTTTCATAGCGTGCTCGCTCCAGTCGCATTCTACGCAAGTCGAATCCTGAAATCTCTCCTTCCGCGAAGCGACTTGTCCAACTGGACTCCACCTCTCTCATGAGCTCGGCGACGTGAAGCAGAACCGCTTCTCTTTCCGCTTCGGCTGTGACCTGCAAGTAGGTACTGATCACATCGAATGCAAGTCGCATGCTGTCCGCTGCAACGCGAAATTTTGCCGACGACACCAACTGATTCGCAGCCTGAATGCGTGCACTTCGCAATCCAGGCCATAACATCCGCTGGCTAAGCATGAAGTAACTTTCGGAATAGGTATCTGAGCCGGATGAAAGAGGTTCATGCGTTACAGCAACGATCGGATTGGGATAGGCTGCAGCCTGTCTGGCAAGGCCAGTTACAGATGTCGCTTCCGCTCGGGAAATCTGAAGAGCCAGATTATTTCTGGCAAACAGTTCCAAGGCTTCTTTCAGCGAAATCCGGCGCTCCTCAACCTGTGCGTGAGCGGATCCCGCCAACAGGCAATTCATAACCATGACAAGTCCAACGATCATCCATCTGGAAACAACTGACATGGATTTTCTGTTCATCGGGTTTTTCGGCAAGTGTTACTGTGACCGGTGTTCTCCGGAGTCGCGTCCGCGGTTTCTGACTCGTTTTCGCATTGAAAGCTACGGCAATCAACCATTAACGTACCTTTCGACAACCTTATATTTTCAACAGGTTGAGCAATGAAACTTCCGACTGACGAGCCCTCATCACGCCTGTTGCTCGTGGAGGACGAGTTGATTCTCGCTCTGCCGATCATACGAGGCCTTGAAGAAGAGGGCTACACGGTCGATCTCGCAAAAAACGGTGTTGAGGGCGAGGATTTTGCAATGAGCGAGAATTATGACGCCATGCTGATTGATTGGGGTCTACCTCTCCTTGACGGACGATCTCTGATTCAGCGGCTCAGAAGACAAGGTTGCGTTGTACCCATCATTATGCTCACCGCGCGCCGCGATGTGAAACACAAGGTGTCCGGACTGGATGCCGGTGCAGACGATTACGTGAGTAAGCCGTTTTCCTATGAGGAGCTTCTGGCCCGTCTTCGGGCCCTGCTTCGCAGATCCACTTCGGCAGCAATTCCGACACATTCTCATGCCTTCGGCGACCTCACATTGGATGCTACTCGGAATCAGGCCTTTGTGGGCGATGCATCCCTTACTCTTCGCACCAAAGAGTACAAGCTGCTGGAACTGCTGTTGGAGTATCGAGATCGTGTGCTCCCCCGGAGCATCATTGCACAGCGTATTTGGGGTTCGGTGCTTGAGGTAACAGACAATGCAATTGATGTGACGGTCTCGGGGCTCCGCAACAAACTCTCGGAGGTTCAATCAGAAGACCACTTCCTGGCGATAGAGACCATCCGCGGAGTGGGTTATATCATAAAGCACGATAACCAGGTACCTCCGCCCCAGAGTCAACGTGCTGGCAACCATGATTAACCCTTTCGGTAGCAGGTATTCCATTTCTGTTCGCTTGTCCTTCTGGTACGGGGTCAGCTCGCTCATTCTTCTGACAGTGTTTGTTGTTTTTTTATATGCGACATTTGACCTGAGTATTCATCGAGACTTTGAAGGCCGAATGAACGAGGCCGAACGATTGCTGATGACGGCCATTGTACATGAAGACGATGGTTTGGTACTGGCAGAGTCGGATTCTATACAATCCGTTGCCTACCAAACCAGTGGCGCTTACGGGACGTATGTTCGCCTGCTTTCAGTTGATGGCGACGTGACATATCGAAGTCCAAATTTCGACGGGGGTGAAACCTTTCACCCATTCATTCCGGCTCGTGCCTCGATTACGACCCATATCCACGAATGGGATGGCACTCCGGTCCGTTCGCGGTATTCACCAGTTCGAGATCGGTCCGGAAAAATGATCGGCTGGCTGGAGATTACGCGACTTGAATCCACCATTCACGAAGAGTTGCATCGACTGGAATGGATATTGGCCGTTGGTATTGCGTTATGCGTACTCGTCGCCATTGTCAGCGGATACGGCCTTGCAAAACGCGCTCTGCTTCCTGTCGTCTCGTTGACAGACGTAGCAAATCAGATACACCCGACGGACTTGGAACAGCGACTCCCGTCCAACTTCGGTGTCCAAGATGAACTGACTGATTTGGCGGACGCCTTCAACGTAATGTTGGACAGGCTGCAGTCTTCTTTCGAAAGAGAGCAGCGATTTCGGGTCGATGCTGCGCACGCGATGTTTACGCCGTTGTCTGCCATGCGAAGTGAAATTGATGTTGCGCTTCACCGCTCTCGTGACCATGCGTACTATAGATCAACGCTGGATGCGGTCAGAGACAGGTTGCTTCGACTGAGTGATATGCTCGACAAACTTCTTGAGCTGTCCAGCGCAGAAGGAATCAAAGATCTTTCGCTACAGACGGTCGACTTGTCCAACCTGTTGGTCAGCCGCATGGAGCGTTTTGAAGCCTTGGCAGCAGAACGAGGGGTTCAACTGGGTTCGAATATTGAAGGCCATGTTACAGCTTCGGTCCAACCGTCATATATCGAGGTCATCTTGGACAATCTTCTTACAAATGCCATAAAGTACACGCCACGAGAAGGCTCGGTGGAATTGACGATGAAGACGAACGAATCCGACGTAATCATTGAAGTGTCAGACTCGGGTATTGGCTTCTCTGACGAGGAACGTGAACACCTGTTTGATCGATTTTTTCGCTCAAGAGAGCAATCCATTCAGTCAAAACAGGGCACCGGTCTCGGATTGCCAATTACGAAGGTTCTCATCGAGTTGCATGGGGGGCATATTCGGGCGTTCAGTAGCGGCCCGGACGGAGGCAGCATTTTTACGGTAAGTCTGCCTGTGAAGAATAACCTCCGCCCGACCGTTAAGATCATTTCGCCCAATTCATGAGGACAGCCTCTTGCCCGATGGCTTCGTGTTCGGCATCTTTCATGGCAGCCGATACGGATCACGAGCTACTGGGAACAGTTACGAATAAGGGACTTGGAGCAGTTCGAAGGCCTGCTTCTGAAGCGGTGTCGGAGTCGTCCGCTGGGACGACGACCGAGTCCCGCTCATCCTCTTCGGGGAACTCGTCCTCGCCGCTACTCCACCGCAATCAATCCGGAGTCTCGATTCGGATTTGGAGCTTCCATCTCGAATGTGGCATGTTCAATGCCGAAATCATCTCGAAGCACGCTTCTGAGGCGGTTTTTGATGGCTTCGACCGCTTCAATGCGCATTCCGGCCTCAACTTCAATGCACGCCTCCAGCGCGGTTCGCGTCTCGTCGAGGCGCCAGACGTGGACGTGCCGGATGGCCAAGACGCCCTTTACACCCCGCGCGGCACCGGCCAGCGCCTCCAGGTCAACGTCCTCTGGAGCGCGCTCCATCAACAGGCCCATGACCTTTCGCATCTCTATGGATGCATGGATGACAATGTAGACGGCAATGGCCAGCGTAATCGCCGGATCTACCCACGTGATGCCCTTCCAGAGAATGAGGAACCCCGATATCACCACTCCGATGGTGGAGACCGTGTCGCCAATCAGGTGAATGGCGGCGGCCTTGACGTTCACGTTTCCCTTGGTGCTTTTCCACAGGATAACGACGGAAAGGAGGTCTTCGACGAAGGCAATGGCCCCCACCACCAACATGGTCATTCCTTCGACCTCGGACGGATTGATGAGCCGGGCGATGCCTTCATAGATGAGATACAGCGCAATGACATACAGCGTCGTCAGGTTGATGAGCGCCCCAATGGCCTTGGCGCGCTCGTATCCGAACGTGTACTGCCCGTCTGCCGGACGCCTGGAAAGCTTCTGGGCTCCCCATGCTATGCCGAGCGCGGCAGCATCTGATCCGTTGTGCGCGGCATCGCCAATCAGCGCAAGGCTGCCGGACAGGGCGCCACCAATGATTTGGGTGACGGTTATTCCGACGTTGAGTGTCAGAGCAATCAGAATGCGGCGACCAGAGAGGTCACCGTTGTCGTGGCTGTCGTGTTGATGGCTCATGGTTGAGTGAGTTTACACCGCGGCCGAGCCCCTCTCGCCGGTGGACACGCGTACGGCATCGAAAACCGGTGTGACATAGATCTTACCATCCCCGCGGAGGCCTGTGTGCGCCTCACGGCGGATGACCTCAATGATCTCATCCACCATACTGTCCTCGACAACCGTTTCGATTTTAACACAGGCAACGTAGTCCACGAGATCTTCGGTAAAGCTGTGGGGTACGTCCCGTGCCCGGCCGCGGCCGAATCCTTTCATTTCACAGACGCTCACTCCCGTGAGCCCTTCCATATGATGGAAGGCGAGGGTAACGGCAGAGAGTTTGTGTGGCTTGATGTAGGCTTGGATCTGTTTCATGATAGAGATCTCTGGTCTATATGTTGGAGTCCGGAGACTCGATTGGCTGTGGGACGTCGCTGAACCACGAGTAGAGCGCTGGCACTACCAACAGCGTCAGTATCGTAGAGGTGAACAGGCCGCCGACAACGACTGTCGCCAACGGGCGCTGGACTTCGCTCCCGGTACTGGTAGAGAAGAGAAGCGGGATGAGGCCCAGTGCGGTCGTCACGGCCGTCATGAGAACCGGGCGTAGGCGCAGCAGCGCGCCCTCCACGCTCGCCCGGTCCATGGGCGTGCCGTCCCGGATGAGCTGGTTGAGGTACGTGACCAGCACCATGCCATTTTCCAGCGCAATCCCGAAGAGGGCGATGAACCCCACCGACGCGGGTACCGACAGGTTCTGGCCGGTCACCCAGAGCGCGACAATGCCGCCCACCAATGCGAGCGGAATGTTGAGCATGATGAGCGTCGCATTTTTCAGCGAGTTGAAACTGGCGTACAGCAGGATCAAGACGATGAGGAGTGTGATGGGCACCACCACCATCAGCCGTTTGTTGGCCTCCTGCTGAAGTCGAAACTGTCCGCCCCAGGTCGTGAGGTAGCCTGTCGGCAGGTCGACTTCATTCCGTATGACCTCCTGTGCTTCCTGGACGAACGAGCCAATGTCGCGGCCGTCCACATTGAGCTGGACCGTAATGAAGCGCTGATTGTCCTGCCGCGTGATTTGGCGCGGTCCGACGACCTCTTCAATGGTGGTGAGCGCACCAAGCGGGACGGTGCCACCCCCCGGAAGCGGAATAAGCAGGTTGGCAATGTCCTCCGGCGTCGAACGGGCCTCCTCCTCGAAACGAACGTAGATCGGGAAACGGCGGATACCTTCGAATATCTGCCCGGCCTCGGCGCCGCCGACGGCTGTTTCCACGGTTCGCTGTACGTCCGATACGTTGACGCCGTAGCGGGCGATGGTCTGGCGATTTACCTCAATCTGGAGCTGCGGAGTTCCTGTGATTTGATCGGCCTGCACATCGGCGGCGCCCTCGACGGTGTTGAGGGCAGCGGCGATCTCGTCTGCCTTCGTCTTGAGCAGGTCGAGGTCGTCGCCAAACAGTTTGACGGCAAGCTCGGCCTTGACGCCCTCCAGGAGTTCGTCCACCGTCATCTGGATGGGCTGGCTGAAATTCGTCAGCACGCCTGGCACCTCGCCCAGCTCTTCGCGGATGCCAGCGAGCAGCTCAGCTTGGTTGTCAAACCGCCATTCGTCTTCCGGCGTCAGCACCAGATACATCTCGGCGGAGTTGATGGGGTCGGCGTGTGCACCAACCTCTCCGCGGCCAATCCGACTGACCACGTCTGTGATCTCCGGGATGGTCATGAGGCGGCGCTCAACGCGCTGCGTTGTCGCCTTGCTCTCCGTGATCGAAATGGACGGGGCCATGGTCAATCGCATGACGATGGTGCCCTCCTGCAACGTGGGCGTGAATTCACTCCCGAGTTGCGGGAATACGACCGCACCGACCAGAAGGAGGACAGCTGCGAGGCCGATGGCCCACGGTCGCTGCCGGACGAAAAAGGCCACAATGGGTCGGTACCACGAGGTTACCCGGTCCAGCAGGCGATTGTCCAACCGTTGCTTTCCGGAGGTGCCGGCGCCCTGTTCCTTCGCCGGCGAACGCATAAAGAAATGGGAGAGCACCGGAGCGAACACAATGGCATACACAAGCGAACCCAGCATGGCGAGAGCAACCGTGTAGGCGAGCGGCCGGAACGTTTTGCCCTCGACGCCCTGGAGCGTGAAGAGCGGCAGGAATACCACAATGATGATGAGCACAGCGAACGCAACGGGGCGCGCTACCTCAGCGCAGGCCCGCGCCACGACGTGCACCCGCGACTCATCCGGATCGGCCTCCCTGAGCATTCGGTCCACGTTCTCGACCATCACTATGGCCCCGTCGACCATCATTCCGATGGCGATGGCCAGGCCGCCCAGGCTCATGAGGTTGGCCGATATGTCGAACTGTCCCATGAAGATGGCGGCGAACAGGACGGAAAATGGAATGGCAAGGGCCACCACCAAACTCGGCCGCCACGATCCCAGAAACGCGACGAGAACCAGAACAACGAGAAGGATTCCCTGCCAGAGAGCCCTCGTAACCGTCGCCACTGCCGCCTCCACAAGCGTCTTTTGCTCGTAGTACGGGACGATGTCGACACCTTCCGGGAGCGCCTCGTTGATATCGGCGAGTCTGGCCTCGACGCGGCCAATGACGGTGGATGAATTGGTGCCGTAAAGCTTCACTACCATCCCGGAAACGATTTCTTCGACGCCTCCGCGCGTCTGCAGGCCCCGTCGGATGGCGCCTCCAATCTGGACGGTGGCCACGTCTTTGACAAAGACTGGCGTACCATCGACCGTGCGAACGACAACGTTCTCGAGGTCGGCAATGCCGGTCGCCAGCCCAACGGATCGGACCACGAATTGCTCTGCGTTCTGCTCAATGTATTGCGCGCCGACATTGAGGTTGTTTTCCTCCAGCGCATCGGTAACCTCAGCCAGCGTGATGCGGTACTGAAGCAGGGCCTCCGGTTTTACGACGACCTGGAATTGGCGCTCGTATCCTCCAATCCCCAGGACTTCCGTCACACCAGGAACGGTCTGGAGACTCGTCTTGACGATCCAATCCTGCATGGTGCGGAGTTCTTCCAGAGAGTATTGCCCGGTCGTATCGTCCAGGTAATAGAACAGGACCAGTCCCATGCCGGTCGAAATCGGTCCCATTTTGGGCTCACCGAACCCGGGTGGGATGGATTCACGTGCCTCGTTGAGCCGCTCTCCAACGAGCTGGCGGGCGAAGTAAATGTCTGTTCCGTCCTCGAAGTAGACATTGACTACGGACAGGCCGAAGTTGGAAACGGATCGAACCTGCTCTACGTTTGGCAGCCCGTTCATGGCTGTTTCGACGGGGTACGTAACATAGCGCTCGACCTCGGCGGGGGCGAGCCCCTCCGTGACGGTGAAGACCTGGACGAGTGAAGGAGAGACGTCTGGGAACGCGTCGATCGGGAGACCCTGGTAGGTCCACCAACCGGCGGCCAGGACGATGGCGCCGAGGACAAGCACGAGGAGCTTGCTTTGCAGCGCAAACTGGATGACTCTGTTCATGGATGTCGTGGGTTCAGTTGTGAAAAAAGGACGAGGGTTGTCGTCAGTGGGCGTGGCCACCTTCCATCTCGCTCTTCCCGAGTTCGGCCTTCAGGACGAATGCTCCTACGGCCACGTACCGGTCACCGGACTCCAGGCCTCTCGTGATGGCAGCCTGACCGCCGGCGCGGTCACCTGTTTCGACGGCTCGAGGCCTGAACCCCTCCTCTGTTTGCACGAATACGACCGTCCTGCCCCGGACATCGACGAATGCCGTGACTGGCACCAATACGGGGACCTCGACAGCATTTATGGTCAGGAGTCCGGTCACGAACTGACCCGGACGCAACCTCCCGTCCGGATTAGGGACGACGGTTCGTGCAATAGCCGTCCTGGTCTCTTCGCCCAAAATGGGACGAACGTACGAAATGGTTCCGTACGTGCGGGGCTGGTCAGGCCCGGCGTCGATGACGACGTCCTGACCTTCACGAACAACGCCAAGGTCAATTTGATAGACGGAGAGGTCTGCCCACACGGTGGACAGGTCCGCCACTTCAAAGGCCTCTGTGGCCGCTTCGACCGCCTCACCGAATACGATATGCTTCTCGATTACGCTGCCCGAGATGGGTGCCGTGAGCGGGTAGGCGACCAGGCTGCGTTCTTCTTCCCCGGGGAGCGCCTGGATGTAGTCGTCCGAGAACCCCAGAGCAATAAGCTTTTGACGCGCCGATCGCGTACGGATGCGTGCCTCGGCATTCGCCTGCCGGGCCTCCAGGAAGTCGGCCTCAGAGGTGATTTCCTGGTCAAAAAGCCGCTTTTCCCGCTCGAACGAGGCTCGCGCCAGCTCCTCACGCTCGATGGCGGCAAGGTAGTCCGCCTTCAGATCGGCCAGTTCACGGCTCTCGATGACGGCCATGGTCTGGCCCGCTCGGACGTAGCTGCCAACGTTCGCGCTCACACTCCGTACAACGCCGGATACACGGGGGGTGACGTGAGCATATCGGTCTTCGTTGGCGCGGATCTCGCCTGGAAGCTTTTTCTCTACGGTCATGGTGCCCGGTCCGGCTGTGCGGACGTCAATCCCGAACTCTTCGATTTCCTGGGGGGACAGGGTCACCAGATCCTGCTCTTCTCCGCCCGTCTCTACGGCCTCGTCGACCGCCATGTCATGTGTCGGCTCGCCGAACCCGGCAGCCAGCGACCAGACGACGAGTATGATGGCCAAAAGGCCGATTCCCACGGCAAACATGCGCGCACGGCGGCTCATGGACATAATCTCAAAAAGCCGCGAACGGGCACTGGGTGAAGTATCGGTGGACGATGTGGTGTGCTTGATATTCATGGTCAGTCCTGATTCGGGAGGTTGTCAAGGCGTGCATCTTCCACGGTATGGAGAGAGGTAGCAATAAGCCGCTCGACGGCTGCGTGCGCCTGATGATAATCTGCAAGGGCGTCGGTGTAGGCGTTCTGCGTCTCGACCAGGGCGCTCTGTGCATCCAGCACGTTGAGCAGATCGTACTCCCCCTCATGGTACCCCGTAAGAATGCCCTCGTAGGCGGCACGGGCGTCAGGCAAGGCCTCGTCCCGCAGCATACGCGCGGACTCGACCGAAACAGCGAGTGTGCCGTACGTTGTTGTGAGTTCCCATTCCATCCGCAGGAAGGCGGACTCGGCGTCGGCCTCGGAGGCCATGATGCGGGCCTCAGCCGCCCTGATAGCTCCCCGGTTCGTGTCCAGAAACGGAAGCGGAATGGATATGCCCGACGTCACGGCGGGTTCACCCACGTCGTTGAAATAGGCCCCGCCAATGCGGACGGTCGGGTTCGGGATTCGTCGGGCGCGTTCGAGGCGGGCACGTGCGCGCGCCTGATTCTGGATTGCAGCATATTGTGCCACTTCCGGGTTCAACGGAAGAAGAAGGATGAGCTCCTCGAGATCCGGAACCGAGGCAAGCGCCGTCAGATCACCCTCCACTTCGATGGCCGTTGCGTCCCCACCGAATGTAGCTGCGAGGCGGGCGCGGGTGCCCTGAACCGTTCTGCGTGCCCGCTTCTGGACCGTAACGGCTATGACAGCGGCTACCCTGGCCCGGCGAGCCTCTAACGGCGATACGGCGCCTTCATTGGCTCGCCGCTCGACCGTATCGGCAAGGCGACGGGCAATTACACGCTGCTCCTCAGCCAGCGCAAGCCGGGCCTCTGCCACCAGGACAGCGGCAAATGCCTGCCGCACTTCAGTAATAACATCCAATCGGGTCGCTTCGGCACCCACAGCTGCCAACTCCGAGCCGTGGGCGGCAACATCGGCACGGGCGCGACGGTCGCCACCGAGCTCTATGGTCTGGGCAAGGCCGCCTCCGACCTCCAAAGCCTTTGCCCCCGATCGCGATCCGGACCCACCGAATTCATCGACTCCGGCTTCCAACTCGGGGTTGGGTGGCCGGCCGGCCTGATGGGCTTCGTTTTCCCGGGCCTGCAGTTCGTAACCGGCGGCTCGGAGTGCCGGGTTGTATTCAAGAGCGAGAGCAACAGCCTCGTCGAGCGTAAGCGGGCCGCGGATTGGGTCCCGCACGGACTTTTCGGCAGCATCTGAGTTTTGCCAACGTGCCGTGGGGAGGCTTGAAATGGGCGGACGATACGTGACTTCGTAAGGGGAAGCGCAGCCGGCAGACAAGACGGCGAGCACAACGACGACCGACGCAAGCGTCGGCCCGGTTGGGTTGCAGATCATATACCTGGAATTCCTGATCGTGTACGATTCCGCCTCGGACGCTCACGTTGGTAAGGGTCGGGACGGACGAGCTGGGATCAGGATCGGCTCAGATCAGCAGTACCACGCTACGATGAAGATCGGTCTGTCCGTACGCCGCAGGAAGTGCCGTCCGGGCGGGTGCGTGGGCGCGAACAGGCAGCGGGAGAAAACCCGTTGTCACGACAACCGCGACGGTCGCCGGACCACTTTCTGCTTTGAATGAGCTGCACTTGGCATCATTGCCAGTCGGGATAGGTACGTCCACGCAGTCTTCTGCGTGGGACGTTTCTGCAGCTATGTGCCCGTCCATTCCGAAGCAGAGTACGAGCTTGCTGGCGTGCGGCCCAAGCGGGGCGAGCGCCACAAGACCAGCCAGCAGCCAAGCTACAGGGGCCAATCGCATTTTTATGGTCTGGAGACGGGGCATGAAGAGGACAGATGAACAGATGATCTGTGTAGTCAGTGAAACCGACATCTTCTTGTATCGAAGTCTTCTTGTATCGAAGTCGAAATGCGAAGTTCCTCGAACCGCGTTTCAGGGAAGTTGAATCAAAAGGCATGCGACTGCTTGTCCACATGCTGTGAACCAGTTCGGGCGGGCAAAGAGGACATCGGTTTCCATGCCTCACACGTCTCCGACGCCGCCAAACGCTACGCCCGAGAGGCGGGCCATGTCGACGTCCCACGTGGTGAGGTCGCTGTGCTGGAAGCCGGAGAGGCTGTCGTGGCCGCAGGCCCGCGCGAGCACGCTCATGAGCTCGGTCGTGGCCTCGAACCAGTTTCGAAGCCGGGCGGCCGATGCCTGCACAATGAGGCGCTGCCGCAGTTTTTCCTTCTGCGTGGCAATGCCAACCGGGCAGTCATTCGTGTGGCAGGCCCGCATGCCGAGGCACCCAATGGCCTGCAGTGCGCTGTTCGAGACGGCAATGCCGTCGGCGCCGAGCGCGAGTGCTTTCACGAAGTCCGATTCCGTGCGCAGACCGCCCGTGATGATGAGCGTGATGTCGTGGGCGCCGCGCCCGTCGAGGTGGCGCCGGGCGCGGGCGAGTGCGGGAATGGTCGGCACCGAAATGTTGTTCTTGAATATATTGGGCGCGGCGCCCGTCCCCCCACCACGGCCGTCCAGAATGATGTAGTCGGCGCTCGCTTCGAGCGCAAAATCAATGTCCGCCTCAATGTGCTGCGCCGACAGCTTGAAACCGATCGGAATGCCGCCGCTCGCCTGGCGCACCTCGTCCGCCACGCGGCGGAAGTCGGCGGGCGTCACCAGGTCCTCGAACCGCGACGGGCTGACGGCCGGCGTGCCCGGCGTAAGGCCCCGCGTCTCGGCAATCCTGCCCTGCACCTTACTACCCGGCAGGTGCCCGCCCGTACCGGTTTTGGCCCCCTGCCCGCCCTTGAAATGAAACGCCTGGCAGGACGCTGCCTTCTCCAGGCTCCACCCGAAGCGGGCCGAAGCCAGCTCGTAGAAATACCGGCTGCACGCGGCCTTTTCATCTTCCAGCATGCCGCCCTCGCCGGAGCAAATACCGGTTCCGGCGAGCTCGGCGCCCGTAGCAAGCGAGACCTTGGCTTCCTCGGATAGCGCCCCGAAGCTCATGTCGGACACGAAGATGGGGATATTGAGCGCGAGCGGCTTCTTCGCCCGAGGGCCAATTACAAGCCCCGTCTCGACGTTGGCCGTATCGGCCAGCGGCCGCGTCGCCATCTGCGCCGTCAGGATCTGAATGTGTTCCCAGCGGGGCAGCGTGTTGAGCCCCACGCCCATGGCCGAAATGGGCCCATGGTGCCCGGTTTTTGAGAGTCCATTCCGTGCCAGCTCCTGGATATGGGCGTTGTAGGGCTCCTCGACTGCCCCCGTCGGATCCTGATAATTTCCCAGGTACGCATCCCGATCATAGGGCTGTGGATGCTCGGCGTGGAAGGCAGCGATCTGCGCCGCATCGACCCAAACCTTGCCGTCCCTGTGCTCCGCACGGAATTTGGTGAGTGCTTCCTCGTTATTGTACTCCGAGACGCCGGTATCGAAGCGGTAATCCCAAAAGTGGACGCCGCAGACCAGGTTGTGGCCCTCGATGAACCCGTCGGCGAGCAATGCGCCGCGGTGCAGGCAGCGGCCGTAGAGAACCGACACGTCGTCATCGTAAGGAATAATGACAAGGTCGACGTTTTCGACGAGGGCGTGAGCGGGCTCGCGGTCAGTGAGGTCGGCCCAATTGGCAATGGCAACAGGGCGCTGGAAGGCGTCGGACACAGGCAGGCGGGAAGTGGTGAAACGGTCGCCTATATGATAGGATATGCCGCCCACTTTTGGAACCGCCCGTTTCAGGGGCGGTAGGTTTCCCATGCCAAAAAAAGAACGCCAGATGCCACGCGTTTTCCACAAGACGACGCGTTTTGAAGAAGCCGATGCGTGGGACATTGCGCAGCACCGGACCATGACGCCCGAAGAGCGCATGCGTGCCGCTCACGAACTCAAAAAGCGCCACTGGTCGGGCGAACATCCGGATGTCAGGGAATGGGAACGAAGAAAATAGCCCACTACCCCGCGAGCTCGCGGATCCTGGTTTTGAGCGCGGGAAAATCCACCGGTTTGGAGACATAGCCCGCGCAGCCGAGCACAGAGGCGCGTTCGCGGTACTCGTCGTTGTCGTAGGCCGTCATCATGCACACCGGTAGCGGCGGCGGTTCGGCCTTTATGCGCTCCATGAGCTCAAGGCCGGTCATGCCGGGCATGTTGATGTCGGACAGCACCAGGACCACGTCCGTCTTGCCGTGGTCGTGCAGCATGCCGAGGGCTTCCTCGCCCGAGAACGCGAACAGAAGATCTATTTCGCCCGATGCAATTTCGCGCCGAAACCGCATTCGAAACAACATTTCGACGTCTTTTTCGTCGTCTACAACCAGTACTTTCATGGGGGTGGCACCGGAAATGAGACACTGTATAATCCGTGGGTGACGAGCGGATGATCAGTGCAGGAGTATGTACATTTGTGCGCACAATATCCGACACCGCGCCCGCACATGCCAGACCCCACCCACGTCACTGTTTTGCTGAACGCGCTGGGAGCGGGTGACCGGCATGCGCTGAATGCACTCTTCCCCATCGTCTACGACGAACTGCGTGCCCGTGCCCGCAACGAACGGCGCAGGCTCGGCGGCCATGCTACGCTCAACACGACCGCCCTCGTGCACGAAGCGTACGTCAAGCTCGCCGGGCATGGTGGCGCTGCGCCCGGCGGCGAGTGGGCCTCCCGCGCCCATTTCTACGCCGTGGCCGCCAAGGCCATGCGCCACATATTCCTGGATTATGCCAAGCGCCGTGCGGCCATTAAACGGGGTGGCCATGATGAACCCCTTTCACTGGGAGATGCGCCGGTCCCCGCCGATACCGCCGCACTGCCCGACATGAGCCTGGAAGCCGCGGAGGAGCTCATCCGCTTGCAAGATGCGCTCCAGGCGCTCGCCGCAGAGAACGAGCGTCAGGCGCACGTCGTGGAATGCCGGTTTTTTGGTGGCATGAGCATTGAGGACACGGCCGTCGCTCTTGGTATATCGCCTGCCACCGTGAAGCGCGACTGGACGAGCGCCCAAATCGCGCTTTGGCGCCATCTCTCATGAGCGGGCACGAATGGGACATCTCCGAGTGGATTGAACAGGCGCTGGAGCGTCCGGAGGCCGACCGTCCGTCATTCATTGAAAACGCCCCGTCCCACATTGCCCATGATCTGCGCAACGCCCTTTCTTCGTATATACAGGCGTCCGCGTATCTTGACGGTCTCGCCCGGGACCTCCACCTGCCATCTGCCACCACCGTGACAACACCCCACCTCCACCTTGTTGGCTCGGACCTCGCCCATTTCCGCATTCTGGATCACATTGGGGACGGAGGTATGGGCGCCGTTTACCGCGCTGAAGACACGCGCCTCGGCCGCACGGTCGCCCTCAAACTGCTCACCGGGGTCGATGCGCCGGGCCGCGAGCGATTTCTGCGCGAAGCCCAGTCCGCTTCAGCCCTCGACCACCCCAATATCTGCACCATCTACGAGATCGGCGAAGACGATGGCAATGCCTGGATTGCCATGGCCTGCTACGAGGGGAATACGCTCCGGGCGCTTATTGATCGCGGTCCGCTCGACGTGGAATCGGCCATGGACATCGCCCAGCAGGCCGCCTGCGGACTATCTGCCGCGCACGCCAGGGGCATTGTGCACCGCGACATCAAACCCGAAAACCTGATGGTGCTCCCCGATGGGCGCCTCGTCATTTTGGACTTTGGACTCGCAAAAGGGGCCGCACACGCCACCATGACCCAGATCGGGACCGTCATGGGCACGGCCGCCTACATGAGCCCCGAACAGGCCTCCGGACAGCCGGTCGATCACCGCACCGACATCTGGTCGCTCGGCTCCGTCTTCTACGAAATGCTCGCCGGTGAGCGCCCCTTTCCGGGTGCGTATCCACAAGCCATTCTCTACGGCATCATGAACACCGATCCCGAGCCGCTCTCGGGTCGCCGGTCGGGCCTGCCGCTGCAACTCGTCGAGATCGTGGATCGGATGCTCCAGAAAGCGCCCGGCGATCGCTTTTCGAATCTGCAGGAGATGATGGATGCGGTCGCTGCGGTCCGTTCCCGCGCCGCAGCCCGGAGTGAGGTGCGTGGCCGCGTGGCGGCCGAACCCGCTGGGGCCGAACCCGCTGGGGCCGAGCCCGCTGGGGCCGAGCCCGCTGCGGCAGGCGACGGCGCCCCTGCGGCTGGCGACCCCGGCGTATTGCACCTGCTCTGCGTGGACGACGAGCCGGAACTCGAACTCCTCATGCAACAGCGCTTCCGCAGGAAAATCCGCGCGGGCGAATGGAAGTTCACCTTTGCTCTCGACGGTCAGGATGCGCTCAACAAGCTGGAGGAGCACCCTGAAACAGGCGTCATCCTGACAGATCTGAACATGCCGCGCATGGACGGGCTGACGCTGCTCTCGCGGCTTGCCGCGCTCGAAAGGCCGCTGCGCACCGTCGTCGTATCGGCCTATGGCGACCTCGAGAAAATCCGCACGGCCATGAACCGCGGCGCATTCGATTTCGTCACGAAGCCCATCGATTTCAAAGACCTTGAAACCACGATCGACAAGGCGGCCACCGACCTCGATGCGTACCGACGGGCGCTTCGCGGGCAGAACCAGGCCGTATCTATCCACCAGGAACTGGATGTCGCCCGTCGCATCCAGGATGCCACCATGCCGATCAGTTTCCCGAGGAACACGTTCGGCTTTTCGTCACCGGCCGGAGAAATCAACTCCACCTTCTACGACGCGTTTGACGTCGCGGGCGACCGCGTGGGTCTCATTCTCGGCGAAGTCCGCGGACGCAGCGTCACATCGACGCTGCTGCTCGCCATGGGCCAGACCTTCCTCAAGGGCCTGATCCAACAGGGTATTGAGCTTTCGCGTGCCGTCCAGATGCTCAATCAGATGCTCTTTGCGGACGATTTGCCCTCCCTCTCGCTGCAGCTCGTGGCCGCCATCGTGGACCCGGCGACCGGGGTCGTAAACGTGATCAATGCCGGGCACCAGGAGCCCTGGATACTCGGCGCGTCGGGCCATGTGGACATGATTGGCGCGGGCGGCCCACCCATCTGGCAGGCCACAGACGGCGCATGGAGTGTCCAGACGGCAACGCTGGAGGCCGGCGACGCCCTCATCCTCTGCTCGGGGGGCTGTGCGCGCGTACCCGACACTGGCGGCCAGCCGTTCTCTGTCGAACGCCTGGCCGCGACGCTCCGGGAAACGACCGATGCCCGCCCCACGGCCCTCATCCGGAGCGTCCTCCGCGCCGCCAGTGAGCACCGGGGCTCGGCTCCGCAGCGCGAAGACCTGACGCTCGTGGCCATGCAGCGGGAAGCCTGAGGCCTTCTACTCTACCTACTCTACGGGAAGTGAGATCACGAATTCCGCGCCACCACCCGCGCTTTTTCGAACCATCATCGTACCCCCGTGACCCTTCGTGACAATGTCGTAGCTGAGGCTGAGGCCGAGCCCTGTACCCTCGCCGGTCGTCTTGGTGGTAAAAAATGGCTCAAAAATCCGACTCTTGATGTCGTCCGGTATGCCCGGCCCGTTGTCGGACACCGTGATCTCGACGCAGTCGTCCATTCTCCGCGTGGCCACGCGAACCAGTGCTCCCTCCACGCCCGCCGAGTGTAGCGCCTGGAAGGCGTTGTTGAGCAGGTTCACGAGCACACGCCCCAGATCCTGCGGCTGTACGCGCAGCCGTCCGGCATCCGGCGTGAAGTCGCGGTCAATGTCCACCTCAAAGCCGTGGTCCCGCGCCCGCATGCCATGCCAGGCGAGCGATGCATACTCGCCCACGAATTCGTTCACGTCGATCTCTTCCATTTCCCCCGCCCCGCCGCGCGCGTGCTGCATCATGGCGCGCACAATGCTGTCGGCCCGCTTGCCGTGCTTGGCAATCTGCGACGTGTTCTGGAGGAGGTCTTCTACAATCTGTGTCACGGCGTCCGTATCGCCCGACTTCAGGGCGTCGCGCAGCTCCTCGGCCAGTTCGCTGCTGACCTCCGCAAAATTGTTCACGAAATTGAGCGGATTCTTGATTTCATGGGCAATGCCCGCCGTCAACGAGCCGAGGGAAGCCAACTTTTCCTGTTCCACGAGCTGCGACTGCATCGCCTTGAGCTCAGCGTGCGACTGTGCAAGCGCCTTATGCTGCTTCTCGATTTTGCGGGCCTGCGCCAGTTCGCGCTCGCGCGCCAATTCGCGCTCGCGCTGCAGCACACGGCGACGCTGCACGCGATCTACGGCGAAGACCAATCCGGCCAGGATGGCCGCATAGATCAGGAAGGCCCACCACCGGGTGTACCACGGTGACAGGATGGTGAACCGGACCGTTGCGCCGTCGGCGTTCCAGACACCGTCGCTGTTGGCGGCAATCACGCGGAACGTGTATTCTCCGGGCGAAAGGTTCGTATAGGATGCTTCATTCCGTCCTTCGGCATCGACCCAGTCCATCTGCTCCGGCTCCAGCCGGTAGCGAATACGGTTCGCTTCCGGCCGCTTGTAATGGAGGGCCGCGAACTGGAACGAAGGTGCGTCCTGGTCGTGACGGAGCACAATGGATTCCGTATCTACAATGGATTTCGCGAGCGGCGAGCCGGGACCCGGCACGACCTTGGTGTTGAACAACAGGAATTCGGTAATGGCAACGTCCGGCGCCACGTTGTTCGTACGGAGCTGTGTCGGGAAGAAGGCATTGAAGCCCTGCACACCGCCGAAGAAAAGCTCATTGTTGTCCGTTCGGGCGAGCACACCCTCGTTGAATTCGAGCGACTGCAGGCCGTACTCCATGCCGAAGCGGCGGAACGTTTCGGTCGCTGGATCGAACCGATACAGTCCGGAATTGGTGGGCGCCCAGAGCGTTGTCTCAGCGTCCCAGATCCCGGTATACACTGCTGGATCCATCAATCCGTCCTCTGCACCGTAGTGGGTAAACCGCCCGGTGGAAACATCCAGCTTGCTCATCCCGGCGCCATATGAATTGAAAAACACCTCGTTCGGGTCATCCGGATGGGGGTGTATGCCGTTCACGGCTCCACCGCTCCACGACGTCCGGTCTTCCGGCCTGTAGGTGTAGTACGTGGCGTCATCTGTCGCCGGGTTGTACCGCAGGATGGTGCTTTTGGCGCCATCCTCAGTGAGACCGAACCAGAGCACGCCGTTCGCATCTTCCGTCATGACGCGAGGAAGAAACCGGTGGGGATCGGCCGGGGCGTCCGCCCGTTCCCAAAAATCGACGGGGGTAATTCCACCGTCCGGAAAGTAGAGTAGATTGCCGAACAGACTGGTCCAGATCGTTCCCCGGCTGTCCTGCATGAGCCTCCAGGTCACGTCGTTGCCGACCTGTACGCCGCGCGGCTCTTTCATGGACCAGAACTGGCTGCTGCCCGTGCTCGGATCTATGCGTGAAATGCCTCCGCGGGTTCCTACGTAGTGAATACCCTCGGCCGTCTCCACCATATCCCGGACATTGTTGTTCGGGAGCATACCGTTCTCAACGGTATAGCGCGGTATGAGGCGCCGCTGGCGTTCGTCAAAGACGACGACGCCGCCCGTCCCTGGAATATCCGCATTCTCGTGTGTCCCAAAGTACACATCGCCGGATTGTCCTCGAAACAGGGGTGCTTGCGACGACGCCTGTGTGCGCCAAAACTGTACGGTGCCCGACGTGCGGTCAATCCGGTTCAGGTACCATCCCGGTTCCGAGGACTCCGAACCGAACGCGGCAACCCACAGGATGCCATTCGATTCGGGATAAATAGCCCAGACGACTTCACCCCGCATGGAATTCGGGTTGTCCGGCGAGGCCTCCCCTTTGACAAAGCCCATGGCCGTCGGGTCGAACCGGGTCACGCCGAAGCCACCTGTGCTCGCCCACACAATTCCCGTCCGGTCCGTGTACATGGTGCCGATGGCATTCGAAAGCAGTTCGCCCCCGCCAGCTCCCGAGCCGGACCCCGACCGATAGGTCTGATAGGCGCCCGTCTCGACGTTCATCCGGACCACGCCTTCGACGGTGCCCACCCATACAATGCCAGGCGTGTTCGGGTCGGAAACGGCCTGAATGGCCCGATCGGCATCACTTTTCGTAACATCATAGTGTCGTGAAGAGTCATTGGCCGTATTCAAACGAAACAGGCCGTCGTCCAGCGTGCCAATCCAGAAGACGCCCGGCTCATGGATATCCTCGACTGCTGCTGTGGTACCGCTCGGCACGTCAAGCAGCTTGGCCAACGTACCCGCCTGCAGATGGAACCGGTACACACCGTTGCCACCACTTACAATGAAGGTGTCCCCCTCTCCTTCCTGCACGACGGCACTCGTCCATCCGATGTCTCCGCCATTGCCGCTGTGGCTTCCCCAGTGTGTCACGTTGCCGGACTCCGGATCGAGTTGCTGAAACCCGCTCGCCGACGACGACCAGATGCGTCCCTCTGAATCAATTCCGAGGAACACACTTCGGCCCGGTTGCAGTTTTGTGCTGTCTACGGCGGACGAATAATAATTCCGGGACTGGCCGGTATTCGGGTCGAACCGGCCAATCGTTCCGTCCTCGTAGCTCATCCACAGGAAGCCCTCGTCATCTTCCTGGATTTCCCAGATAAAGGTGTCATGGACGGACGCGGAATCGAACGGATCGGGCATGAAACGCTCGACCCGCGTTCCGTCGTAGCGGTTCAGGCCCAATTCTGTGCCGAACCACATGAACCCCTTGCTGTCCTGGGCAATGGAATAGACGGTGGACTGGCTGAGCCCATCTTCCAGCGTCACGTTTTCAAAGCGGATGGGCAGATCCGTGGCGCCGGGTGAGAAGGCCACTTCGTCGTCGGCAACCTGGCGGGCCTGGGCCGGCGCGGTGGCCAGCAGGCTGGCGGACAGGAGGAGGACTGGCAGAATGGCGATTCTCAGACACATGGTGGTGGGGTGAATGGGTGGATACGGGGTGGGGCGGATCCGTGTCATGGTAAGGTGATCGTAAATACAGCACCTCCGTCGGGCGCGCTGCCCGCCGTCATAGTACCGCCGTGCCCTTTCGTCACGATGTCGTGACTCAGGCTGAGGCCAAGACCCGTGCCTTCGCCCGTCGGCTTCGTGGTGAAGAAGGGCTCGAAGATTTTCTCGCGGATGGCGTCCGGGATGCCGGGGCCGGTATCTGTAACTTTTATTGTTACATTTTTTCCGTCCGCTGAACGGCCTGTTTCAACGCGTACGGCGCGTTTTGGGGCGGCGCCGTCCATCTGCGTGGCGTAGAACGCATTGTTCAACAGGTTGAGCAGCACGCGGCCCATGTCCTGGGGCTGCATCGTAGTTTCTCCGGCGTCGTCCGCGAAGGCGCGCTCCACTTCGCAGTCGAACGCGTGATCCTTGGCGCGCATGCCGTGCCAGGCCAGGTCAATGTATTCCGCTACGAAGGCGTTTACGTCGACCGTTTCCCGCTCGGCCGCGCCGCCGCGCGCGTGCTGCATCATCGAGCGCACAATGGCGTCCGCCCGACCGCCGTGCTTCGCGATCTGCTCGGCGTTGGCGCGCAGGTCATCCATGATGGCGCGGGCTTCTTTCGCGCGCGCGCCATCTGCTTCTTTAAGGTCGCCATCCTGCCCCATGCCGAGCGCGTCGGCGAGCTCATCCACCAGTTCCCGGCTTACCTCCGCAAAGTTGTTCACGAAGTTCAGCGGGTTCTTGATTTCGTGGGCAATGCCAGCGGTCAGAGAGCCGAGGGAGGCCAGTTTTTCCGATTGGATGAGCTGCTCCTGGGTGGCTTGCAGTTGTATCAGGTCGGACTCGGCCTGTTGCAGGTCCTCAAACCGCCGATAGGCAAAGTCGAACGCATTGGCGAACCGCAGGAGGACGGCCTTCGCCTCATCGCTCGGATCGGCCTCACCGAACAGCAGGAAGCCGATCTCCCCATGCGTAGTTCGGGCCTGGACGAAGGTGAAACCGCCTCTTTGCCGGACATCGTCCTCCGTGACCGCCTCCGGATCGATACGGTGGAAGTCCCCGTCCTCGATCATGTGACGCAGGTACTGAACCGCGGCCTCTGGATCAAACTTGAAGACGCCCAGGGGCTCCTCGCTCCGCTCCCATTCCATGAGGGCAGGAACGGCGGAGAAATCCCGCGGGAGGTCCATGATGAACTCTATTTTTTTGCCCCCGACACCGGTCAGGGCTTTTTCATACCCCTTGTCCGTCCATTTGGCGTGCCAGAACATCTCGCACGGGAAGCCGAGCCCATGATACTCGTCGTACATGGTCAGCACCACGTCGAGTAGCTCTTTTGGGGACTGCATGGCGACGGCCCGGGAACGGACCCGTTCGAGCGCATGGTCCACCTTGAGAGCAGAAAGCGCCGCTTCCAACGCCGCATTGGCTTCTTCAACGGCGTTCCGCTTTGCCTCCAGCTCGGCGACCGATTCGTCGAGGAAGATGGCCGTCGTACGCTTTATTTTCTCGAGCCGCTGGAGTCGGAACTCGAGCATTTCGATTTCCTCCTGCATGGCCCGAATGGTCTCGTCGTGTTCGCTCATTTTTCCTTCAGCACCACACAGCAGGACGTGACGTTATTGAGTTCATTGGCACCACCCGTGACACGGGCGATTTCTCCGAGTGAGAAGAATCCGGCCAACGGCGCATTCCATATGTCCCGGACGGTGTTGATTTCCCGTTTCATGAGAGGGCCCAGGGAAAGCCGCCGACCGGCGCACGAAAAATACACGATGGCATCGGCGTCTGGCGCCCGCTCCTGCTGGAGGCCTTGACATGCGTTGATTACCGCATCTATCACGTCATCGTCGGGCGGCAGTGAAAACCGGATCTGTGATCCCTGGGGGACGCGGCCGTTGCACATCACCGAACTGGATGTCGCATCGTACACGAGGGACGGTCGCATGACCGATGCACCTTCCTCCCGAATGAGCTGCGGTGGCAGCGACATGGCAAATTCGTTGATCCAGAGCTCAGGCGTCAGCTCCTCCCGCGTGCACACACCAGAGTATTTCAACATGAGGTCGAGCGCCGGCTGGCCATCGATTTCGTGGACCCACATTCCCTCGCTCCTGGTGACAGTCTTCACAGGCCCGACCGGCTGCCACCCGCACGTCGCGACGGCATTGACTGCATAACGGTCCCCGTCAATCACCAGTGAGACGACGCCGCGCTCCAGGTCCACGTCATCCGTGAACACGGCATTGTCCAGCGTATCGGGGTCCATTCCGGCCATGGCGCCGAAAATGTCGGCTTTCGTGCCAATGACCGACTCAATGCCTGCAATGACGTCCTCCGCAATCGTTTCCATATGGCTCGTGGCCACCAGGAAAACCGGGTTGGAGAACCAGCTCTGCGCCTGCTGCGCCATGCGGGCTGCCACGTCGTGCTCCGACCCCAGACTGAGGTCGTCATGCACCAAGCGGAATGCATCCTCGTCCATGTCGAGCAGAAGGATGGCGACGGTACCGGTTCCGTAGTCTCCGTCCACGAACTCGCCGTACGTCGTGCAGCCGAACACCTGGATGCCACCAGCGGCAAACAGGGCGCGCAGCGGCTCCCGGTCCCAACGGGCCGAAACGAACACGACGGCGATGGTCGGGCGGAATCCGCCTTCCAGCGCCAACTGCAGTGCGGTTGCCGCTTCAGCCATATTGTCTGCCTGAAATGATTTTGCCCTCATGCGTTCACCTCTTTGAGCAACACGCAACACGACGTGAGTGCATTGAATTCCAGTTTCCCGCCCGTGACGCGGGCCATTTCACCGCTCGACAGCAGGCCCACCATCGGAACCCCGAACAGTTTGCCTGCTTCACGGATTTCGCGGTTCATGGCGGGTCCGAGCGAGTTGTATCGCCCCCAGCACGAGAAATACACCACCGCATCCACATCTCCTGCCGCATCCCGTATTGACTTGAAGTCTTCGAGCACAAAATTGATCACGTTGCTGTCCGGCTCGATGGAAAAGCGCACCTTGGCGCCTTCTTCCATCGTCCCGGGGCACATGACCGCCCGCGTTTCCTTGTTATAGAGGAGTGCAGGCCGCATGATGGGATCCCCATTCGGTCGCTGCAGCTGCAGAGGCAACGTATTGACTTCCAACTCCCAGTTCACCGGGTCGTCCAGGTCCATGTCTTCCTGGCCAACGTATTTCAGAAGGGCATCGAGCGCCGGAACACCATCAATTTCGTACACCCACTGCCCCTCGCTACGGGTAATCGTACGCGGTGCACCCACCGCCTTCCAACCGCACGCGGCACGGCTGGTCATTTCAACACGGTCTCCGTCAATGACGAGGGTCAGGATCCCCCTGGAGCTGACGGCGCCAGCCGTGTAGACGTAACTCGGGGCGTCTACCGATGTAGACCCGGCGCCAGCACCAGCCAATTCGGCATCCTCGCCCAGTACGTCTTCGAACGTTTCCAGAATGGCTTCGCCACGCGTCCGGAGATCTGAAACCAGGACCATGATGACGGGATTGTTGAAGCGCTCCTGCGCTTCAGTGGCCACTCTACGGGTTACCGCCTCCTCATCGCCCCCTTCCAGGTTCTCCAGACGCAGATAGAAACAATCCCGAGGTACATCGAGCAGGAGAAGGGCGATGGAACCCAACTCTATGCCATCGCGGGTGAACTCGCCCCAGGAGCTGGCACCAAATACGGCTACACCGTGCTCCTGCAGATAGCGTCCGATGGTACGGATTTCATCGGGTAACGAGGAGAACACGATGGCGAGGGTCGGTTGGAAATCATCCCCGACGTTCACCTCGAACCAGGATTTCAATCCTCCGACGTCTTTTGTCTGGAAGTCTTTGGCCTTCATGGAGTAACCGGAAGCGAGATGGTGAAAAGGGCACCGCCGGAGGCGCGTTCAGACGTAGTCATTACCCCACTATACGAGATTTCCGCTCGCACCGGCTCATGGACTGGCACCCGCGGGCACTATTCGGACGAGAAGGCCGCGTCGAAGGCAACGCCGGACGGCGGAAAGTCGACAGAGCGCACGAAGTCGCAGGCTTCTTCCGCGCCGTACTCGCGGTCCATGCCCATGTCTTCCCACTCGATGGAGAGCGGCCCGTCGTATCCAATCCGGTTCAGCGCGCGGACAATTTCTTCGAAATCCACGCCACCGCGGCCCGGCGAGCGGAATTCCCAGTGGCGGCGGCGGTCGCCGAACGTCGTGTGCCCACCGAACACACCCGCCGCCGTCCCATGAGAGGCCCACCAGACATCCTTCATGTGCACGTGGAATATGCGCTCGGCGAAACGGCCAATAAAATCGACGTAATCAACGCCCTGGTACGCCAGGTGGCTCGGATCGTAATTGAATCCAAAGGCCTCATGACCTCCAATTGCCTCCACCGCCCGAGCAGCCGACGCCGAATCGAATGCGATTTCCGTGGGATGGACTTCAAGGGCGAAACGAACGCCCTCCTCCCGAAATACGTCCAGAATGGGCGTCCACCGACGCGCAAAATCCTCAAACCCGGCCTCTATCATGGCTGGCGGCACGGGCGGAAAGCTGTAGAGCAGGTGCCAGATGGACGAGCCCGTGAATCCGTTCACGACGGAGACGCCGAGCCGGGCCGCGGCGCGGGCGGTCGCCATTATTTCGGTGGCGGCGCGGGCCTGGACGTCGGTACCATCGCCTCGAGCCCCCGCGCCGCTTCCCCAGACGTGCGGCGGTAGAATGGCTTCGTGTCGCGCGTCAATGCGGTCGCACACCGCCTGCCCCACCAGGTGGTTGCTGATGGCGTGGACCGTGAGGCCATACCGGGCCAACAGGTCATGCCGGCCGCGGCAGTAGTCAGGCTCGGCCAGGGCGCGGCCCACGTCGAAGTGATCGCCCCAGCAGGCGAGTTCAAGGCCGTCGTAGCCCCAGGCCGCGGCTTTCTCGGCGAGCGTTTCAAGCGGCAAGTCAGCCCACTGGCCGGTAAAAAGGGTAACGGGTCGCGACATGTCGGGTGGAAGTCTGGTGATAGGGGTACGGGTCCATGCGGCGCATTCCGCCCGTTCACCCGGCTGCGCCCGTGGGAGGCGTATACCGGGCGTCAACCCAGGCGCGCTCGCGGCTCGACTGGATGGCGGTATGGATGAAATGTACGCCGCGGGCGCCGTCCTCTACCGTTGGCGCATCGCCGTGCGTGCGCGTGCGGATGGATGCGGCCGCCGCCCGGTACATGTTGGCAAATGCTTCAATGAACCCCTCGGGGTGCCCCGGCGGAATGCGCCCGGCCTCCTGGGCGGCGGCCGACAGGTACGCATGGCCACGCCGGAAGACGCGCTCCGGACCGTCGGCGCCGAGCATGCGCAGCTCGTTCGGGGCCTCCTGCCGCCAAACGAGGGCGGCGCGCTCGCCGTAAACCCTGAGCGTCAAATTGTTTTCCTCACCGAGGGCCACCTGCGACACATGCATGAGCCCGCGCGCGCCGCCCACGTACCGCACGAAA